>NZ_JAHUWC010000069.1:0-262 GCF_019219185.1 Pseudomonas sp. PDM26 | reverse complement strand
TTAGACAGCTAGGAGGTTGGCTTAGAAGCAGCCACCCTTTAAAGAAAGCGTAATAGCTCACTAGTCGAGTCGGCCTGCGCGGAAGATGTAACGGGGCTCAAACCATACACCGAAGCTACGGGTATCACCTTCGGGTGATGCGGTAGAGGAGCGTTCTGTAAGCCTGTGAAGGTGAGTTGAGAAGCTTGCTGGAGGTATCAGAAGTGCGAATGCTGACATGAGTAACGACAATGGGTGTGAAAAACACCCACGCCGAAAGACC
>NZ_JAHUWC010000068.1:0-273 GCF_019219185.1 Pseudomonas sp. PDM26 | reverse complement strand
CTGTACCGGAACCGTCGGTGACGGTGTAGATCACGGTCGGTACCGCGCCGTTGTAGTTGGCGGCCGGCGTGAAGGTGTAGGCGCCGTTCGCCGCGATCACCAAGGTGCCGACGTTGGCGATGGTCGCTGTGCTGCCGGCGGTGTAAGTGGTCGCACCGATGGTGAAGTTGACCACGCTGACCGGGCCATCGACGCTGCTCGTGTCGGAGAGGACGCTGCCTGTCAGGGCCGTGTCTTCCAGGGTCGACACTGTTTCGCTGGCGTCGATGAAGC
>NZ_JAHUWC010000067.1:0-279 GCF_019219185.1 Pseudomonas sp. PDM26 | reverse complement strand
TGGCATTCAGCACCAGGGTGCCGTAGGTCCCGGTGAAGGTCCCGGGGGTGATCGGCCCGGCGTTTTCCCCGAGCGTTACGCGGTCGGCGCCTTGCACATCGTTGCTCAACACATTGCCGCTGAGGGTCAGCAGGGTTTCCGAAGCGGTACCGGCATGGCTGTCGTCCACGCCCTCCGGCAGGTCGTCGACAACGTTCACGTCGAGGCTGCCCGTGGCGGTGGTGCCGTTGTCGTCGACCACGGTCACGGCGAACTGCTCAGGCAAAGTGTTGGCGCCGT
>NZ_JAHUWC010000066.1:0-291 GCF_019219185.1 Pseudomonas sp. PDM26 | reverse complement strand
GGTGAAGTCGTAACAAGGTAGCCGTAGGGGAACCTGCGGCTGGATCACCTCCTTAATCGACGACTCAG
This sequence comes from Pseudomonas sp. PDM26, assembly GCF_019219185.1. Taxonomy (NCBI): domain Bacteria; kingdom Pseudomonadati; phylum Pseudomonadota; class Gammaproteobacteria; order Pseudomonadales; family Pseudomonadaceae; genus Pseudomonas; species Pseudomonas sp. PDM26. The sequence goes on along the minus strand of NZ_JAHUWC010000066.1, from coordinate 223 downwards.
CTGCTCCATGAGCTCCCACACGAATTGCTTGATTCATTGAAGAAGACGATAGAAGCAGCTTTAAGCTCCAAGCTGATAGCTCCAAGCTAACAGTTGCGCGCTCGAAATTGGGTCTGTAGCTCAGTTGGTTAGAGCGCACCCCTGATAAGGGTGAGGTCGGCAGTTCGAATCTGCCCAGACCCACCAATTTTGTATGGGGCCATAGCTCAGCTGGGAGAGCGCC
>NZ_JAHUWC010000065.1:0-291 GCF_019219185.1 Pseudomonas sp. PDM26 | reverse complement strand
TTGAGTCCCCTGAAGGGCCGTCGAAGACTACGACGTTGATAGGTTGGGTGTGTAAGCGCTGTGAGGCGTTGAGCTAACCAATACTAATTGCCCGTGAGGCTTGACCATATAACACCCAAGCAATTTGCGCTTAAAAGCCAGATTGCGGTGTGTGAAGACGCAATGAACCGAAAGTTCGCACCACACAAATCTATCACCTACCCAATTTGCTGAAGCGCGGCCAGCCGGCCACGACTCGGTACCCGAATTTCTTGACGACCATAGAGCATTGGAACCACCTGATCCCATCCC
>NZ_JAHUWC010000064.1:0-292 GCF_019219185.1 Pseudomonas sp. PDM26 | reverse complement strand
CGTCACGACTTCGTCCCCGGGGACTTCCGCTTCACGCTCAAACGCGAGTACCCACGGCGCGACCAGGTGATGCAGTACAACGAAAGCGACCTGGACTTCATCAGCCGTCTGCTCGCGGACGTGGGCATCTGGTACCGCTGCACCGCCCACGACGAGGGCGCTTTTGACATGGTCGAGTTCTGCGACGACCAGCGCTGCTACGAGTTCGACGTCACGCTGCCGTTGCGCTCGCCCTCCGGCTTCAGCAGCCACGAGGACGCCGTCTGGGCCCTGCAAACCTGCCACAAGGTGG
>NZ_JAHUWC010000063.1:0-293 GCF_019219185.1 Pseudomonas sp. PDM26 | reverse complement strand
TACCGGCGGTGCCTTTGTCGAAGTGCACGCCGCCGTGCCACATGCCGCCGTTTCCAAGTGGGTAGTAGCCGGCCACCGCTTTGGCCAGGTGGGTCAGTTGCCTCAGAGGATCGCGCTTGTCCTGGAACGGATGGCACCAGTTTTCCAAGGGTCGCAGTGTATGGGTGGTGGGCTCGGCCGTCGTCGATGTGGAGAGAGGACGGGTCTCAGGCACCGGCAAGTTTGCGACCTGCGGTGCATCAGATCGCGAAGTAGCGTCGTACTTGTGGAGTCCAAACAGTCGAGAAAGAACA
>NZ_JAHUWC010000062.1:0-305 GCF_019219185.1 Pseudomonas sp. PDM26 | reverse complement strand
GCGACCATCGCCAACGTCGGCACCTTGGTGATCGCGGCGAACGGCGCCTACACCTTCACGCCGGCCGCCAACTACAACGGCGCGGTACCGACCGTGATCTACACCGTCACCGACGGTTCCGGTACAGACGACACTTCGACCCTGAACATCGACGTCACGCCGGTCGACGACAGCTTCACCGACGCCAATGAAACGCTCTCCACCCTGGAAGATACCGCCCTGACTGGCAGCGTCCTCAGCGGCACCTCGAGCGTCGATGGCCCGGTCAGTGTGGTCAACTTCAGCATCGACGGTGTGACGGGCAC
>NZ_JAHUWC010000061.1:0-321 GCF_019219185.1 Pseudomonas sp. PDM26 | reverse complement strand
CCGTGGTCAGCAGTGGCGTGGCTGCGGGCTTGCCGCAATCGATCACCACGCCGTTGGGCAGCACGTTGACCATCACCGGTTACAACCCGGCGACCGGGGTGATCAGCTACAGCTACACCCTCAACGACAACGAAGCGCACCCGACCGCCAACGGCGCCAACACTTTGCCTGAGCAGTTCGCCGTGACCGTGGTTGACGACAACGGCACCACCGCCACGGGCAGCCTCGACGTGAACATCGTCGACGACCTGCCCAGTGGCGTGGACGACAGCCATGCCGGTACCGCCTCGGAAACCCTGCTAACCCTCAGCGGCAATGTGT
>NZ_JAHUWC010000060.1:0-321 GCF_019219185.1 Pseudomonas sp. PDM26 | reverse complement strand
CTACTCTCACATGGGGAAACCCCACACTACCATCGGCGATGCATCGTTTCACTGCTGAGTTCGGGATGGGATCAGGTGGTTCCAATGCTCTATGGTCGTCAAGAAATTCGGGTACCGAGTCGTGGCCAGCTGGCCGCGCTTCAGCAAATTGGGTAGGTGATAGATTTGTGTGTTTGCGAACTTTCGGTTCATTGCGTCTTCACACACCGCAATCTGGTCTCTTTCGCCTTTTCAGCTAGGAGCATCAAATTGCTTGGGTGTTATATGGTCAAGCCTCACGGGCAATTAGTATTGGTTAGCTCAACGCCTCACAGCGCTTAC
>NZ_JAHUWC010000005.1:0-408365 GCF_019219185.1 Pseudomonas sp. PDM26 | reverse complement strand
GCGAGATGGTGCGGCCCTACTAATAAAGGGAAGTACTTATGATCAAACCCACACCGAATCCGCCGAACAATGATCCGGCAATACCTTCCGAACGCATCCCCTCAGCCGCCGACATCCAGGCCACTCCCCGCAAACTCTGCAGCATGTTCATCGTCAATCCGCAACTCGATACCGAGACCCTGTTGGCTCACGCCTGCGAGTCACTGGCCTCGGCCAATGTCATGACGATGGATCTGGCGGACCGTACCGAGGGGACCAATCGCAATACGCTGTTGGGTATCGCGCAAGTCATCATGCTGGGCGAGCTGGCGGTGAACCGGGCGCTGGACCGGGTCGATCCGCCTGAGTAGAAGATCAAAAGATCGCAGCCTGCGGCAGCTCCTACGTAATCGCGCTGCGATTACTTGCGCGGTTTGATCCGCGCAGTGGCTTCGGCCACCAGCGGATCATCCGGCCAGTAATGTTTCGGATAACGCCCCTTCAAATCCTTCTTCACCTCGGCATAGGTGCTGCGCCAGAAGTTGGCCAGGTCTTGAGTCACCTGCACCGGCCGGCGCGCCGGGGACAACAGATGCAGTTTCACCACCTGTCGGCCCCCGGCGATGCGCGGGGTTTCCGCCAGGCCGAACAACTCCTGCAAACGCACCGCCAGAATCGGCGGCTGCTCGCTGTAGTCCAGGCGAATCGACGAGCCCGACGGCACGCTCAAATGATGCGGCGCCAGCTCGTCCAGCCGCTGCGGCAGTGGCCATGGCAGCAGGTTGTGGACGATGCTCGACAGGTCCAGATTGGCGAAGTGACTGAGCCGCGAAACCTTGCCCAGATACGGCATCAGCCACTGCTCCAGACTCTTGAGCAACGCCGCGTCGCTGACATCCGGCCACTCGCTCTCGCCCTTGCCGGCCAGGTCCAGTTGCCGCAGCAACGCGACCCGCGCCTGCCACTGACGCAGCTCCGGGGTCCACGGCAACAGCTCCAGGCCTTTGCGCCGCACCAGGTTCACCAGTGCCTGGCTGCGGGCGGTTTCGTCGAGCCCCGTCAGCGGTTCACGACTGAGGATCAATTCGCCAACCTTGCGCTGACGCTCTGCCCGCAGCACCCCTTCACGTTCATCCCAATCCAGTTGATCGACGCAGCGCACCTGCTCGGCCAGCACTGAATCGAAGAGCGCCGGATCGAAGTCCGTCGCCAGGTAAATCCGCTCCTCACGCTGGCCCTGGCGACTGCCCAGATCGGCGATTACCAGCCACGGTTGCTTCATCAGGCTGTCGGCCTCGGCGAACAGTGCGGCACGTCCGTTGGCCAAGCGATATTCCGCACCACCGGCGCGCCGTTGTTGGGCGACGCGGTCGGGATAGGCCAGCGCCAGCAACGCGCCGAGCCAGCGCGGATGATCCGGATCGCTGACCGGCTCCGAGGCTTTGCCGCGCAGGTAACCCCGATATTGCCGCGCCAGTTGCCGTGCGCGCTGCACCCCGCCCTGAGCACCGCGTGCGGCGCGTTCTTCGCCCGACAACAGCACCAGTCGGCTGTGCAAGTCCGCCCCGGCGCCGCGCAAGATATCGCGCTCGCCGAGCAGTGCCGCGACATCGCAGGCCATGTCCGCCAGACCCAGTGCCTGGCCGCGCAACAGCAAATGCCCGATGCGCGGATGGGCCGGCAGTTCGGCCATGGCCTGACCATGACGGGTCAGCGCTTCACCCTCCAGTGCGCCTAAGCGTTCGAGCAGGTCCTGGGCCTGTGCATAGGCGGCGGCTGGCGGCACGTCGAGCCACACCAGTTGCCCCGGTGTCACGCCCCAGCGCCCCAGTTGCAGAGCCAGCCCGGCGAGGTCCGCCGAAAGGATTTCCGCACTGCCATAGGCCGCCAGTTGTTCGTGCTGGTCCTGGGACCACAAGCGATAACACACGCCCGGCTCCAGTCGCCCGGCCCGGCCCGCGCGCTGGGTGGCACTGGCCTTGGAAATGCGCTGGGTGTCGAGACGGGTCATGCCGCTGCCGGGGTCGAAACGCGGCACCCGCGCCAGCCCGGCATCGATCACCACGCGCACGCCGTTGATGGTCAAACTGGTTTCGGCGATGTTGGTGGCCAGCACCACTTTGCGCTTGCCCGTCGGTGCCGGATCGATGGCTGCCCGTTGCGCGGCAAGGTCCAGTTCACCGTGCAACGGGCACAGTAGAACGGGAGTGTTTTCGCCCAAGGCATCGGCCAGTTGCTGATGCACGCGACGGATTTCCGCCTGCCCCGGCAGGAACACCAGCACGCTGCCGGTCTCGTCGTTCAAGGCTTCAAGGATGGTCTGCACCAGACGTGGCTCGATGAATTCACCGGCCTGAAACGGCCGCCCCCAGCGCATCGCCACTGGGTACATGCGCCCTTCGCTGCGCAGGATCGGCGCGTCGTCAAGCAACCCGGAGAGGCGCTCACCTTCGAGCGTGGCGGACATCAAGAGGATTTTCAGCGGCTGATCGTCACGGAACAGTTCGCGGCCATTGAGGCTCAGAGCCAGCGCCAGATCAGCGTCGAGGCTGCGTTCGTGAAACTCATCGAAGATCAGCAGGCCCACGCCTTCCAGCGCCGGATCATCCTGCAAACGCCGGGTGAGGATGCCTTCGGTGACCACTTCGATGCGGGTGTTGGGGCCGACTTTGCTGTCCAGACGAATGCGATAACCCACGGTCTCGCCAACCTTCTCTCCCAGTTCACTGGCCAGCCGCTCCGCCGCTGCACGCGCGGCCAGCCGGCGGGGTTCGAGCATCAGGATGGTCTGCCCGGTCAGCCACGGCTCGTTGAGCAAGGCCAAAGGCACGCGGGTGGTCTTACCGGCGCCGGGCGGTGCTTCGAGCACGGCTTCGTGGCGTGTAGCGAGGGCTTCACGCAGGGCGGGTAAAACTTCATCGATCGGCAAAGAAATCATGCTGGCTCCAAAACAGAGGTCCGAGTATAACGGCGAACTGTTTGGCGTAGTCTGGGCTCTAACCAGTAACGTTCTTGGCGTTCTACTCAGGAGATTTCATATGCGTGCTCCCTTTCGCCTGATTGGCGGTGTTCTGGTCGCAACCTTGCTGACTCAAGTGACCGCCTGCGGATCGATCTTCTACCCCGATCGCCGTGGCCAGATCGAAGGCAAGATCGACCCGGCCATCGCCGCGCTCGACGCCGTTGGCCTGCTGTTCTACATCATTCCCGGCCTGATCGCGTTTGCCGTGGACTTCGCCACCGGCGCGATTTATTTCGAGCCGGGCAAGACCGCCCAGGTCGACCCGCAAAAACTCAAGGACGCCATCGGTGCCGACGGCAAGGTCGATAACCGCAAGTTGCAGACTATTCTGGAAAGCGAACTGGGCCGCAGCTTCCCGCTGGACGATCCACGCCTGATCCAGAGCAAAGGCAGCGCCCAACAACTGGCGATGTTCGGCCTGCAACCCGCCGCATAATCCCTGCGCGCAAAAGGACTCTTCAAGTAACGATGGCCACTATGACCTCCAGCTCCGAACACGCCCGCCTGCTGCGGCTGGCGACCCGTGCCTCGGTGGCGGTGGCGTGCACCTTGATCGTCGCCAAAGCCATCGCCTGGTGGCTGAGCGGCTCGGTGAGCATGCTCGCCGGGCTCACCGACTCGGCACTCGACGGTGTCACCTCATTGCTCAACCTGCTGGCGGTGCATTACGCCCTGCGTCCGGCCGACGACGATCATCGCTACGGCCACGGCAAGGCCGAGTCGTTGTCGGGCATGGCCCAAGCGTTGTTCATTGGCGGCAGTGCGGTACTGATTGCGTTGCAGGCCTTTGACCGGCTGAAACATCCCGAACCGGTCGGCGCGCCGTGGATCAGCATCGGTGTGATTGTGTTCTCGCTCGCCCTGACCCTCGCCTTGCTGATGTTGCAACATCGGGTGGTCAAGGCAACCGGCTCCAATGCCGTGCGTGCCGACTCGCTGCATTACCGTTCGGACATGTTACTCAACGGCAGCATTCTGCTGGCGCTGGTACTGGCCGGGTTTGGCTGGGATCAGGTCGACGCCTGGTTTGGCCTGGGCATCGCTGCTTATATCTTTTGGAGCGCAGTGCGGATCGCCCGGGAGAGTTTTGCCGTGTTGATGGATGAAGAACTGCCGCCGGATGTCAGCCAGCACATGCTGGAACTGGCGTGCAGCGTACCCGGTGTGTTGGGTGCCCATGACTTGCGTACGCGGATCTCCGGCAACCAGTGGTTTGTGCAGTTGCATCTGGAGTTGCCGGGGGAACTGACGCTGTCAGTCGCCCACGGCATCAGCGATCAGGCTGCCGCGGCCATTCACAACGCCTACCCGCGCGCCGAAGTGCTGGTGCACGCCGATCCGCGGGAAGTGGTGAAAGCCGCCCGGGCTCAGTAACTCACCTGATAACCGCGACTGCTCAGGCAGTTGCCCTGGGCCTGTCGGTAGGCTTGCACCACCGACGGGTCTGGCTGGTAGGTGGCGGTTCGTGGATCGAAACCACTCTGCTGCACCGCGTATTGATAACACTCGTAGCCATCCCGACCGACCTGCTCCGTCGACTGACCGTTGGCCGGATACGCCTCCACGTCATAACCATTGCTGCCGGCCGGTTCTTGGCCAACCTGGGGCTCGACCACGACGTAGTCCTGAGTGCTTTCCTCATAGGCGTAATACGAACCGGCCGCAAGGAACAGCAGCGCCCCGCCGATGAACACTTGTTGGGCGTAATCGGGCAGGTATCTGACGCGAATCCCGCGCGGTGGCTTCACCACTTCATAGCGCGGGCCGAGCGGGCGATACCAGTAACCGCCGGAATAGTAGTAATCCATGCCACGATAAGGCACGCGGAAGTGGCGTTCGGGGAAGCGGTCGATCATCTGGCCAGGACGATACCTGGGGCCTGGCCCCCAGCCGTTACCGTATCCACTCGAGCGCCCCTGCATGTGATTGTCATAGGACGGTGCGACTGTGTAGCCATTCCAGCGCTGGTTGTAATTATTGCGACGCGGCTGGTCCTGGTAGTAACCGCGCTGCGGCGGCTGGGTCTGGTGCACGGTGTCGGGACGGGGCTGGATCGGCATGTCAGTGGCCGGCAACTGCGGCGGAGGCGGCGGCGAGCGAACCCGGCTGTTGAAATCCGGCGCTGGACGGTTCTGCCACTGGCCATTGTTCAGATGTTGATTCTGGCCGTTGTGCTCGTACTGGCGGTTGTCGTTGTTCTGCGCACGGGGCTCGTTCTGCGGCTGGCTGTTTTGCGGGCGCGGCGGGTTGTTGCCACCATGGCCCTGATTGTCACCCCGATGCCCGCCCTGGCCGTGTTGCCCGCCATCACGGTCATGGTTTTGTGGCTCATCGGCCATCGTTTGCGCCGTGACACTGACACACAGCAAACCAACGCCGGCCAAACGCCAGATGCGCGACTTCATGCTTTTCCTCATTGCGTGTTAGGGCCTGTACATAAGACTGGGAAAGTACGGGCCGGTTCTGCTACAGGTTATCTGTCACGCAACTTATTTATTGAGGGCCGCTCTTTTATTCACGGCAGCAAATTCCACGCAAGAAAAAGGGGAGACCCGTCGGCCTCCCCTTGGAGAACTTCGTCCTGGCTCGACGCTTGTGGCGCCGGCTCACCTCACGCCGTCTTCTGGACAGTGTGTAGCTCGGGGGCCGGCACATCCCCGGTGGGGGTGGCGACCGCGGCGGGCCTGATTGGGCGAGCCGCACTGGACTGTTTGTCCGAGCAGTGATTCTGGTGATAAGAATAGGCCTGGAGCGCCGGCAGAGGATTGCGAAGATTGCTTGATTAAACATCACTTGCGCAATTTTTAACCACGGATACATAATCCTCCGCAATAGTTACGACAAAGGAACGTTTGATGAGCAAGCTCGACCGTTACGACCTGAGTATTTTGGCGGAATTGCAGCGCGACGCGCGCATCTCCAACCAGGAGCTGGCCGAGCGCATCGGCCTGTCGCCTTCGCCGTGCTCGCGGCGGGTCAAGCAACTGGAAGACGACGGCTACATTTCCCGCCAGGTCGCCCTGCTCGACCGCAAGATGCTCGGCCTGAGCCTGACGGCCTATGTACTGATCGGCATGGACCGTCACACGCCGGAGCGTTTCGAAAACTTCGAAGCGGCCATCCGCACCCTGCCCCAAGTGCTCGAATGCAGCCTGGTGACCGGAATGGATGCCGACTATCAACTCAAGGTCGTGGTGCCGGACATGGATCACTACCAGAAACTGCTGCTCGGGCATCTGACCCGGATTGAAGGGGTGACCAGTGTGCGGTCGAGTTTTGTGCTGAATCAGGTGCTCAATAGCACTGAACTGCCGTTGACTCATCTGCGTAGCTAAGTAGCACTTCTGTAAGCGCCTGTAGGAGCTGGTAGGAGCTGGTAGGAGCTGTCGAGTGAAACGAGGCTGCGATCTTTAGATCTTGTTTTTAAAAGGCAAGATCAAAAGATCGCAGCCTTCGGCAGCTCCTACAAGAGCAGGTCGGTTGTCAGGCCGGGCGACGAATGACTGCGACACACCGACGCAGGTCAATACAGCGCTAACCCGCGCAGGCGTATACTCCCCGCGCCCTTTTTAGCCACGCCCGCGCTGGAGATGTTCGATGGATCCTGCCGTTTTCGAAGAGTGGATGATGACCGGACTGGTCAGCATCCTGATCATTTTCATGGGTTTCATCGTCTGGGATCTGGCGAAAAAGTCCAAGGCCGGGCGCTTTGGCTCGTTCATTCTGTTCTTCGTGCTGGGCCTGGGTGTGGCGGCGTTCGTGATCAAGAGCGTGGTGATCGGCCTGATCGAATCCGGCGCCTTATAAGTGCGCCGGTACTTCTTTCCACTGTCCCTGATCGAGCCCTTCGATCGTCCAGTCACCGATTCTGACCCGTACCAGGCGCAACGTCGGCAAACCCACCGCAGCGGTCATGCGCCGCACTTGGCGGTTGCGCCCTTCGCGAATCACCAACTCCAGCCAACTGGTCGGCACGCTTTTACGAAAGCGCACCGGCGGATTGCGCGGCCACAGCTCGGGTTCGTCCAGTTGCCGCGCCTCGGCGGGCAAGGTCATGCCGTCATTCAATTCGACGCCGTCACGCAAACGCTGCAATTGCCCGGCGCTCGGCTCGCCCTCGACCTGTACCCAATAGGTCTTGGCCAGCTTGTGCTTCGGGTCGGCGATCCGCGCCTGAAGCTGACCGTCGTTGGTCAGCAGCAACAAGCCTTCGCTGTCGCGGTCCAGCCGTCCCGCCGGATAGATGCCCGGTACATCGATGTAATCCTTGAGCGTCGCGCGTCCTTCGCCATCACTGAATTGCGTCAGCACATCGAACGGTTTGTTGAACAGGATCAGTTTCGGCTCGGCCGGCGGCGCCTTGGCGACACGGCGCGGGGCTGAAGGAGAGGGTTTCGCGCCAGGACGGCGGGAAGGTGGACGAGATGGACGCGACATGGGCAAAACAACATCTAACGGTCAGGGCTGCTAATGCTAGTAGCCCGACCGTTAAATGACCATCGACAAATCAGCGGAACGGCGGCTCGTCGAAACTGCGCAATTTGCGCGAGTGCAGTGAGTTGAGTTCGGTGCGCAACAGATCCACCGCCTCGATACCGATCTTCAAGTGCTGGCTGACCGCGCGTTCATAGAAGGCGTTGGCCGAACCCGGCAGCTTGATTTCGCTGTGCAACGGCTTGTCCGAGACGCACAGCAACGTGCCGTATGGCACCCGCAAACGATAACCTTGCGCTGCGATGGTGCCGCTTTCCATGTCCACCGCCACGGCGCGGGACAGGTTGATCAGCGGACGTTCCTGGGCCCAACGCAGTTCCCAGTTACGGTCGTCGTAGGTCAGCACGGTGCCGGTACGCAGGCGTTTCTTCAGTTCGTCGCCCTTCTCGCCAGTGACGTTGGCCGCCGCTTGCTGAAGCGCCAGCTGCACTTCGGCCAACGCCGGAATCGGAATGTTCGGCGGCACCACTCGGTCGAGAATCCCGTCGCGGCGCATGTAAGCGTGTGCCAGCACGTAATCGCCAATAGTCTGCGACTGACGCAGGCCGCCGCAGTGACCGATCATCAGCCAGCAATGCGGGCGCAGCACGGCCAGGTGGTCGGTGATGTTCTTGGCGTTGGACGGGCCGACGCCGATGTTGACCAGCGTCACGCCGTGGCCGTCACTGGCGATCAGGTGATAGGCCGGCATCTGGTAGCGGTGCCAGACCACTCCGGCGGCAATCGCCGAGGCTTCGCCGTGATCCATGCCCTTCTCGATGATCACATTTCCCGGCAGCACCATGCGCACGAAGCGCGGATCTTTGCGCAGTTGCTCCAGACCATGGACGATGAACTGGTCGACGTAGCGGTGATAGTTGGTCAGCAGAATCCACGGCTGCACATGCCGCCAGTCGCTGCCGGTGTAATGCACCAGTCGGCGCAGGGAGAAATCCACCCGCGCGGCATCGAACAGGGCCAGGGGCAGCGGATCGGTGTTTTCCCAATCGTACAAACCGTCGGCAATGCCATCGGTCGCGGCCGACAGGTCGGTACTCGGGAACACCCGCGCCAGCACGGCAGCGGTGACGCCGGATCCCCCCAGTTCATCGCCCTGCTCGACCACATACGGATACGGGATGTTCTGCTCGCTGACACCGACTTCCACGGTCACGGTGAAGTCGTGCATCAGCGGAACCAGCTGTTCCAGCAGGTATTTACGGAAAGCCGATGGATGGGTGACGGTGACGCTGTAGGTGCCCGGCAACTGGACCTTGGCATAGGCACGGGTGGTCTGCGGGACTTCGCCCTGGCAAAGGTAGGTCAGGCGCAATTCGGGATAGCGGAACATCGAGCGCTGTTCGGCATCGGGCTCGACGCGATCCTTGAGGTAACGCTTGAGCGCCTGGCTCAGCGCGGTGGTTGCACGATTGTGCAAGAGTGCAAGCCGATCCACGGCTTGCTCGGCGGTTTGAACGACAATAAAAGCTTCGGTCACGATCAGCATCCTGTGTTCTGACTTGCAGACCTTCATCTTGCCTGCATCGTCGCTTCACGGGAACAGCCAAAAAAGATCGCAGCCTGCGGCAGCTCCTACAAGAGCTCGTCGTGTACCCGTAGGAGCTGCCGAAGGCTGCGATCTTCTAACCAATCAGAACCCTTGCGGGGTCGAGCGGGCGACAATGGTTTCCACGTCCAGGCCTCGTGGCAATGCGCCATACACTCGGCCGCCACCCACCAGACGACTGGCGATGAAGGCATCACTGACCACCGCATTCCCGGTCTCCAGCAACAACTTGGCCTGCAACCCCAAGGCGATGTCTTCAGTCAGTTGGCGGGCGCGGTATTGGATGTCGCTGGTGTCCTTGAAGGCCGCCTGCAATTGATGGATGTGCGCAGCCAGGCGCTTGTCGCCATGACCATCGCCCAACTCACTGAACAGCGCGTCGAGCACACCCGGTTCTTTCGACAGGGCACGCAGCACGTCGAGACATTGCACGTTGCCGGAGCCTTCCCACGTCGAATTCACTGGTGCCTCGCGGTAAAGCCGCGGCAGGATGCTCTCTTCGACATAACCCGCGCCGCCCATGCATTCGGCGGCTTCGTTGATCATGGCCGGCGCCCGCTTGCAGATCCAGTACTTGCCCACCGCCGTCACCAGTCGGGCGAATTTGGCTTCCTGCGAATCGTCCAGATGATCCAGTGCCCGCCCCATGCGCAGGCTCAAGGCCAGGGCGGCTTCACTTTCCAGCGCCAGATCCGCCAGCACGTTCTGCATCAACGGCTGTTTGCTGAGCAGTTTGCCGCCAACCGAGCGGTGAGCGCAGTGATGGCTGGCCTGAGTCAGCGCCTGACGCATCAGTGAACTGGAACCGACCATGCAATCGAAGCGGGTCATGGCGACCATTTCGATGATCGTTGGAACACCCCGGCCCTCTTCACCGACCATCCACGCCAGCGCACCACGGAACTCCACTTCACTGGAGGCGTTGGAGCAGTTGCCGAGCTTGTTCTTCAGGCGCTGGATGTAGAACTGATTGCGTGTGTCGTCCGGGCGGTGACGCGGCAACAGGAAACAGGTCAGGCCCTTGTCGGTCTGCGCCAGTGTCAGGAACGCGTCGCACATCGGCGCCGAGCAAAACCACTTGTGACCCACCAGCTCATAGGCCTGGCCCGGACCGCTGGCACCGACCGGATACGCCTTGGTGGTATTGGCCCGCACATCGGTGCCGCCCTGCTTCTCGGTCATGGCCATGCCGATGGTGACCCCGGCCTTGTGGGCCATGCCGACGTTGCGCGGATCGTATTCGGTGGCGAGGATTTTCGGCAGCCATTTTTCAGCCAGGTCCGGTTGCAGACGCATGGCCGGAACGCTGGCGAAGGTCATGGTCAGCGGGCAGCCGCTGCCGGCCTCGGCCTGGCTGTGCAAGTAAGTCATGGAAGCGCGGGCCACGTGGGCGCCGGACTGCGGATGAGCCCAGGGCAATGAGGTCAAGCCATGCTCAACTGCCGTACGCATCAGTTCGTGATAGGCCGGGTGAAACTCCACCAGATCGATACGATTACCATACCGGTCATGGCTGTTGAACACCGGCTTGTTCTGATTGGCCAGGAACCCGGCTTCCATCAACGGGCCACCGGCCAGTGCGCCGTAGGCGTCGATCCGCGACTCGGCCCAACCGGCCCCGAAGCGCCGCGACCATTCCTGCAATGGCAAGTCGATGCGGTACAGGTTGGCGCCGTCCAGTGACGGAGGCTGGTTGGTGACTTCGTGGGTTTCGGCGAACTGATGCAGGTTCATGACAGGGCTCCTTTGGTCGGCCAAGGGACTTCAGTTAAGCACCGCCCCTCGGCCGATCAAAGTGTCATATCCGCCTAACTGTCGGCGCTTTCGCCCTGTTGCGAGCAGAGCACACGGCGGTAGAGGGCGGCCTGCAAGTCTTCGAATTTCACCGGCTTGTTCAAGTGATCAATCAACGCGCCGGTCGGGCAGTGTTCACGCTCGCCGCCCAGAGCGATCATGAACAACGGCAGCTCGGCATAACCCGGTAACGCGCGGATCTGGCAGCACACCGACTCACCGCCCTGAAGCGGCAACTGACAGTCGACCAGCACCGCGTCAAACACTTCGCGCTGCAAGAGATCGAGTGCGACATTGGCGCTATCAGCCGTACGCACGCGGAACCCCAGCTTGAGCAACATGCCGCGCATCACCAACTGGCTGATGCTGTTGTTATCCACCAACAGCACGGCACAATCCTGAGGCAAGCGCAGGCGCGGAAAATCCCGGGGCATCAACGGCATCACCGGACGTTCGGCCACCGACAACCCGACTTCGACATCCAGCTGAAACCGGCTGCCGCGTCCCGGCTCGGTGCGATGCGTCAGGCGTCCACCCAGCAATTCGACCAACTGTCGGCAAATCGCCAGGCCAACACCCAGGCCACCGTACTCACGGGTCATCGAGCCATCGAGTTGAAAGAACCGTTGATACATCGTGGCCTCCCCCAAATCAGTGAAGCCAATGCCCGTATCGATCACCGCAAAGGTCAACGCCAGCCGGTCGGGCTCAATGGCCTTGCCGGTCACCCGCAGGGCCAGGCCGCCGACCCTGGTGAACTTGATGGCATTATCCAGCAGACATTCCAGGCACTGCGCGATCTTGACGTTGTCGCCATGCAAGCGATCCGGCACACCTGGCGCGATATCGACCTTGAAGTCCAGCGACTTGCCTGATGCGTTGCCCTCGAACTGCATGCGCAGTGCCTCGACCATGCCGCGCAAGCTGAAGGTGTCGGCCGAGGCCTTGAGTTTGCCGGCCTGCAGTTCGGTGAGGGTGAGGATGCCGTTGACCATGCGCATCATGTCCCGCGCCGATCCCGCAGCCGTCTGCTGATACTGCTCGAGCTCCGGGTCCATTTCGACCGTCTGCATCAGCTCCAGCGAACCGATCACACCGTTCATCGGCGTGCGCAGTTCGTGGGTCAGGGTGGCAAGGAACTCGTCCTTGAGCTTGTTGCTGCGAGCCAGTTGCTGGTTGAGCACTTCAAGCTTCTGGCTGGCGTCGAACAGGGTTTGTGCCTGCTGCTCGCGCATGTCGTTGATGCGGTCGGCCAGTGCCAGAGACAGCAACGCCACTTCGATGGCCGAGCCGATCTGGCTGGAATACATGGTCAGGAACACGTTCGGCAGGTAGCCCAGCACCATTAGCGTATTGACGATGCCGCCGAGCAAAAACGCCGACCAGGCAATAATGAAATACCGCGCCACCCGCAGGCCCCGCAGCCAGGCAAAGATCCCGGCGGCAAAAATCACCACGGTGAACGTCAGCGCCAGTGCCGTGGCCAGGCGCAGGGCCAGGGCGTAACTGCTCATCAACGACAGGCCGACCACCAACGCACCGAAGGCAACCAGCGCCAGCAACAAGCGGTCGAGCCAGCGACTGTGGCTAGCCATTTGCAGGAAACTGCGGGCGAACTGACTGCCGAACAACCCCGCACAGCCGATGAAAAACGGCGTCGCGGCGTTGGCCCACCAAGGGTTGTCCGGCCAGAAATACTGCACAGCCGCACCGTTTACCGACAGCTGATACAAGCCGAACGAGGCGATATAGAGGATGTAGTAGAGGTAACTGGTGTCGCGCACGCTGAGGTAGATGAACAGGTTGTAGACCAGCATCCCCAGCAGCACGCCGTAGATCAGCCCCAATACATAGAGGCGCGCAGGCTGATCTTCGAGGTAGGCGGTGCTCGACCACAAGGTTACCGGTGCCTGGATCGAGCCTTCGCTTTGCAATCGCAAGAATACGGTTTCGGCCTGGCCAGGCTTGAACGTCAGGTCGAACAAATAGTTGTTCTGGCGAATCTCGCGGCCAGCGAACGGCAAGGCATCGCCGGTCTGCCTGACCAACTGATAGTTGCCGGCCGCATCGGGCAAATAGAGATCGAGATGATCGAGGGGCGGATAGGCCAATTCCAGCAGCCAGGTCCGTTGCGCCGCCGGATTGGCCGGACGGTAATGCAGGTCGATTTTCAGCCAGAATACCGAACGCGAGTACCCGGCGTTGAGCGTGTCTTTTTGGTGCGTTTTGAAGTTGCCGGCCGCCGCTTGCGCACGGATATCCGCGATGCTCGCCTGACCACCTGCGTCCTCGTAGACCTGCAGGGTTCGGCCCAAGGGGAGGCTTTGAGTGAACTCATCGAACTCGACGGCGTTTGCCAGGAGGGGCAAACACAACAGCAACATCAGCAAATAGTGCATTGAAGCCCCAGCGTGGCCTGTCCGGTTCTGTCAGGAAGCCCCCCATTCCTTTTGAGCAGACGTAAAACCGGTATTACCTGTTATTGGTTTGGATCCACTCTAGCATAGCCGTTGATAGCCATTAAACACCATTGAAATTTTTCCTACAAAGGCTCTAGGACGGGCGTTTCAGCAACACTGATGAACGATTATCAATGGCAGGAAAATCACTGTGGCGAGGGAGCTTGCTCCCGCCCGGCTGCGAAGCAATCGTAAAACCAGTTGACGCAATAAACGTGAAGGTTTTTTGGGGCCGCTTCGCGCCCCGGCGGGAGCAAGCTCCCTCGCCACAATGGAGAGTCGCTGCCCCCGAAAAAGAATGTTTGGTGGTAAGCTCGCGCACCATGAATATCTACAGCTCTCGCCCCGTTGTCCTCTGTCTCTCCGGCCACGACCCAAGTGGTGGCGCCGGCTTGCAGGCAGATATCGAAGCCCTGCTCGCTCAGGGTTGCCATGCGGCTCCGGCCGTCACCGCCCTGACCGTTCAAGACACTGTCAATGTCACTGATTTCCGCGTCCTCGACCGTGAGTGGGTACTGGCCCAGGCCAATGCCGTGCTCAACGACTCCGAAGTCGCGGCGGTCAAACTGGGCATGCTCGGCTCCCTGGAAATGGTCGACACGGTGGTCGAACTGCTTTCGGCGCACCCGCACTTGCCGGTGGTCTGCGACCCGGTGCTGCGCGCCGGCGGCGGCGGACGCCTGGGCAAGGACGAAGTCGGCTACGCCATGCGCGAACGCCTGCTGCCCCTGTCGATCATTGCGACCCCTAACCTTCCCGAAGCCCGGATCCTCGCCGAACTGCCCGAAGGCACTGCGGACGAGTGCGCTGAAAAACTCCTGCCGTTCGTCAAACACCTGTTGATCACCGGTGGCCATGGCGACGAAACCGAAATCCACAATCGCCTGTACAGCCGTGACGGCCTGCGCGAAACCTTTACCTGCCAGCGCTTGCCGGGCAGTTATCACGGATCCGGTTGCACCCTGGCCAGTGCGCTGGCCGGTCGTCTGGCCCAGGGCGAAAACCTCGCCAGTGCCGTGCAGACCGCGCTTAACTACACATGGCGCACCCTGCGTGATGCCGAGCAGTTGGGTAAAGGCCAGTTTGTGCCGCGCCGTTTACCACTGGATTTCTGTTCGTAACTTCTATTTGTAATGCGGTGAGGCTTGTCCGATGAAACTACGTGGCCTGTACGCCATTACCGACAGTCAGTTACTGGCCGGTAAATTTCTTTCGTACGTGGAGGCGGCGCTTGAAGGCGGCGTCACCCTGCTGCAATACCGCGACAAAAGCAGCGACGAGGCCCGTCGCCTGCGTGAGGCCGAAGCCTTGCGCGGGCTGTGCGAACGCTATAAGACGCAGTTGATCATCAACGACGACGCCGAGTTGGCGGCCCGCCTGAACGTGGGCGTGCACCTGGGTCAGACCGATGGCCCACTGACTCCCGCCCGTGCGCTGCTCGGGCGTCAGGCGATCATCGGTTCAACCTGCCACGCGCAGCTCGAACTGGCCGAACAAGCTGCCAAAGAAGGTGCCAGCTATGTCGCCTTCGGCCGCTTCTTCAATTCGAACACCAAGCCTGGCGCGCCGACCTGCAGCCTCGACCTGCTCGACCAGGCCCGCAAGCAGTTGCACTTGCCGATCTGCGCGATCGGCGGCATCACCCTGGATAACGCCGCCCCACTGGTGGCCCATGGCGTCGATCTGCTGGCGGTGGTGCATGGCCTGTTTGGCGCCGAGAACACGACAGAAGTGACCCGCCGTGCCCGCGCCTTCAACGAATTGTTTTCTATTTAAGTCGCTTAAAATCTGATTTGAGAGCCCGACCATGTCTCGTTCCGAAACGCTGTTTGCCAATGCCCAAAAACACATTCCCGGTGGCGTGAACTCGCCGGTTCGCGCGTTCAAGAGCGTCGGCGGTACGCCGTTGTTCTTCAAGCACGCCGAAGGCGCCTACGTCACCGACGAAGACGACAAGCGCTATGTGGATTACGTCGGTTCCTGGGGCCCGATGATCCTTGGCCACAGCCACCCGGACGTGCTGGACGCCGTGCGCAAGCAGCTTGAGCACGGCTTGTCCTACGGCGCCCCGACCGAGATGGAAACGCAGATGGCCGACCTGGTCTGCTCGCTTGTGCCGTCGATGGAAATGGTGCGCATGGTCAGCTCCGGCACCGAAGCGACCATGAGCGCCATTCGCCTGGCCCGTGGTTTCACCGGCCGCGACAGCATCATCAAATTCGAAGGCTGCTACCACGGTCACTCCGACAGCCTGCTGGTCAAGGCCGGCTCCGGCGCACTGACCCAGGGCGTACCGAGTTCGGCCGGTGTACCGGCGGCATTCGCCAAACACACCCTGACCCTGCCGTTCAACGACATCGACGCGGTAGCAACCATGCTCGCCGAAGTCGGTCAGGACGTGGCCTGCATCATCGTCGAGCCAGTGGCCGGCAACATGAACTGCGTGCCGCCGGCACCGGGTTTCCTCGAAGGCCTGCGGACCCTGTGCGACAAGCACGGCGTGGTGCTGATTTTCGACGAAGTGATGACCGGTTTCCGTGTTGCCCTCGGCGGTGCCCAGGCGTACTACGGCGTGACACCGGACCTGACCACGTTCGGCAAGATCATCGGTGGCGGCATGCCGGTCGGTTGCTTCGGCGGCAAGCGCGAAATCATGCAGCGCATCGCTCCGCTGGGCCCGGTCTACCAGGCCGGCACGCTGTCCGGTAACCCGTTGGCGATGGCCGCCGGGCTGACCACCCTGCGCCTGATCAGCCGCCCGGGCTTCCACGCCGAGCTGACCGACTACACCACTCGCCTGCTCGACGGCCTGCAACAGCGCGCCGATGCGGCCGGTATTCCGTTCGTGACCACCCAGGCCGGCGGCATGTTCGGCCTGTACTTCAGCGGCGCCGACGACATCGTCACCTTCGATGACGTCATGGCCAGCGACGCTGCCCTGTTCGGTCGCTTCTTCCATCTGATGCTGGAAGGGGGCGTGTACCTGGCACCGAGCGCCTTCGAAGCCGGTTTCACTTCGATCGCTCATGGCGAAGCCGAGCTGAAACTGACCCTGGACGCCGCCGAGCGCGCCTTCGCCGCCTTGAAATAACGCTGTGGCGCTGACGTTGGCCATTGCCGGCGTCAGCTTTCACCTACACGCCCGCCTGTATTCCTACAGTTTCAGCAAAAATCCCTCGCAAAACGGGTGATATATTTCCCGCGCAGCAGAAAAACGAGTAAAGACTTTGTAAGGTTGCCCCTGCTTATTTCATAATGCGCGCTTATTGGATCCCTCGATGGGTCCGCGCGCCCTTCAGAGGTAAGTCGATTCCCATGAACCGCACCGGCCGCACCCTTGCACTGGGCTGCCTGTTGCTTCTTCAGCCCCTGCTCGCGCACGCACAAGCAGGCGGCAACTCGTTGTTAATCCCAGCGATGGGTCGCTGCACCCTCAATACCCAGCCGCAAGACCTGGAACAGGCGCTCGCCGCCTGCCAGAAAGCGTCGGATGAAGGGGATGCACAAGCGCAATACGAGTTGGGTGAGTTCTACTACGAAGGCAAAAACACGCCGCGCGACCTCAATCAAGCCCTGAGCTATTTCGAAAAAGCCTCGCTGCAAGGCCACGCCCAGGCACAACTCAAGCTCGGCACCATGTTCTTCCACGGCGAAGGCGTGCCGGCCAATAACGTTCAGGCGTACATCCTGCTGAAGATGGCGGCGGTCAACGGCGCCGAAGATGCCCTGGATACCGCCGACGAAGTCACCGAAAAGATGCCCCGCGAAGAACTCGAAGTCGCCACCCAGGTGCTCGGGCAAATTTTCCGTAAATACCTGATGGAATTGCAGAGCGCTGACGGGCGTACGCCTTTCGCACCTCTTCCCTGAGCACTGCTGACTGCGAGGTGGCTTGTTGTGGCGAGGGAGCTTGTCGGACCGCCGCACCGTCCCGCTGGGGCGCGAAGCGGCCCTAAACCCTGCAATCGCACTCTGCCTGACACACCGCGCGTTTCGGTCTTGCGACTGCTTCGCAGCCGAGCGGGAGCAAGCACCCTCGCCACAACAAGCCTATCTAGCCGCTGCTACTTACTTCTCAGGCATTGGCATCGGAAACGGCATTACATTGCCGACCGCGCCACGGGCTTCGCTGATTTTCGGTGTTCCCATACGCTCGACTTCGTCGATACGCACGATCGAATGCATTGGCACAAAGCTGCGCACCACGCCTTCGAACTGAGCCTTGAGCTTTTCTTCGCTCGGATCGACGACCACTTGCGTGCGCTCGCCAAAGACGAACTCTTCCACTTCCAGAAAGCCCCACAGATCACTTTGATAGATCTGCTTGGCGTACATTTCGAACACCTGGCCCTGGTTGAGGAAAATCACCTTGTAGATTGGAGCTTCACGTTTGGTCATGGCGGGCGAGCAACACATCGGGGGATAAAAATGAGGGCGCGAACTATAGCATAGCCATCGGACGCGCAGCGGTAGGAACCTGGGTACATGTTCCCTATAATGCGCGGTTCTTTGAATCAGGTGATGACTCTATTCCATGGCCAAGAAGCTTTACATCGAAACCCACGGTTGCCAGATGAACGAGTACGACAGCTCGCGCATGGTCGATCTGCTGGGCGAACATCAGGCCCTGGAAGTCACTGCCCGCGCTGAAGACGCCGACGTGATCCTGCTCAACACTTGTTCGATCCGCGAACGTGCCCAGGATCGCGTCTACTCCCAGCTCGGCCGCTGGCGCGAACTGAAGCTGGCCAACCCGGACATGGTGATCGCCGTCGGCGGTTGCGTGGCCAGCCAGGAAGGCGCGGCCATCCGCGATCGCGCGCCGTACGTCGACGTGGTCTTCGGCCCGCAGACCCTGCACCGTCTGCCGGAAATGATCGACGCCGCGCGCATCAGCAAGCTGCCGCAAGTCGACGTCTCGTTCCCGGAAATCGAAAAATTCGACCATCTGCCCGAACCGCGCATCGACGGCCCGAGCGCTTACGTTTCGGTGATGGAGGGTTGCAGCAAATACTGCACGTTCTGCGTGGTGCCCTACACCCGCGGTGAAGAAGTCAGCCGGCCGTTTGACGACGTGCTTGCCGAGATCATTCACCTGGCCGAAAACGGCGTGCGCGAAGTGACGTTGCTGGGGCAGAACGTCAACGGCTATCGTGGCCTCACCCGTGACGGACGCCTGGCGGATCTGGCCGAACTGATTCGCGTGGTCGCAGCGGTCGACGGCATCGACCGCATCCGTTACACCACGTCGCATCCGCTGGAGTTCTCCGACAGCCTGATCCAGGCCCACGCCGACGTGCCGGAACTGGTCAAGCACCTGCACTTGCCGGTGCAGTCGGGCTCGGACCGCATCCTCGCCGCGATGAAGCGCAACCACACCGCGCTGGAATACAAATCCAAACTGCGCAAGTTGCGCGCCGCCGTGCCAGGGATCTGCATCAGTTCGGACTTCATCGTCGGCTTCCCGGGCGAGACCGAGAAAGACTTCGAGCAAACCATGAAGCTGATTGCCGACGTCGGCTTCGACTTTTCCTACTCGTTCATTTACAGCCAGCGCCCGGGCACCCCCGCTGCCGACCTGGCAGACGACACCCCGGAAGAGCTGAAAAAAGAGCGCCTGAATGCCCTGCAACATCGCTTGAACCAGCAAGGCTTCGAGATCAGCCGACAAATGGTCGGTTCGATCCAGCGGATCCTGGTAACCGATTACTCGAAAAAAGACCCGGGCGAGCTGCAAGGCCGCACCGAGAATAACCGTATCGTCAACTTCCGCTGCGACAATCCGACCCTGATCGGCCAGTTCGCGGACGTGCACATCGATGCCGCGCAGCCGCATTCGCTGCGGGGTTCGCTGGTGTAGGAGCGAGCCTGCTCGCGATGGTCGTCAACGATGACGCGTGCATCCTGAATGAACGAGGGGCATTCAAGCCCTTCGCGAGCAAGCTCGCTCCTACAGAGTCCGCGCCAGAGGCAGGAATCAGGCGGCCTGATTTAAGAGCTTTCGCACCCAGCCCACTGGCGTTATCCTTGATTTCATCCCAATTGCCCCAGGGCGGCTAAATACGACCTTGAACGCACCCATAGAACCACATCGTTTCATCCTCGAGCCTTTTGAAGCTCGTCGCTTCGCCAATCTGTGCGGGCAATTCGACGAGCACCTGCGCTTGATCGAACAGCGCCTGACCATCGAGATCCGCAATCGCGGAAACCAGTTCGAGCTGATCGGCGAACCCAAACACACCACCTCCGCGGAAAACCTCCTGCGCCGCCTGTACCGGGAAACCAAGGGTACCGAGCTGTCGCCGGACATGGTTCACCTGTTCCTGCAGGAATCGGCCGTCGAACAGCTGGACAACCACGCCCCCGCCGAACCGTCCGTGGCCCTGCGCACCAAGAAAGGCATGATTCGCCCCCGCGGCTTGAATCAGGTGCGCTACGTGAAGGAAATCCTCGGTAACGACATCAACTTCGGCATCGGTCCGGCCGGTACCGGCAAGACCTATCTGGCCGTGGCTTGCGCGGTCGATGCACTGGAGCGCGAGCAGATCCGCCGCATCCTGCTGGTGCGTCCGGCGGTCGAAGCGGGTGAAAAACTCGGCTTCCTGCCCGGCGACCTCGCACAGAAAATCGACCCGTACCTGCGCCCGCTCTACGACGCGCTCTACGAAATGCTCGGCTTCGAATACGTCGCCAAGCTGATCGAACGCCAGGTGATCGAAGTCGCGCCGCTGGCCTACATGCGCGGCCGTACGTTGAACAACAGCTTCATCATTCTCGACGAAAGCCAGAACACCACGGTCGAGCAGATGAAGATGTTCCTGACCCGGATCGGCTTCGGCTCCACGGCCGTCATCACCGGGGACATCACCCAGGTCGACCTGCCACGCGGCACCAAATCCGGCCTGCACCATGTGATCGAAGTGCTCAAGGAAGTGCCGGGAATCAGCTTCACCCATTTCCAGCCCAAGGACGTCGTGCGTCATCCACTGGTGCAACGGATTGTCGAAGCCTACGAGCGCTTCGAAACTAAAGCGGCCGATGATGCAGCCGCCAAGGATAGCCGCCGCGATGCTTGAGCTTGACCTGCAAATCGCCACCCAAGCCCCCGCCCCCAGCGAAGCCGAATTCCGCCAGTGGTGCGAACTGGCTTTGCGCCAGCGCACCGCCGACTCGGAGATGACCATTCGCCTGGTCGACGAAGCCGAAGGCCGCGAGCTGAACCACACCTGGCGGCAAAAGGATTACGCAACTAACGTCTTGTCATTCCCGGCCGATGTGCCGGATGAGTTCCTCGACATCCCGCTGCTGGGCGATCTGGTGATCTGCGTGGCCGTGGTCGAGCGTGAAGCCGCCGAGCAAGGCAAGGAACTCAAGGCCCATTGGGCACACCTGGTGATTCACGGCTGCTTGCATCTGCTCGGTTACGACCATATTGATGACGACGAAGCCGAAGAGATGGAAGCACTGGAACGAACGTTGCTTGCAGAACTGGGCTTTCCCGATCCGTACGCGGACGACGAAACCGATTTATCCCCTACCAAAACGACAAAGGATTCAGAGTAATCGCTATGAGCGAAGATCGATCGAGCAACGGGCAGAAGTCATGGCTGGGTAAGCTCACCCAGGCTTTTGCCCACGAGCCGAAAAACCGCCAGGAGCTGCTGGAGCTGCTGCGCGATGCACACCAGAACAAACTGCTGGACAGCGAAGCGCTGGCCATCGTCGAAGGCGCCATCCAGGTGGCTGACTTGCAGGTTCGGGACATCATGGTCCCGCGCTCGCAAATGGTCAGCATCAAGGCGACCCAGACACCCCGCGAATTCCTGCCAGCCGTGGTCGACTCGGCCCACTCCCGCTACCCGGTGATCGGCGAAAGCCATGATGACGTGATGGGCGTGTTGCTGGCCAAGGACTTGTTACCGTTGATCCTCAAGGAGAACGGCGACAATTTCAACATCAAGGACCTGCTGCGCCCGGCCACCTTTGTGCCGGAATCCAAGCGCCTTAACGTGCTGCTGCGCGAATTTCGCGCCAACCACAATCACATGGCCATCGTCATCGACGAGTACGGCGGCGTGGCCGGTCTGGTGACCATCGAAGACGTGCTGGAGCAAATCGTCGGCGACATCGAAGACGAACACGATGTCGAAGAAGACAGCTACATCAAGCCGCTGCCCAGCGGTGATTTCCTGATCAAGGCCCTGACACCGATCGAGAACTTCAACGACTTTTTCGACAGCGAGTTCTCCGACGATGAATTCGACACCGTTGGCGGCCTGGTAATGAGCGCGTTCGGGCATTTGCCAAAACGTAACGAAATCACCGAAATCGGCCCGTACCGCTTCCGCATCCTGAACGCCGACAGCCGTCGGATTCACTTGCTTCGCCTGACGCCCATTGCTCGCTAAGGATTGAAATGCGCTGGACAACCCGCCCCGGCTGGCCCGGTAACCTGCTGGCCGTGGCGGCCGGTGCAATCACCACCCTGGCCCTGGCGCCGTTCGATATCTGGCCACTGGCACTGCTCGCCGTCGGCCTGTTCTATGCCGGCTTGCGCGAACTGAGCCCACGCCAGGCGCTGGGTCGCGGCTGGTGTTTCGGTTTCGGCCTGTTCGGTGCCGGCACCAGCTGGATCTACTACAGCATTCACCACTTCGGCGGCGCGTCGATGCTGCTGGCCGGCTTCCTGATGCTGATCTTCACCGCGGCGATTGCCTGGTTCTTTGCCCTGCCCGCCTGGATTTGGGCGCGCTGGCTGCGTCGCAATGAGGCACCGCTGGCCGACGCGCTGGCCTTCGCTGCGCTGTGGGTTGGCCAGGAAGCTTTCCGTGGTTGGTTCCTGACAGGTTTCCCGTGGCTGTATTCCGGTTACAGCCAGCTCGATGGCCCGCTGGCCGGGCTTGCTCCCATCGGCGGGATGTGGCTGATTTCCTTTACCCTGGCCCTGACAGCTGCGCTGATCTACAACGGCTTGCGCCTGGTTCGCACGGGGCGTAAAGGCTTCATCGCTGCCGGTTTATTGCTGCTGGTCGGCCCATGGCTGGTCGGTATGGCCCTCAAACATCATGCCTGGACCAGCCCGTCGGGGCCGCCACTGAGCGTCGCCGCCATTCAGGGCAACGTCGAACAAAGCATGAAGTGGGACCCGGCGCAGCTCAACGCGCAACTGGCGTTGTACCGCGACATGAGTTTCAGCTCCAGGCGAGCCGACCTTCTCATTTGGCCGGAAACAGCGATTCCGGTGCTCAAGGAGTCCGCCGAGGGCTACCTGAACATGATGGGCAGTTTCGCGGCCGAACGTAAATCGGCGTTCATTACCGGTGTCCCGGTGCGCATGGAAGTACGCCACGAGAAGCGTTTCTTCAATGGCATCACCGTTACCGGTGAAGGCGACGGCACTTACCTGAAGCAAAAACTGGTGCCGTTTGGTGAATATGTCCCCTTGCAGGAGATGCTGCGCGGGTTGATCGCATTCTTCGACCTGCCAATGTCGGACTTCGCTCGCGGCCCGGCCGACCAGCCGCTGCTGCAAGCCAAGGGTTATCAGATCGCGCCGTTCATCTGCTATGAAGTGGTTTATCCGGAGTTCGCTGCCAGCCTTGCCGCCCGCAGCGACCTGCTGCTGACTATCAGTAACGACACCTGGTTCGGCACCTCCATCGGCCCCCTGCAACACCTGCAGATGGCGCAGATGCGTGCACTGGAGGCCGGCCGCTGGATGATCCGCGCCACCAACAACGGCGTATCCGGCCTGATCAACCCGTTCGGTCAGATTACCGATCAGATCCCGCAGTTCGAACGCGGCATCCTGTATGGCGAAGTGGTGCCGATGCACAATCTCACGCCATACCTGGAATGGCGTTCGTGGCCATTGCTCATTGTCTGCGTGCTGTTGTTCGGTTGGGCGCTGATTGCGAGCCGGATGGCCAGGACCGTCTAGAAAAGATCGCAGCCTGCGGCAGCTCCTACAGGGGATTGCATTCCAACTGTAGGAGCTGCCGCAGGCTGCGATCTTTTGATCTTTACCGGTAAAACAGCGAATAACCGATCTGCCCCACCGCCTCGTTCATCAATTGCCCGTTCTGCCAGATCGCCTTGAACTCCGGCATCCAGCCACCCAGTGGCCGCGCGTTGTCGCCGCCCAGAAACCCTACCGGCGCCGGCACCACCTCAAACCCGGCCTTGCGGAAACTCCAGACCGCTCGTGGCATATGCCCGGCATGAGTCACGAGCACCACACGCTTGACGCCCTGTGGCAGCAGCACTTCGGCGCTGAACTGCGCATTTTCCCAGGTCGTGCGGCTGCGCCCTTCCTGCCAACGCACGTTCACGCCAAAATCGTCGCGCAAGGAGTCAGCCATCATCTGCGCCTCGCTGGGTGGCGTGCCGTAATGCAAGCCGCCGCTGGTCAGTACCGGCAAGCCGGAAGCCTTGGCCAGCCGCGCGGCAAAGCGCTGGCGCTCCAGGCCGACACCCGTGGGCTGGTCGGCGCCCCAGGCCACGTCACCGCGTTCGCGCCCCGAGCCGAGGATCACGATCGCATCCGCGCGTTGCCCCAGGACTGCCCATTCATCGCGGGCCAGCGGTGGCTCCCGCTCGAGCAGGCCGGCACCCCACTGCACCACCACCGGCAGGCTCATCAGCCAGAAGCCCCCCAGGCCCAGCGCAAAGCACGCACCGGCAAGCCTTGGCCTGGATCGGCGCAACCACCAGGCAAGCAAAAGCAGCAGCAATAGAATGCCGGGTGGCAAAAGAAGTTGTTTTACGAAATAACGAAAAGGCATTGAGCATCTCCCGGAGATGCCCGAAGCCTAAGTGGGTTGGAGCAATGCGACAATCATTACGCAAGGACTATATTTCAAAAATGCATGGAGCAAGGCTCTGTGCCCTATTTGAACTGGAAAGACCGGACCTTTACCGCGTCTCTGCCGGGAACCTTGTCCTTGAGCCAGATAATCTTGGCCGAACGTGGTACGTCGAGTTGCTTTACCGCCTCTGACAAGCATCCGTGTGTCTCACGCTCACTGCGATCCAGATACGCCTTGACCAGTGCAAACTCTGCGGGGCTCAGACCACGCAGTTCCAGTTCCAGAGGGTGTTCGTCGCGCAACCGGCCAGCGGTTCTTGCCGCATCCAGGGCCAAGGCCAAACGATCGATTAGCCTCTCGTACAGCTCCGGTTTTGTAGCTTTTTGCTGAGACTCAACCATCCCTCACCTCATTGGAAGATAAGACCTACTCCCCAGTTAGAGCTTAGCTTCCATGAACAAACCGGCTGAACGCCGCGACCAACGGCCCTCGCAGCGGTTTTTGCTGGACGTGCGGCAGCAATCAGGGTTTCCCTCGGTAGAGCGCGGTCATGTATGCTACGGCGCTTCCTGTAACTCCACTTCCAGCTCGGCTGGGCCTCGAAAACGCCAATGTGGCGTGTTCACCGTCCAGCGTTGCATTGAAGAGGATTAGGCCACCCCTATTCAGTTCAAAAGTAGCCATGCACGAACAATATCAGCCCCGTGAAATCGAAGCCGCCGCCCAGTCGTTCTGGGACGAGCAAAAGTCCTTTGAAGTCAGTGAACAGCCAGGCAAGGAGACTTACTACTGCCTGTCGATGTTCCCTTACCCCAGCGGCAAGCTACACATGGGGCACGTGCGCAACTACACCATCGGCGACGTGATCTCCCGCTACCAGCGCATGCAAGGCAAGAATGTTCTGCAACCCATGGGTTGGGACGCCTTCGGCATGCCGGCGGAAAACGCCGCGATGAAGAACAACGTAGCGCCCGCCAAGTGGACCTACGAAAACATCGCCTACATGAAGACCCAGCTGCGCAGCCTGGGCCTGGCGGTGGACTGGTCGCGCGAAGTGACCACCTGCAAGCCGGATTACTACCGCTGGGAACAATGGCTGTTCACCCGCCTGTTCGAAAAAGGTGTGATTTACAAAAAAAGCGGCACCGTGAACTGGGACCCGATCGACCAGACCGTCCTGGCCAACGAGCAAGTGATCGACGGTCGCGGCTGGCGTTCCGGCGCGCTGATCGAAAAGCGCGAAATCCCGATGTACTACTTCAAGATCACCGCCTACGCGGATGAGCTGCTGGAGAGCCTCGACGACCTGCCGGGCTGGCCTGAACAGGTCAAGACCATGCAGCGCAACTGGATCGGCAAATCCCGCGGCATGGAAGTGCAGTTCCCGTACAACGTCGATTCCATCGGCGAAGCGGGCGTGCTGAAAGTCTTCACCACCCGTCCGGACACTCTCATGGGAGCGACCTACGTCGCCGTGGCCGCCGAACACCACTTGGCCACCCTCGCTGCACAGAACAATCCTGAGCTGCAAGCGTTCATCGCTGAATGCAAGGGCGGCAGCGTGGCTGAAGCCGACGTCGCCACCCAGGAGAAAAAAGGCCTGCCGACCGGCCTGTTCGTCGAGCACCCGCTGACCGGCGAAAAACTGTCGGTATGGGTCGCCAACTATGTGCTGATGCACTACGGTGATGGCGCTGTGATGGCGGTTCCGGCCCACGACGAGCGCGATTTCGAGTTCGCCCACAAGTACAACCTGCCGGTTAAATCGGTCGTGCGCACCAGTTCCGGCGATAGCAACCCGCAGCCATGGCAAGACGCCTACGGCGAGTACGGCACGCTGATCAATTCCGGCGAGTTCGACGGCCTCGACTTCGCGGGTGCCTTCGACGCCATCGAAGTCGCGCTGATCAAGAAAGAACTGGGCGCCTCGCGCACCCAGTTCCGCCTGCGCGACTGGGGCATCAGCCGTCAGCGCTACTGGGGCTGCCCGATCCCGATCATCCACTGCAACACCTGCGGTGATGTGCCGGTACCGGAAGATCAATTGCCGGTCGTACTGCCGGAAGACGTGGTGCCGGACGGCGCCGGCTCGCCACTGGCGCGCATGCCTGAGTTCTACGAGTGCAGCTGCCCTAAATGTGGCCAGCCTGCCAAGCGTGAAACCGACACCATGGACACCTTCGTCGAGTCGTCGTGGTACTACGCCCGCTACGCCTCGCCGCACTTTGAAGGCGGCCTCGTGGAAAAATCCGCAGCCGACCACTGGCTGCCGGTGGATCAGTACATCGGCGGTATCGAACACGCGATCCTGCACCTGCTCTACGCGCGCTTCTTCCACAAATTGATGCGTGACGAAGGCCTGGTGAGCTCCAACGAGCCGTTCAAGAACCTGCTGACCCAGGGCATGGTGATCGCCGAGACTTACTATCGTCGCGAAGCCAATGGCGCTTACACCTGGTTCAACCCGGCGGACGTCGAGCTTGAGCGTGACAGCAAGGCCAAGGTTATCAGCGCCAAGTTGAAAGCTGACGGCTTGCCGGTGGAAATCGGCGGCACCGAGAAGATGGCCAAGTCGAAGAACAACGGTGTCGACCCACAGTCGATGATCGACCAGTTCGGTGCAGACACTTGCCGCCTGTTCATGATGTTCGCCTCGCCGCCTGACATGAGCGCGGAATGGTCTGACTCCGGCGTGGAAGGTTCGCACCGTTTCCTCAAGCGTGTCTGGCGTCTGGCTCAAGCCCACGTCACCCAGGGCCTGCCGGGCAAACTGGACGTCGCCAGCCTGAATGACGAGCAGAAAGCCGTTCGTCGCTCGATCCACCTGGCCATCAAGCAGGCCAGCCAGGACGTCGGCCAGAGCCACAAATTCAACACCGCCATCGCCCAGGTGATGACGCTGATGAACGTGCTGGAAAAAGCCGCGCAAGGCACCGAGCAGGATCGCGCACTGATTCACGAAGGTCTGGAAACCGTGACTCTGCTGCTGGCTCCGATCACGCCGCATATCAGCCACGAACTGTGGAATCAACTGGGTCACGCTGATCCTGTGATCGACGCCGGTTGGCCGGTGCAGGACGACAGCGCACTGGTGCAGGACAACCTGACGCTTGTCATCCAGGTCAACGGCAAGCTGCGTGGCCAGATCGAAATGCCCGCCAGCGCCAGCCGCGAAGAAGTCGAAGCAGCCGCCCGCGCCAACGAGAACGTCCTGCGCTTCGTCGACGGCCTGACCATCCGTAAAGTGATCGTAGTGCCCGGGAAACTGGTCAATATCGTCGCCAGCTAATTGGATCAGGCGCCAGGTGAGCCTGGCGCCGAGTAAAACCTTTCGGGCCGCTTGATCGGCCCACATGGTTTCAAGGGGAGCAACAAGATGATCAAACGCAATCTGCTGGTGATGGGCCTCGCGGTTCTGTTGAGCGCCTGCGGTTTCCAGCTGCGCGGCACCGGCACCGACGAACTGGCGATCAAGGAGCTCGACCTGAGCGCCCGTAACGCCTACGGCCCAACCGTGACCCAATTGCGTCAGGTACTGGAAGGCAGCGGCGTCAAGGTCTACAACGGCGCACCTTACAAACTGGTGCTGACCAATGAGCAGGAAAGCCAACGCATCCTCAGCTACGCAGGTGCCGGTCGTGCTGGCGAGTACCAGGTGACCACCGTATTGAACTACGACATCCTTGGTCGCGGCGACCTGCCACTGATGAGCGACAAGCTTGAAGTGCAGAAAATCTACATGCACGACGGCAACAACCTGGTGGGTTCCGACCAGGAAGCCGCAACGGCCCGGACAGAAGCCCGCCGTGAGCTGGTTCAGCGCATGATGCTGCGCCTGCAACAACTGAGCCCTGGCCAACTGGATCAGTTGCAGCAGACTGCCGAAGCCAAGGCCAAGGCTGATGCCGCAGCACTGGAAGCGGCAAAGAAGGCTGAAGCGGATACCCCGCGTCAGTCGCCTGTCGAACTGCCGCAGCAGTAAGACTTACGGGGTGCTCAAGCGCCCCGTTCGCCCTCTCTTATGAAACTCGCCCCCGCCCAACTCGCCAAACACCTGCAAGGCGCCCTTGCGCCGGTCTACATCATCAGCGGCGATGACCCGTTGTTGTGCCAGGAGGCGGCCGACGCTGTTCGCACTGCCGCCCGTCAGCAGGGATTCGATGAACGCCAGGTGTTTGCCGCCGACGCCAGTTTCGACTGGGGGACGTTGCTGCAAGCCGGTGCCAGCATGTCGTTGTTCGCCGAAAAGCGCCTGCTGGAACTGCGCCTGCCTTCCGGCAAACCCGGCGACAAAGGTGCCGCCGCTCTTATCGAGTACTGTTCGCGCCCGGCCGATGACACCGTACTGCTGATCAGCCTGCCGAAACTCGATGGCAGTGCGCAGAAAACCAAGTGGGGCAAAGCGCTGGTCGAAGGGCAGCAAACCCAGTTCGTGCAGATCTGGCCAGTCGATGTCGCCCAGTTGCCAAGCTGGATCCGCCAACGTTTGTCCCAGGCCGGGCTTTCCGCCAGCCAGGACGCCGTTGAGCTGATCGCGGCGCGGGTCGAGGGCAATTTGCTGGCCGCTGCCCAGGAAATCGAAAAGCTCAAACTGATGGCCGAAGGGGGTCAGATCACTGTTGAAACCGTACAGGCAGCGGTGGCCGACAGTGCGCGCTTCGACGTCTTTGGCCTGACCGATGCGGTGCTCAATGGTGAAGCGGCCCATGCGTTGCGCATGCTCGAAGGCTTGCGCGGTGAAGGCGTCGAGCCGCCGGTGATTCTCTGGGCCCTGGCCCGGGAGTTGCGCCTGCTGGCCAACATTTCGCTGCAATACAGCCAGGGTACGCCGCTGGACAAGGCCTTCAGCCAGGCCAAACCTCCGGTCTGGGACAAGCGCAAACCGTTGATGAGTAAAGCCCTGCAACGCTACTCGGCCCAACGCTGGGCGCAACTTTTGCTCGAAGCACAGCGTATCGACGCACAGATCAAGGGCCAGGCGGCCGGTTCGCCGTGGATGAGTTTGAGCCGGTTGACGTTGTTGATGGCCGGGCAGCGCCTGACGCTGCCCGCGGAGTAATCCACTTACCTGTGGCGAGGGAGCTTGCTCCCGCTGGGACGCGAAGCGGCCCTATTCGATCTCGGCAGCAATGCACTTTCAGATTTGACGACTGCTTTGCAGCCGAACGGGAGCAAGCTCCCTCGCCACAAACAGCCAGCCTCACAACCCGTTCAGAAAGATCCTACGCAATACAGGACCTAGACAGTCTCCCAACTTCGGCCGATGATTTGCCCCGCAAAAACAACTCACTTGCGAGAAATCATCATGAGCAAAAAGCCATCGACGCATGGCCCCAACAAAGCCAAATCCATCATCGCCCAGCCATTGTTCCGCAGCCGCCAGGAACGCCCCGCCAAGGGCAAAGGCAGTTACCGCCGCGAAGCCTTCCAGTCTGACAGCTGGGAGGCTTCTTACTTTCTGGCGGCCTGAAAGGCAAGCATCCGCTCAACATGTTAAGGTCTGCACCTGATCCGTATTCCCTGGACCCGTGCATGCCCTTTTGTCTTTCCCGTCGTTGGCACTTGCGCCAATTGATTGCTGCCTCCAGCCTCGTTTTGCTAGTCGCCTGCGCGGAAAAACCTACCGCCGCCGACGCCCAGCCGCTTCAGACCCTCCCTGTCGCCACCGCCCCGGCGATTGTTCCGCCTGTGGTTGCGAACGGTGAAAACCTCGACATCCAACCCACCCAGACCTTCGCCGAATGGCAGGCGGGTTTCCGCAAGGATGCCTTGGCCGCCGGTATCCGCGCCGATCTGTTTGATCGCGCTTTCGCCGATGTCAGCTTTGACCCGAGTGTGATTAGTGCCGATCGCAGCCAACCGGAATTCGCAAAACCGGTGTGGGAATACCTCGACGGCGCCTTGTCGCCGCTGCGGGTACGCAAAGGCCAGTCGCTGGTCAACCAGTACGCCGACATCCTGCAAAACATCGAGCAGCGTTACGGCGTTGATCGTCAGGCGCTGGTGGCCGTGTGGGGCATGGAAAGCAACTTTGGCCAGTTCCAGGGCAGCAAGTCGGTGATCAACTCGCTGGCGACCCTGGCCTACGAAGGCCGTCGCCCCGGTTTCGCCCACGCACAATTGATTGCCGCCCTGCAGATCCTGCAACAAGGCGATATCGAACCCGAGAAGATGCTCGGATCCTGGGCCGGCGCCATGGGCCAGACCCAGTTCATCCCGACCACCTACAACACCCATGCCGTGGACTTCGATGGCGACGGACGCCGCGATATCTGGGGCAGCTCGGCCGATGCCCTGGCCTCGACTGCGCATTACCTGCAAAGCTCAGGCTGGCAGAAAGGCCAGCCGTGGGGCTTCGAAGTGCAGTTGCCAGGCGGGTTCAACTACGTGCTGGCCGACGGCACGACTCGCAAGAGCGTCGCCGAATGGCAGCAACTGGGGATTACGCTGCACAATGGTGGCCAGGTCCCGGCCGGCTCCGAGCAACTGTCCGCCGCCCTGTTGCTGCCGGCCGGTTACCGTGGCCCGGCGTTCCTGGTACTCGACAACTTCCGTGCGATTCTCAAGTACAACAACTCGTCGTCCTACGCCCTGGGTGTGAGCCTGTTGTCCGAACGCTTCAATGGCACGGGACTGATCAGCGGCACATGGCCAAAGGATGACCTGCCACTGAGCCGTACCGAGCGGATCGAGCTGCAAAACTTGCTGAGCACACAAAACTACGATGCCGGCACCGCCGACGGGATCATTGGCGCCAACACGCGCAAGGCGATCCGCAGCGCCCAACAGTCGTTTGGCTGGCCGGCGGATGGGTATCCGACGCACAAATTGCTGGAAGGCTTGCGTAACCGCTAAAAACATCGCGAGCAGGCTCGCTCCCAACATTTGATCTGTGATCGACACAAAATCAATGTGGGAGCGAGCCTGCTCCGGGCGGCGATCCGACGAAGTCGGAGTATCAAACACCCAAGATCTAGCGCCTGAACACCACATCCTGCTCCAACACCAACTCCTTGCTCCCGGCATCCAGCCGCACCAAGGCACCCATCGGCAACGTCAGGTTCGGGTTGCAATGCCCACTGCGCCAGCCGGACAGCACCGGAATCAGCAATGGCTCGAACATCTGCTTGAGCAAGCGCTCCAGCGCGACCACCTCAACTCCCGCGATGTCCCCCACCAGCACCCCACGCAGCTTGTGCAGGGTCCCCGCAAGACGCAGATGGGTCAGCAACCGGTCGATGCGATACAGCGGCTCGTTGATATCTTCGATGAACAGAATGACGCCCTCGGCATCGATCTGGTAGGGCGTACCCATCGTCGCGGCAATCATCGACAGGTTGCCACCGAGCAGGCGCCCATGAGCGACACCCGGTACGATCGTCGTCAACGGGCGGCCAATCGGATGCGTGAGCACGCTACCGGCCCTGCATTGCCCACTGAGCATATTAAAAAACGAGGATTCGGTAGGTGGCAGCCGCTCACCCAGCAAATCGGCGTTGAGCAGCGGGCCATGGAAGGTCACAAAACCCGCATAACGGCTGATCGCCAAATGCAGCGCGGTGATGTCGCTGTAGCCGATGAATGGCTTGGCGTGGTGGCGCAGCAACTGGAAATCGACGCGATCAAGCAACCGAGGCGTGCCGTAACCGCCACGCAGGCAAATGATGGCATCGACCTCCGGGTCGGTGAACGCGGCGTGCAGGTCATTGAGTCGTATATCGTCGCTGCCGGCGAGGTAGCCATCCTTCTCGAACACCCCCGGAAATATCCGTAGCGAGTAACCACGTGCGCGCATCCAGGCGATGGCCTTGTCGGTGTCCAGCGCTGCGGGGCCGGCAGGCGCGATCACGGCGATCAACCCTTGCATCGGCAACGCCGGTACAGGCGTGTGAGGCATGAGCGTGGGGTCAGGTCTTGCGGTCATCCATGGATCTCCCAGCGTAGAAGCGTCAAGCACACATTAGTCAGGAACGGCGACAAACAGAAGGGGATCAATCGTCCCGTCGTTCGCAGGAAAGGGCCGAAATCACTGTCAGACGGGCAAAAAAAGCCCGCAAGGCCGATTAAACCTTGCGGGCACTTTTCACAGCGCTGAATCAGGACGACATCAGCTCGGCCTTGACCAGCTTGGCCTGCTCGTCAGCGTGATACGAAGAACGTACCAACGGACCGGACGCCACGTTCTTGAAGCCCATCTTGTAGCCTTCCTCGGCGAACCAGGCGAAGGTGTCCGGGTGCACGAAACGCTGCACCGGCAAGTGGCTGCGGGACGGTTGCAGGTACTGGCCGAGGGTCAGCATGTCGATGTCGTGTTCGCGCATGCGCTTCATGACTTCGATGACTTCTTCGTCGGTCTCGCCCAGGCCCAGCATCAAACCGGATTTGGTCGGAATGTGCGGCATCATCTGCTTGAAACGTTGCAGCAGGGTCAGCGACCACTGGTAGTCCGAGCCCGGACGCGCAGCCTTGTACAGGCGCGGCACGGTTTCCAGGTTGTGGTTGAACACATCCGGTGGCTCGGCAGCGGTGATTTCCAGGGCGATGTCCATGCGGCCACGGTAGTCCGGGACCAGGGTCTCGAGCTGGACGTTCGGCGACAGCTTGCGGATTTCGCGGATGCAGTCGGCAAAGTGCTGGGCACCGCCGTCACGCAGGTCATCACGGTCCACCGAGGTGATCACCACGTACTTGAGTTTCAGGTCGGCGATGGCGATGGCCAGGCTTTCCGGTTCGTTGACGTCCAGTGGCTTCGGACGGCCGTGGCCGACGTCGCAGAACGGGCAACGACGGGTGCAGATGTCGCCCATGATCATGAAGGTCGCGGTGCCGCCGGAGAAACACTCGCCCAGGTTCGGGCAGGAAGCCTCTTCGCACACGCTGTGCAGCTTGTGTTTGCGCAGCAGGGCCTTGATGCGGTCGACTTCCGGTGAAACCGGGATGCGGACACGAATCCAGTCCGGTTTTTTCGGCAATTCCGTAGTCGGAATGATCTTCACCGGGATGCGTGCAACCTTTTCGGCGCCGCGCAGCTTGACGCCGGCTTCTACCTTGGGACGCGGGGCCGGGCGCTCGGTGACATCGAGCGTCGGGATCATGGTTTGCACTGCATCAGTAGTCATATCAGTCGATTCCGCCCGTCAGGGTCGTCTGCTCAGCATAGTCGAGGTGTTTGACGAGCTGCACGCGCAGCCGGGCACTTACCTCGGCAAATTCAATCGATCCTGCGTGATCGCTCAGCTGGGTCATCGCCAGCCCGGCATAGCCGCAGGGATTAATCCGTCGAAACGGTTCCAGGTTCATGTCCACGTTCAGGGCCAGGCCATGAAAGGAGCAGCCATGGCGGATCCGCAGACCCAGCGAGGCGATTTTCGCCCCGTCGACGTAGACACCCGGTGCATCGGGTTTGGCCACGGCGGTGACGCCGTAACTGGCCAGCAGTTCGATCAGGCACTGCTCCATCCGACTGACCAGATCGCGCACGCCAAACCCGAGCTTGCGCACGTCCAGCAGCAGATAAGCCACCAACTGGCCAGGCCCGTGGTAAGTCACCTGACCACCACGATCGACCTGCACTACCGGAATATCACCGGGGAGCAGCAAATGTTCGGCCTTGCCCGCCTGGCCCTGGGTGAACACCGGTGGATGCTCTACCAGCCAGATCTCGTCGGCGGCATCGCTGCCGCGTTCGTTGGTGAAGCGTTGCATGGCATGCCAGACCGGCTCGTAAGCCATCTGGCCGAGCTCGCGAAAGCCCAGCGTGCCAGACATCACAACACCATGTGCACGAAACCGGTGGCCCGCAGTTCGCTGTTGATGTTGTACAGCTGGTCCTGGTCGGTCGCGACGATGTGCAACTGGATGGTGGTGTATTTGCCGTTGCTGCTCTGGCGCTCGTCAACACGCTCATCGTTGATCTTGGCGTGTTTCTCGACGATCTTGATGATCTTGTCTTTGTTGCCCACACCGGTATCGCTGATTACCTTAACGGGATAGTCAGTGACCGGGAATTCGATCTTTGGCGCCTTTACTTCGGTATCGGTCATGGCGTAACGGCCTCGTAAGCGTAAGCCGTGGCGACGGGCATGGCTGCGCGCCAGATCAGCGCGGAGCCATGCAGGTGCACACTAAATTCAGTTGAACAAGCCGTAGAAGAATAGACGGATGCTATCCCACATGCGGCGGAAGATACCACCTTCCTCGACAGCGTCCAGAGCGATCAGATCAGCGCTGTGCACCACCTTGTCGTCCAGTTTCACTTCGACTTTACCGATCACGTCGCCCTTGGCGATTGGCGCGACCAGTTGCGGGGTCATGGTCATGCTGGCAGCAAGCTTTTTCAGCTGGCCTTTGGGCAGGGTCATGGTCAGGTCTTCAGCCAGGCCAGCCTTGACCTGGTTGGTGGAACCCTTCCAGACCGGCGCTTGGGCCAGTTCGGCGCCCTTCTGATAGAAGGTCTGGGTTTCGAAGAAGCGGAAACCGTAGGTCAGCAGCTTCTGGGTTTCTGCGGCACGAGCCACTTCGCTGTTGGTGCCGAACACCACGGCGATCAGGCGCATGCCATCACGTACGGCCGAAGACACCATGCAGTAGCCGGCTTCGTCGGTGTGACCGGTTTTCAGGCCGTCGACGGTCTTGTCGCGCCACAGCAGCAGGTTACGGTTCGGTTGCTTGATGCCGTTCCAGAAGAACTCTTTCTGCGAGTAGATCGCGTAGTGAGCCGGATCTTCGTGGATGATCGCGCGGGCCAGCACAGCCATGTCGTGAGCCGACGAATAGTGCTCAGGGTTCGGCAGGCCGGTCGGGTTCATGAAGTGGGTGTTGGTCATGCCCAGGTCGGCGACGGTCTTGTTCATCAGGTCGGCGAAGGCGTCTTCGCTGCCGGCAATGTGCTCGGCGAGCGCTACGCTGGCGTCGTTGCCCGACTGGATGATGATGCCGTGCAGCAGGTCGCTGACGGTGACCTGCGAGCCCACTTTGATGAACATCCGCGAACCGCCGGTGCGCCAGGCGTTCTCGCTGACGGTCACCGGATCGTTTTCGCCGATCTGGCCGCGACGGATTTCCAGGGTCGCGATGTACGCGGTCATCAGCTTGGTCAAGCTGGCCGGCGGCAGACGCTGGTCACCATTGTTCTCGACCAGCACGTTGCCGCTGCTGGCATCCATGAGCACGTAGGCCTTGGCAGCCAGTTGCGGTGGCGACGGCATCATCTCGACCGCGAACGCGGCAGGTGAGAGGAGCAGCGGGACTAACAGGAACAGGCGTTTGGCAAAGGTGGTGATGTTCATCCGTCTCTCGAAATCGCTAATGGAAACTGCCCAAGGGCAAAACTAATCAGATGACTTTCTAACGAGTCATCGCGTGTTCAGCTGCTCACTCTGTAACCCTTGCCGGGCTTTTGTTCTTCGACGAGCCAACAACCTGATTCACCCCCAATCGCTGGTGAATCGTCAATCAAGTCCTACGTATTACTCGGTGACCACACTTGGCGAACCAAGGTTGGCC
Source organism: Pseudomonas sp. PDM26 (assembly GCF_019219185.1). NCBI lineage: Bacteria > Pseudomonadati > Pseudomonadota > Gammaproteobacteria > Pseudomonadales > Pseudomonadaceae > Pseudomonas > Pseudomonas sp. PDM26. The sequence goes on along the minus strand of NZ_JAHUWC010000005.1, from coordinate 372,758 downwards.
AGGCGCACGCTGTTCTGCACCTGGGCAATCTCACCCGGCGAACCGATCGGCCCCAGGCGAACCCGGTGCAGGGTCTGCTGATTGCGCACGATCGAACTGATGAACACCGGAGCGCTCACCATCCCGCTGAGCTTCGATCTCAGGAGTTCTGCAGCGTCCGGGTTGGCGAACGCGCCCACCTGCAGATACTGGCCAGAGGCTGATGCAGAAGCGTTTTTTTTTGCATCGAGCTGCACAGGCACCGCCGCGGCGGCGTGTTGCTGCGGCGGCGGTGTCCATTGCTCGACGGTGCCGGCCGACGCAGTGATCACCGGGGCGCTATTCTGCGCGACTTTCGGTTCATTGAGCATTAATGGTGCCGGACGGCCTTTGGCTGCCCACCACGTTTGCGGGTCGATGCCTTCGACCTTGACCCGCGCGGTGCCGGTTTCGGCGTAACCGAGCTTTTTGGCCGCCGCGTAGGACAAGTCGATGATCCGGTCCGAATAGAATGGCCCGCGATCGTTGACCCGCAGGATCACGCTCTTGTTGTTGTCCAGGTTGGTCACCCGAACGTAACTCGGCAGTGGCAATGTCTTGTGCGCGGCACTCATGCCGTACAAGTCATACACTTCGCCGTTGGCGGTGTTCTGACCGTGGAACTTGGTGCCGTACCAGGACGCCGTACCCGACTGCACGTAGGTCTTGGACTCTTGCAGCGGAAAGTAAGTCTTGCCCAGCACAGTGTACGGGTTAGCCTTGTACGGGCCGGTGTGCAGGGTCGGCGTGGCGTCCGGGATGCGCGAAACATCGACATCCCACCATGGCGCGCCATCCTTGTGGGCGCGGTTGATGTCCAGCCCCGGCGTCGAGCGCACGGCGGCGGTGGACTTCTGGGCCGGCGCGCGGCTGGTCGAACAACTGGCGACCAGCACAACCAACGCGGCGAATGCCATCAACTTCAGGGGTTTATTGATAGGCAATGCCCGCATTACTTGACGCCCCGTGCTTGGACCAGCTGTTCAGACAGTTGATGTACGGCCATGGCGTACATCACGCTGCGGTTATAACGCGTGATCGCGTAAAAATTCTTCAGGCCCATCCAGTACTCGGAGCCATTGTCGCCTTCCAGGCGGAAAGCGGTAACCGGCATATCATCGCGCAGCGCATCATGACTTGACCACCCCAGGGCTCGCAACTCCCCGACGGTTTTCGTGGGTTCGATTCCTGCGGTCAAACCCTCGTCGACCTGATCGCCACGGACATCGGCACGGCTGACCACCGGTTCGCCGGCGCCCCAGCCATGACGCTTGAAGTAACTGGCGACACTACCAATGGCATCGTCGGGGTTGGTCCAGATGTTGATATGGCCATCACCGTCGAAATCCACCGCATAGGCGCGGAAACTGCTCGGCATGAATTGCGGCAACCCCATTGCGCCGGCGTAAGAGCCTTTGAGCGTCATCGGATCGACCTGCTCTTCGCGGGCCAGCAGCAGGAACTCACGCAATTCCTTGCGGAAAAACTCGGCACGGGGAGGATAGTCGAAACCCAGGGTCGACAAGGCATCGATCACCCGGAAATTTCCGGTATTACGGCCGAAAAAGGTTTCAACGCCGATGATCGAGACTATCACCTGGGCCGGAACGCCGTATTCCTGCTCGGCACGGGCCAACACCGCTTCGTGCTGACGCCAGAAATCCACACCCCGGGCTATGCGCGCATCGGTGATGAACATCGGGCGATATTCGCTCCACTGCTTGACCCGTTCGGCGGGTTTCGAGATGGCGTCCAGAATCGACTGCTTGCGCTCGGCTTCGCGGAACACACCCATCAATTGTTCACCGGCGAAACCATAGTCGCGGGTCATTTCACCGACGAATTCGGCCACCTGGGGTGAGCCTTCGTAGTCGCCGGCCAACGCTTCCTGCACGGTGCCAAGGATGCTTACCAGGCCGACCCATGGCGCATACCGAGTCACCCAGCCACGCATTACTTGCATTGAAAGTTTCACCTTATTCAAACCTGTGCGATCCACTTGCGATGGGTATGGATCGACATCAAAACCCCAAACGCTGACAGCAGCGTCACCAGCGAAGTTCCTCCGTAGCTAATGAACGGCAACGGCACCCCCACCACCGGCAACAGGCCACTGACCATACCGATGTTGACGAAAACATAAACAAAAAAAGTCATGGTCAGGCTGCCCGCGAGCAACTTGCCGAACAATGTCTGCGCCTGGGCGGTAATCACCAGTCCGCGGCCGATCAACAGCAGGTAGATCAGCAACAGCGCGCAGATCCCCACCAGGCCGAATTCTTCACCCATTACTGCAATGATGAAATCGGTGTGGCTTTCCGGCAGAAAGTCCAGGTGCGACTGGGTGCCCAGCAACCAGCCCTTGCCGAACACACCGCCGGAACCGATGGCGGCCTTGGACTGGATGATGTTCCAGCCCGTACCGAGCGGATCGCTCTCCGGATCGAGGAACGTCAGGATCCGCTGCTTCTGGTAGTCGTGCATGATGAAGAACCACATGGCAACCGCCACGGGCACGGCGGCGGCCAGTACGCTGAGGATCCAGCGCCAGCGCAAGCCCCCCATGAACAACACGAAAGCGCCGCCGGCCAGGATCAGCAGCGAAGTGCCGAGGTCCGGTTGACGCACGATCAGAATGAACGGCACGCCGATCAGCATCAGGCTGACGCCCACATGCTTGAGCTGGGGCGGCAAGGTGCGCTTGGACAAGTACCAGGCGATCGTCGCCGGCATCAGGATTTTCATGAATTCCGAGGGCTGGAAGCGGATCACCCCGGGAATGTTGATCCACCGGGTGGCGCCCATCGCGTTGTGGCCCATGATGTCCACCACCAGCAACAGCATTACCCCGACCACGTAGCCCAGCGGCACCCAGCGCGCCATGAAGCGCGGCTCGAACTGGGCGATGACGATCATCGACACCAGGCCGATGCCGAACGAAGTGGCTTGCTTGCCCAGCAGATCCCAACTTTTGCCACTGGCCGAATACAACACGAACAGGCTGCCGGCGGCGAGAGTCAGCAGCAGGATCAACAATGGCCCGTCGATGTGCAGGCGTTGCAGCAGCGTCGCACGGCGACGCATCACATCCTCGCTGGAGAGCATGCGATCGAAGTTATTCATCACGGGCGGTTGCCTCTGCACTGATAGGGCTGGCGTATTCGGGCTTCAACCGACCGTCCTGGTCCAGGAGCCAGGCATCCATGATTTGACGCACCACTGGCGCGGCGACGCCGGAGCCGGACTCGCCGTTCTCGACCATCACCGACACCACGATTTTCGGGTCGTCGGCCGGCGCGAAGCCGACGAACAAGGCGTGGTCACGGTGACGCTCCTGGACCTTGGAGCGGTCGTACTTTTCACCCTGCTTGATCGCGACCACCTGGGCCGTACCCGACTTGCCGGCGATTCGGTATTGCGCGCCGATCGAGGCTTTGCGCGCCGTACCCCGGGCACCATGCATAACCTGCTGCATGCCGTGGTTGACCTTTGTCCAGTCGGACGGGTCACGCAGGATGATGTCTGGCATCGGGTTCTGATCCACCGGTTTCTCGCCCTCGATGGTCCGGGCCAGGTGCGGACGGTTCCACACACCCTTGTTGGCCACCAGCGCGGTGGCCTGGGCCAATTGCAATGGGGTCGACTGCATATAGCCCTGGCCGATCCCGAGAATCAGCGTTTCGCCCGGGAACCACGCCTGCCGGCGCGTCGCACGCTTCCACTCGCGGGTCGGCATCAACCCCGGCGATTCTTCGAACATGTCCAGGGAGACCTTCTGACCGATACCGAACTTGCTCAAGTACGACGACAGCCTATCGATACCCAGCTTGTGGGCCAGGTCATAGAAGTAGGTGTCGTTGGAGCGCATGATCGCGGTATCGAGATCGACGAAGCCGTCGCCAGTCCGGTTCCAGTTGCGGTACTTGTGATCGTAGTTGGGCAGCATGTAGTAGCCGGGGTCGAACACCCGCGACGACGCTGTCACCACGCCTGCGTCCAGGCCGGCAATCGCTACCGCCGGCTTGATGGTCGAGCCCGGCGGGTACAGACCACGCAGCACGCGGTTGAACAACGGCCGGTCGATGGAATCGCGCAGCTCGGAATAGGCCCTGGAGCTGATGCCGGTGACGAACAGGTTCGGATCGAAACTCGGCTGGCTGACCATCGCCAGCACTTCACCGGTTTTCGGGTCCAGCGCTACCACCGCACCACGACGACCACCGAGCGCAGCTTCGGCGGCTTCCTGCAATTTGATGTCCAGGCTCAGGACGATGTCCTTGCCGGGAATCGGATCGGTACGCTTGAGCACGCGCAGTACGCGGCCCCGGGCGTTGGTCTCGACTTCCTCGTAACCCACCTGGCCGTGCAATTCTGGCTCGTAGAAACGCTCGATGCCGGTTTTGCCAATTTGATGGGTGCCGCTGTAACTCACCGGATCCAGGATCTTCAGCTCTTTCTCGTTGATCCGCCCCATGTAACCCACCGAGTGCGCAAAATGCGCACCCTGCGGATAGTGGCGGACCAGTTGCGCGACCACTTCCACACCCGGCAGGCGGAACTGGTTCACGGCGATGCGCGCGATCTGCTCTTCAGTCAGTTCAAACAGGATCGGCACCGGCTCGAACGGCCGGCGGCCCTGACGCATGCGCTTCTCGAAGATCACCCGGTCCTCGGGCGTCAGCTCCAGCACTTCGACGATCACGTCGAGCACCTGCTGCCAGTCGCCGGAACGCTCGCGGGTCATGCTCAGGCTGAAACTCGGCCGGTTATCGGCAATCACCACGCCATTGCGGTCGAAAATCAGCCCACGGGGCGGCGGAATCGGCTGCACATGGACGCGGTTGTTTTCCGACAGGGTCGAGTGGTACTCGTACTGGATCACCTGCAGGAAATACAGGCGCGCGATCAGCACGCCAATCAGCGCCACCACTGCAATGGCCCCGAACACGACGCGGCCACGCACCAGACGGGCGTCTTTTTCGTGGTCCTTGATGCGGATCGGCTGGGACATGAGGGCAGAGCTACTTGTGGTAAGGGTGACCGGACAGCACGGTCCAGGCACGGTACAACTGTTCGCCGATCAGAATCCGCACCAGCGGGTGCGGCAAGGTCAGCGGCGACAACGACCAGCGCTGGTCAGCCCGCGCACAGACTTCCGGCGCCAGCCCTTCGGGGCCGCCGACCATGAAGTTGACCGTACGCGAGTCCAGCCGCCAGCGATCGAGCTCGACCGCCAGTTGCTCGGTGCTCCAGGGCTTGCCGTGGACTTCGAGAGTGACAATCCGCTCGTTCGGCCCGACCTTGGCCAGCATGGCTTCGCCTTCCTGACGGATGAAACGGGCCACGTCGGCGTTCTTGCCGCGGGTATTGAGCGGTATTTCCACCAGTTCCAGCGCCAGCTCGGACGGAAGACGCTTGGCATATTCATGCCAGCCTTCTTCCACCCATTTGGGCATGCGTGAACCGACGGCGATCAGTCGCAGTCGCACAGCAGTCCCTTATTCCTGGTCTTTGTTGAGCTTGTTGAAGTGCTCGTGACCAACTTCAGGGCTGTGGTGTTTGCCATCGGCTGCACGGCTCTGCTCGGCACCTTTCCACAGGCGCTCCAGGTCGTAGAACTGGCGTGCGTTGGAAGTCATCATGTGGACGATCACGTCGTCCATGTCCAGCAGAACCCAGTCGCTGTCGCCCTTGCCTTCTTCACCCAGCGGCTTGATGCCCAGGGCTTTGACGGCCTCGCGGACCTTGTCCAGCATCGCGCCGATCTGGCGGTTGGACGTACCGGTGGCGATGATCATGTAGTCAGTGATGCTCTGCTTGTCGCGAACATCGATGACCAGCACGTCCTGGGCCTTGACGTCTTCCAGGGCGGCTACGGCGATCTTGACCAGTTCGTCGCCTTTAGGCGGCTCGGCAGCGAGTACCTTTTCCGGCAGCGGGGCACTCTTGAACGTGCCTTTGCGCTTAACTTTGCTTACGTCGTTGTTCGTCATATAAAACTCGTTTTGCTCGTATGTTCGGGCGCTTCAATACACGTTGTTGCTACGTGCCTTGAGGCACTCCTATTCAGTTCGACGCACGGTAGAGTCCGTGCGCATCGATGTAGGCCAGGACCGCGTCGGGCACCAGGAAACGTACCGACTTACCGCTGGCCAGCAGTTGACGGATCTGGGTGGCGGATACCGCGAGCGGTGTCTGCCAGACGAATGCAATCTGTCCGCTCGGCCCCTTGAGGGCCAGCGGGTCGCTCACCGAGCGCGCTGCCAGCAGGTTGCGCAAGGCATCCGGCGGTTCGCTGTCGGCATCCGGGCGTTGCAACACCAGGATATGGCAATGCTGGAGCAACTCTTCCCAGCGGTGCCAAGTGGGCAGGCCGCAAAAAGCGTCCCAACCCAAAAGCAGAAAAACCTGGTCATCTGCGGCCAGTTCGGCGCGCATCAGCTCCAGGGTATCAATGGTGTAGGACGGCTTGTCCCGCTGCAATTCGCGGGCGTCCACCACCAACGGCGCCACACCGGCCACCGCACACTCGACCATCGCCAGTCGGTCTTTGGCTGACACCTGCGGCGTATCCCGATGGGGCGGCCTGGCACTGGGTGTCAGTCGCAGCTCATCGAGCGCCAGTGTTTCGGCGACTTCCAGCGCACCGCGCAAATGGCCGATGTGCACCGGGTCGAACGTTCCGCCCAGCACGCCAATGCGGCGAGGGGCTGGCTCGCTGGCGGTGACCGGGGCTGACGGGTCTAAGTCGCCCAAGTCAGGCCGGCTCCTGTCCGCGCAACTGCCCGTCGCCGACCACGATGTACTTCTCGCAGGTCAGTCCTTCGAGGCCCACCGGGCCGCGGGCGTGCAGCTTATCAGTAGAAATGCCGATCTCGGCACCCAATCCGTATTCGAAGCCATCGGCGAAGCACGTCGGGGTATTGATCATCACCGACGAGGAGTCGACTTCAGCCACGAAACGCCGGGTGTCGCCCTGGTGTTCGCTGACAATCGAATCGGTGTGATGGGAACCGTAGTGGTTGATGTGCTCGATGGCCTGACCCAGTCCGTCGACTACACGGATCGACAGAATCGGCGCCAGGTACTCGGTGCTCCAGTCTTCTTCAGTGGCGACCACGGCATCGATGATTGCCCGGGTACGTTCACAACCGCGCAGTTCGACGCCTTTTTCGCGGAACTGTGCCGCCATCGCCGGCAGGAAATCCCTGGCGACGGTTTGATCCACCAGCAGCGTTTCCATGGCACCGCAGATGCCGTAACGGTAAGTCTTGGCGTTGAACGCAATGCGCTGGGCCTTGGCCAGGTCGGCGTGTTCACTCACGTAAACGTGGCAAATGCCATCCAGGTGCTTGATCACCGGTACGCGGGCGTCACGGCTGACGCGTTCGATCAGGCCACGGCCGCCGCGCGGCACGATGACATCGACGTATTCAGGCATGGTGATCAGCGCACCGACCGCTGCGCGATCGGTGGTTTCGACCACTTGCACCACGGCAGCCGGCAGACCGGCCTCGGCCAGGCCACGCTGGATGCAGGCGGCGATGGCACGATTGGAATGAATCGCCTCGGAACCGCCACGCAGGATGGTCGCGTTACCGGACTTCAAGCACAGACTCGCGGCATCGATGGTCACGTTCGGCCGCGACTCGTAGATGATTCCAATCACGCCCAATGGCACGCGCATCTTGCCAACCTGAATACCGGACGGGCGGAAGCTCATGTCACGGATCGCGCCAACCGGGTCTGGCAGGGCTGCCACCTGCCGCAGGCCGACGATCATGCCGTCGATACGCTCCGGGGTCAGTGCCAGGCGCTCAAGCAGGGCCGGCTCCAGACCATTGGCGCGACCGGCGGCCAAATCCAGCTCATTGGCCGCCGTCAGCTCGGCGCGGGCAGCATCCAGCGCATTGGCGGCGGCCTGCAGGGCGCGGTTTTTCTGCGCGGTGCTGGCGCGGCCGATCACGCGGGAAGCTTCGCGGGCAGCGCAACCCAGGCGGGTCATGTAGTCAAGAACGGACTCAGTCATGGTCTGGCGTGGTCTTTGATAAGGTCTTGGTAAAGAGTAAAGCGGCAGATTATAGCTGTCGCGTCCCGGGACTAACAGCGGTGACGGGCGGATGGTCGAAATGGAGGGCAATTTGCTGATGTTCAGCCGGGATTAAGCTGCAAATTGTTATCATCACGACTCAATCAGCCCTGATAAACGTCGTTCATCATGTCCAACCTGACTGTTCGAGCATCCGCTGCGAGCCTGCCCAAGGGCCTTCCGGACGCGTTTTTCGACCGCGATGCGCAAATTCTGGCTCGGGATTTACTGGGTAAAGTCATACGCCATCGGGTCGGCGACCTGTGGCTCAGCGCCCGGATCATCGAGACCGAAGCCTATTACTGCGCGGAAAAAGGCAGCCACGCGTCCCTCGGCTACACAGAAAAGCGTAAGGCTTTGTTTCTGGATGGCGGCCACATCTATATGTATTACGCCCGGGGCGGCGATTCCCTTAACTTCAGCGCCCAAGGGCCCGGTAACGCCGTGCTGATCAAGTCCGCCTACCCGTGGGTCGATGAATTGAGCGGGCCGGCCAGCCTGGCACAGATGCTATTGAACAATCCCGACGCCCAGGGCCACCCTCGCCCGTCACAAAAACTCTGCGCCGGGCAAACCCTGCTCTGCAAGGCACTGGGCCTGAAAGTGCCGGTGTGGGACGCCAAACGCTTTGACCATGACGTGCTGCTGGTGGAGCACGTCGGCCAGACGCCCGCCCACATCATCCAGACTACACGCCTGGGCATCCCCCACGGGCGCGATGAGCATCTGATGTACCGCTTCGTCGACGCTGCCTACGCGGCTTATTGCACGCGAAACCCGCTAAGACGGGGCCAGGTCGAAGATCGCGATTATTTTGTGCTGACCTGAGATTGACCCGGATTTTGAAACTGAAGGAAGCCCCTGTGGGAGCGGGCTTGCCCGCGAAAGCGGCGTGTCAGGCGACGTCAATGTTGACTGATAGGGCCTATTCGCGGGCAAGCCCGCTCCTACAGGGGTCGGCGGCGTATTCAAAGTTGCACTTATCTCCTGGAAGCAATTGAATATTTGATGGAGTGGTTTATATGGGCCAATGGCTCGATAGCGTAACCGGTTGGCTGACGGTCAACCCGCAATGGCTGGCGGCGGCAATATTTCTGGTGGCTTTTGTGGAATGCCTGGCGATTGCCGGGCTGATCGTCCCCGGAACGGTCTTGCTGTTCACCGTTGCGGTACTGGCCGGCAGCGGTGCATTGCCGCTGAGTGAAACCTTGCTGTTGGGTTTCTTCGCCGGTGTTCTGGGCGACGTGACTTCGTATTTCCTTGGACGACACTTCCATCAAAATATCCGGCGCCTGCCCGGTTTGCGCCATCACCCGGAATGGATTGCCGGAGCCGAGACCTATTTCCAGCGCTATGGCATCGCCAGCCTGCTGGTCGGGCGTTTTATCGGGCCATTGCGGCCGATGCTGCCCATGGTCGCCGGCATGTGCGACATGCCCTTCCCACGCTTCATCGCCGTCAGCCTGCTGGCCGGTGCGGGGTGGTCGGTGGCTTATTTGCTGCCTGGCTGGGCCACCGGCGCGGCGATTCGCTTGCCGTTGCCTGAAGGTTTCTGGGCTCAGGCCGGAATCGTTGCCGGCAGCATTGCGGTCATGGTGGGGTTGAGCGCCACCAGTAGCTTGCGCCAGCATCGCAGGGCTACAGGGTTAATCGCCGGCATGAGTTTTCTCATTCTGGCAGGGCTGTTCATCGGCTATCCGTACCTGAACGCCCTCGATCAAGGGCTGATGACCCTGGTGCAGGAACATCGCAGCCCGATGCTTGATGAGGTCGCGGTCGTCTTCACGCTGATTGGCGAATTCCGCAACATGCTGCTGCTCAGCGCACTGCTGACCGGATTGCTGCTGCTGATGCGTCAATGGCGCCCGGCGACCTTCGCCGCAACCACCCTGCTCTGCACGGCATTGTCGAACACCGCGACCAAACAGTTCTTTGCCCGCGTGCGCCCCGATGTGCTGAGCGATCCGCTGACCAGTTACAGCATGCCCAGTGGCCATGCGTCGGGCTCTTTTGCGCTGTTCCTGACCCTCGCCGTTCTGGCCGGCCGTGGACAACCGCCACGGATGCGCCTGACCTGGCTATTAGTGGGCTGCCTGCCAGCGATGGCTATTGCGCTGTCACGAGTGTACCTCGGCGCACATTGGCCGACGGATGTACTGGCCGGTGCGATGCTGGCAGCGTGCGTTTGTGCAGCGAGCCTGTGGCTGATCCAGCGCAAGGAACCGCTCAACGCCTTGCCACCCAAGGCCTGGTGGCTGGTATTGCCGGCGTTGCTGACATTGTTCGGCTTCTTCGTGTTGCAGCATTTGCCACATACGATGCTGCGGTATGCGTATTAGCAACAGCGCCCGTCAGGCAAACAACTCGCCCTGCAACTCATCCAGCAACGCCTGAATCGCATCCAGTCGTTGCTGCGGATCATCGAGTTGCAGCAGGTCGATCTTGTCCAGTTCAGCGAAGGGCAACAGGTATGCCAACTGATTGGCCAGTGACTGTTGCCCGGTCGCTTCAGTGCCCATGTTCAAGGCTTCAACCATCGGGTGTTCCGCCAGGGCCTTGAGCAATGCCACCAGGTCGGCGTCCTCGTCCTGCAGTGGCTGCTCCGGTTCGTCTTCCAGCCACTCGACCTCGGCGACGGTCAACTGATCGCGCTGGATTTCCGATCGTAATACATGGAAACGCCGTCCGCCTCGAACCCGAATTCCCAACAGGCCGTTGTCCTGTTGATTGAAATCGGTGATCAGCGCTTCGCAACCCACCAGCGCGTAGCCGGCCGGGGCGATCCCGACCTCTTCACCCTCGAGGATGCACACCACGCCGAAACCACCGCCCTGTTTCATACAGCGGCCGATCATGTCCAGGTAGCGCGCTTCGAAAATCTGCAGGTCGAGGATGCAGCCTGGAAACAGCACTGTGTTCAACGGAAAAAGCGGCAGATTCATAGACATTTCCTTACACCACCATCGACACCGCCAGCGGCAGGAGAACCGCCGTGGCCACACCCATCAGACTCATCGCCAGCGCCGCGAAGGCGCCACACTCTTCACTTTCCTGCATCGCCACCGCCGTGCCGACAGCGTGGGCCGTCATGCCCAGCGCCATCCCCCTGGCTTCCGGGCTGTGCACACCGAGCCGGGTCAACAGGGCCGGGCCGAAAATCGCCCCGATCACACCCGTAATCAAGACGAACACCGCTGCCAGCGCCGCGACACCACCGATCTGCTCAGCCACCAACATGGCAATCGGCGAGGTTACCGACTTCGGCGCCATGGTCATCAGGATCATGTGTTCGGCACCGAACCACCAGCCCAGCAGCACGCCCATGCCCGTAGCCACGACACCACCTATCACCAGCGTAGTAAATATCGGCCAGAACAACTGCCGAATCCGTCGCAGGTTGAGGTAAAGCGGCACCGCCAGCGCGACAGTGGCCGGGCCGAGCAGGATGCTCAGGATCTCGGTGCTCTTGCGGTACTCGACGTAGGTCAGACCGCAGCCCACCAGCACGCCAATCACCAGTAACATGGAGACCAGCACCGGTTGCAAAAAGATCCAACGGGTTTTCTCGAATGCCGCCAGGACGAGTTGATAGGCGCCAAGGGTAATGCCTATGCCGAACAATGGATGGTGAATCACCGACGTCCAGGCGCCGTGCCAGTCGAAGATCATTGACTGTCCTCGGAGTGAGCGTGACGCCTGACCATGCACTGCATCAGCACCCCGGCGAAGGCCATCGAAAGCAGCAGCGACAACACCAGCGCACCGACAATGGCCCAGAAGTCCGCCGCGATGTCAGCGGCATAGACCATCACGCCCACGGCCGGAGGCACCAGCAACAGCGGCAGGTAGCGCAACAGGCTGCTGGCCGCCAGGTTCAGTGGCTCGCCGACCTGTCCGCGACAGATGAGGTACACCAGCAACAGCAGCAACCCCACAATCGGCCCCGGCAGCACGGGCAAAAACAAATGATTGATCGCCGTGCCGAGCAATTGGAACAGCACCAGCCACGTCAGCCCTCGTAGCAACATTGTTGATCCCCCGAAAATCCGTCACCCGCATTGGCCGGGCATTATAAGCATGCCCGCGCTATAGATCGGCATTCGCCAAAAGCATGGTCGGTTGACCGGAGCGTTTGGCCATGTTGATCTAAAGTGGTAAGCCGGGAGTTAAATCCCCACAAGCCAAATCTATAAAACCGATGAACCCAAGGAGAGTCTCAATGCCCTATGTTCCAGTTGCAGAGCTCAAAGATTATGTCGGCAAGGAACTTGGACGTTCCGAATGGCTCACTATCGATCAGGAGCGCATCAACCTGTTCGCCGAAGCCACAGGGGATTTTCAGTTCATCCACGTCGACCCGGTCAAGGCCGCGCAAACGCCATTTGGCAGCACCATCGCTCACGGTTTTCTGTCGTTGTCGCTAATCCCGAAACTGATGGAAGACATCCTCGTCATGCCCGAAGGCTTGAAGATGGTGGTCAACTACGGCCTCGACAGCGTGCGCTTCATTCAGCCGGTCAAGGTCAATTCGAAAGTGCGCCTGAAGGTCGACCTGACCGAAGTCATCGAGAAAAAACCCGGCCAATGGCTGCTCAAGGCCACCACCACCCTGGAAATCGAAGGTTCGGACAAGCCGGCGTACATCGCTGAACCCCTGTCCCTGTGCTTCGTATAAACCTTCCTGGATGCGAAGCAGCTCATGCTGTTTCGCGCCTTCTAGCGGTACCTCACCCTATATTAAGGACACATAGCTGCGGCATACTCCGTCGCCTAATTGCCCGGAATCCGCTATGCGCCCACTTGCACTCCTTGCCTTGACCCTGATGCTCACCGCTTGCGGCGACGGCGAATCGCTTTTGGCCCCCGACGCCCGCCTGCCGGACGGCGGACGCTATCGCGGTGACCTGGTCAATGGCTTGCTGCAAGGCAAGGGGCGCATCGACTACCCGAACGGCAGCTGGTACGCCGGCGAATTCGACAAAGGCCAGTGGCATGGCCAGGGCGAATGGCACGGCAGCAACGGCGAGGTCTATCGCGGGCAGTTCAATCAGGGACTGTTCGACGGCCAGGGGGCGCTGACCACCAACGCCAGCAGTTACAGCGGCGGCTTCAAGGCCGGCCGACGCGACGGCGAAGGCACCCTCAAAGAAAACGGCATGAGCTATCGCGGAGAGTTCAAGGCCGATCAATACGCCGGCCTGGGTCGCCTCGAACTTGAAGACGGCAGCGCCTATCAGGGCCAGTTCGCCCACGGCAAACCCAATGGCGAAGGCCAGCGCAGTGACGGCAACGGCAATCAGTTCACCGGGCACTTCGTCGACGGCCAACTGGAAGGCAACGGCACGTTCAACAGTGCCGATGGCGACATCTATGTCGGCAGCTTCAAGAACAATCAACTGCACGGCAAAGGCCGCTACGAAAACGCCGACGGCGATGTCTGGCTGGGCCAGTTCAAGGAAGGCTCGCTGAACGGCAAGGGCGAGCTGATCGGCACTGACGGCAGCCACTACGTTGGCCAGTTCAATGACTGGCGCTTTTCCGGCCAGGGCCGACTGAACCTGTCTGACGGCAGTTTTTACACCGGTCAGTTCGACAACGACAGTTACCAGGGGCGCGGCACATTGGTGCTGACCGACGGCACCGTGCTCAGCGGCACCTGGATCAACGGCCAGCGCGTGCGCGACGCCGAGGGCAAATTATTGCCCGACACCCTGGAACTCGGCCTGCTGGCCCAGGGGCGCTTGCTCGAGGCAGCGCTGACCAACGTTCCACCCTCGACCCCGGCGGTGGAGCTTTATTCGTTGACCCTGGGTGGTGATGGCAAGCAAAGCGTGTTTCTGCGCGAATCCGACTACGTCGCCAATATGCTCACCAGCCGTTTCGGCGCTTTCGGCCAGATCCGCCTGGTGAACCATCGCGATCACCTCGCCGACCGCCCGATGGCGACTCGGGAAAACCTGCGCCGTGCCGCCCTGACGCTGGCCGAACGCAGCGGGCCGGAAGACCTGATTTTCATCTACCTGACCAGCCATGGCACCAGCGAACACGAGCTGGTGCTTGACCAGCCACGCATGGAGTTGGCCGACCTGCCAGCCGACGAAATGGCTGCTGTCCTCGCCCCATTGAAAAACCGCGACAAGATCATCGTGATTTCGGCCTGCTACTCCGGCGGATTCCTCCCCGCCCTAAAGGATGAAAGGACCTTGGTCATGACGGCCTCGCGGGCCGACCGGGTGTCCTTCGGTTGCTCGGAAGAAGCCAACTTCACCTACTTCGGCGATGCCCTGTTCACCCAGGCCCTGAACCAGACCGACGATCTGGAACAAGCCTTCAAACTGGCCAAGGCCACTGTCGCCGAACGTGAACTGGCGGACGGTTTCGAAGCCTCCGAACCACAGATCTGGGCACCGAAAACCGTCCTCTCGCACTGGCAACTACTACGCAAACAGCAGGCACGAAAAGCCCTGCAAAGTGCGTCCATCGAAAGCAAGGATGCAAACAGCAACTAAGCTGAACAGTATCAAGGGAGAAACACTATGTACTTGACGCCTCAGCACGTGCTGCTTGCCGGAGCCACCGGTTTGACGGGTGAACACCTGCTTGATCGCCTGCTTAACGAGCCAACGATTACCCGGGTATTGGCCCCCTCACGCCGGCCCCTGGCCAAGCACCCCCACCTTGAAAACCCGGTCGGCGACCCGGCGGAGTTTCTGCCGCAGTTGAACGGTCGTGTCGACATCGCCTACTGCTGCCTGGGCACCACCATCAAACAGGCGGGCTCGGAACAGGCGTTCCGTGCGGTGGACCTGGACATGGTCGTGGCCTTTGCCAAACGCGCACGGGAGATGGGCGCAAGGCATTTGATCGTGATCAGTGCTCTGGGAGCCGATCGCAGATCCTCGATTTTCTACAACCGGGTCAAAGGCGAGATGGAGTACGCACTGCGCGCGCAGGACTGGCCGCAGCTGACTATTTGCCGTCCTTCGCTGTTGCTGGGCGAACGCACCGAACCGCGACTGGGCGAGAAAGTCGCCGGCCCGTTGTCACGGCTGATCCCTGGCAAATACCATGGTATCGAGGCCTGCCAACTGGCCCGGGCAATGTGGCGCCTGGCGTTGGAAGAGCAGGACGGGGTCAGGATTGTCGAGTCGGATGAGTTGAGAAAGTTGGGCAAGTAAACCGCGGACCTGTGGCGAGGGGGCTTGCCCCCGTTCGACTGCGCAGCAGTCGTAAATATGGAACTCGCGGTGTATCGGAAAATGGAGATAGCCGGTTTTGGGGCCGCTGCGCAGCCCAACGGGGGCAAGCCCCCTCGCCACAAAAGCGCGTGCTCTCTTACAATCCACCCGTTGCCTGAAAACTCACCCCAATCACCGTGAGCAACGACAGCGGTAACAGCAGCGTGTCGAGCAACGCACTGGCCGGCAGGTCGACCCCGGGATAGCTCGGTGCTTCGGCGCCGAAACGGTCCTTGGCGCAGCACCCACCGTTCATCGCGTACAAATCCAGACGAGTCCCCGAGTACACCACCGGCGCCCCCGGCTTCGCCGCATCGAGCGTGCGCGCCGTAGCGCACCCGACCAATTGCAGCGCCAGTACCATCACCAGCAACTTATTCATCGCTGGTCAAATGATGCTCGCCCCAGCGCGGCAACATGTCCTGTGGAATATTCAACAGGTTGAGAATCCGTGCCACGACGAAATCGATCAGGTCGTCGATGGTTTGCGGCTGATGATAAAAGCCCGGTGATGCCGGCAGGATTGTCACGCCCATGTTCGACAATTTGAGCATGTGCTCAAGGTGAATGCTCGAATACGGCGCCTCACGAGGCACGAGAATCAGTTGGCGACGCTCTTTGAGCGTCACATCGGCGGCACGCTCGATCAGGTTGTTGCAGGCACCCGTGGCGATGGCCGACAAAGTGCCCGTCGAACACGGCACCACCACCATCGCCGCTGGTGCGCCAGAGCCCGAAGCCACTGGCGACATCCAGTCTTCCTTGCCGTACACCCGAATCTGCCCGGCGGCAGCACCCGTGTATTCGGTGAGGAACGCCTGCATCATCTGCGGTTTGTTCGGCAGCGTGACGTCAGTTTCAGTGCTCATCACCAACTGCGCGGCCTTGGAAATCAGGAAGTGCACTTCACGATCTTCCCGCACCAGGCAGTCGAGCAGACGCAAACCGTACTGGGCACCTGAAGCGCCGGTCATCGCCAGGGTGATGCGGTCCGGGCCGCTGTTCATTTGAGCGCCTCGGCCAGCTTGCCGTGCAGGCCGCCAAAGCCGCCATTGCTCATGATCACCACGTGGGTGCCCGGTTGCGCCTGGCTCTTCACGCGCTCGATGATGCCCTCAAGGGAATCGCTGACAATCGATGGCACAGTGCACAGCGCCGCAATACCCGCCAGGTCCCAGCCGAGGTTGGCTGGTGCATACCAGATCACCTGATCGGCATCGACCACGCTTTCCGGCAATCCGTCACGGTGCGCGCCGAGCTTCATGGAGTTGGAACGAGGCTCGATGATCGCAATCAGCGGTGCATCGCCGATGCGCTTGCGCAGGCCGTCGAGCGTGGTGGCAATGGCGGTCGGGTGGTGAGCGAAGTCGTCATAGATGGTGATGCCACGGACTTGCGCGACTTTCTCCATCCGGCGCTTCACGCTTTTGAAGGCGCTCAACGCGGCGATGCCCATGGACGGCACCACGCCGACGTGGCGTGCGGCAGCCAGGGTCGCCAAGGCGTTGGCGACGTTGTGCTGGCCAGTCATGTCCCACTCGACCACACCCTGTGCGACGCCATCGAACATCACTTCGAACTTCGAGCCATCTTCACTGAGCAGCTTGACCTGCCACTGACCGCCGGCACCGGTGGTTTGCACCGGCGTCCAGCAACCCATCTCGATAACGCGCAGCAAGGCAGGCTCAGTAGTCGGATGAATCACCAGGCCTTCGCTCGGGATGGTCCGCACCAAGTGATGGAACTGTCGCTCGATGGCTGGCAGATCCGGGAAGATGTCCGCGTGATCGAATTCGAGGTTGTTCAGGATTGCCGTGCGCGGACGGTAGTGCACGAACTTCGAGCGCTTGTCGAAGAACGCACTGTCGTACTCGTCGGCTTCGATGACGAAGAATGGCGTATCGCCCAGGCGCGCCGACACCGAGAAGTTTTGCGGCACACCGCCGATCAGGAAGCCCGGGGCCATGCCCGCGTGCTCCAATACCCAGGCCAGCATGCTGCTGGTGGTGGTCTTGCCGTGCGTACCGGCAACGGCCAGTACCCAACGACCTTGCAGCACGTGATCGGCCAGCCATTGCGGGCCGGAGACGTAAGGCAGGCCTTTGTTCAGCACGTACTCCACCGCCGGATTGCCCCGGGACATGGCGTTGCCGATCACCACCAGATCGGGGGCCGGATCGAGTTGCGCCGGGTCGTAGCCTTGGGTCAGTTCGATGCCCTGGGCCTCCAGCTGAGTGCTCATCGGCGGATAGACGTTGGCATCGGAGCCCGTCACGTGATGGCCCAGCTCTTTGGCCAGAACCGCCATTGACCCCATGAAAGTGCCGCAGATACCAAGAATATGAATGTGCATAGTCGACCTCGTAAAACTTGGTCGCAGATTAGCTTAGGGTAGGAAAAATCGCACTCTTTAGCTGCGCTGGATGCGTCATCTGTGGCGAGGGGGCTTGCCCCCGTTCGGCTGCGCAGCAGTCGTAATCCCGCGCACTCGGTGCATCCTTGAAATGGGGTCGGTTGGTTTCAGGGCTGCTTCGCAGCCCGACGGGGGCAAGCCCCCTCGCCACAAAAAACTTATCTGGCAATCCCGTGTTTACGCAGCTTCCTGTAAAGGGTATTGCGACTGACCCCCAACTGCTCCGCCGTATGCGTCATATGCCAGCGCGTCTGCTCCAGCGCCGCGAGCAACGCCAGCCGCTCGGCATCCTCCAGCGGATGCTCCGATGGTTCCTCGATTGCTTGCGCCACCACCGGCCGGGCCGAACGAATCATCGCGGGCAAATCTTCCAGACCGATCCGCCCGTCCTCACACAGTGCCGCCAACGTACGCAGCACATTACGCAACTGCCGCACGTTGCCCGGCCAAGCGAACCCCAATAAGGCCTCCCGCGCCGGTCCGTCAATCAACACCGTTTCTGCGCCCGCCTCTTCGGCCAGCAAAAAGTCGAGCAACCGGGATTTGTCGCTACGCTCGCGCAACGGCGGCAATGCGACTTCCAGCCCGTTGAGGCGGTAATACAAATCCTCACGGAAGCTGCCGTCCTCCACGCGATCCAGCAAGTTGCGGTGAGTGGCACTGATGATCCGCACATTCACCGCTTCCGGCTCGCCACCGATTGGCACCACTTGCCGGTCCTCCAGCACTCTCAGCAATCGCGTCTGCAGGGCCAGTGGCATGTCACCGATTTCATCGAGGAATAACGTCCCGCCATCAGCCTGTTGCAACTTGCCGCGCATGCCTTCCTTGCGCGCACCGGTGAAACTGCCGCCGCGATAACCGAACAGCTCACTTTCGATCAGGCTTTCGGGAATGGCCGCGCAGTTGAGGGCGACAAAGGCTTTGTCCGCCCGCTGGCTGGCGTGGTGCACCGCTTTGGCAAAGGCCTCCTTGCCAGACCCGGTTTCGCCATTGATCAGCAGCGGCACGTCGCGCTCGTACACACGCAGGGCCTTGCGAAAGTCCGCCTGCAACGCCGCGTCGTCCAGGCAAATGCCCGACAGGCGCGGTGCTTGTGCAACCTTGGCAGTTGGCACCAATGGAGTCGGCAGCGGCCGCCGTGCCTCACCGCGCAATACCGCGAACAGTTTGCGACCATCACGGGTGCGCAACGGCCAACTGGCGGCGGCATTGGTGCTCGCGCGCCCCAGCAACTCATCGAGCGAGCAATCGAAAAACGCCTCCACCGGTTTACCCAGCAAGCCGCCGCGAATGTGTCCCAGCAGGTTCAACGCACTCTGGTTCACCGCGCAAATGCGCCCTTCTCCGTCGAATGCCAGCAACCCTTCGCTGAACAAACCGACAGATTCGGCTTGCAAGTGAAAACGCAGCAACCATTGATTGTCGAAGCAGCGCAGGAAGTAGCAGCTCTCGATCATCTTCGCCGACAGATTGACCAGCGCCATGGTGTGGAACTGACTTTGCCGTGAGGCGTCACGCCGCGCCGACGACACGTCGAGCACCGCCAGCAGTTCGCCATGGGGATCGAAGACCGGGCTCGCCGAGCAGGTCAGGCCGGTGTGGCGGCCGCGGAAGTGTTCGTCCTGATGGATGGTCAGCGACTGACGCTCCACCAGACAGGTGCCGATGCCGTTGGTGCCTTCGCAGGCCTCGCTCCAGTCGGCGCCGAGCCAGAGCCCGGCACGCTCGAAAATCTGCCGTTCGGCGGGCGCGGTGACGCAATTGAGGATCACGCCGCGGGCGTCGGTCAGCAGCACTGCATGACCGGCACCGGAGAGCTGCTGGTGCAGGCTGGTCATTTCATTGCCGGCAATGTGCAGCACTTGCTGCAAGCGTTCGCGGCTTTCGAGGACGCGACCATGTTCCAGCACCGTCGGCGCGATGCTCAGCGCCGGATCGAGGTGATAGTCCTCAAGGCAACGCAGCCAGGAACGGGCGATGGACGGATCGCTGCCAGGACCGTGCAGGTGGGACTTGCCCTGAGTCACGGTCAATACTTGCTGGGCATGGCGACTCAGATGGTTGTCGTGCATTTCTTATTATTCTCCCCGAAAGGTCCTACAGGGTGTATCAGTAGTGGTCGCCCGAGCATCCTCCAGCCCGGCCTGCATTGCAATGCTTGCAAGACTACCCAGTCACAGGTTGTGCCAGAATCGGTACAAAGTGTCACGCCGGCTGTACCGCAAGCGTCACAAGCATGCTCCATCCGTCCGACAAAAAATGCGCAAGGCCTTGATTTGTCTGAGCTGCAGCGCACTGGCCCGCCCCTTGCTCTACGCTTAAAGCAAGCGCACATGCGCGACTCCCTATAAGCACAAAAGCAAGGAGAAACCACTATGCGTTACGCTCACCCCGGTACTGAAGGCGCTATCGTTTCGTTCAAAGCCAAATACGGTAACTACATCGGCGGCGAGTTCGTCGCGCCTGTCAAAGGTCAGTACTTCACCAATACCTCGCCAGTGAATGGCCAACCGATTGCCGAATTCCCCCGTTCCACGGCCGAAGACATCGACAAGGCCCTGGACGCGGCCCACGCCGCTGCCGACGCATGGGGTGCCACCTCTGCGCAAGCCCGTTCGCTGGTGCTGCTGAAAATCGCCGACCGCATCGAGCAGAATCTGGAAACCCTGGCAATCACCGAGTCCTGGGACAACGGCAAAGCCGTGCGCGAAACCCTCAACGCCGACATCCCGCTGGCCGCTGACCACTTCCGCTACTTCGCCGGTTGCCTGCGCGCCCAGGAAGGCAGCGCTGCCGAAATTGACGGCAACACCGTGGCCTATCACATCCATGAACCGTTGGGTGTGGTCGGGCAGATCATCCCTTGGAACTTCCCGATCCTGATGGCCGCCTGGAAACTTGCTCCAGCGCTAGCTGCCGGTAACTGCGTGGTGCTCAAGCCTGCCGAGCAAACGCCACTGGGCATTACCGTGCTGATGGAGCTGATCGGCGACCTGCTGCCACCGGGCGTGCTGAACATTGTGCAAGGCTTCGGCAAAGAAGCCGGCGAAGCGCTGGCCACCAGCAAGCGCATTGCCAAGATTGCCTTCACCGGCTCGACCCCGGTCGGCTCGCACATCATGAAATGCGCGGCGGAAAACATCATTCCGTCCACCGTGGAGCTGGGCGGCAAGTCGCCGAACATCTTCTTCGAAGACATCATGCAGGCCGAACCGTCCTTCATCGAGAAAGCCGCCGAAGGCCTGGTGCTGGCCTTCTTCAACCAGGGCGAAGTCTGCACCTGCCCTTCCCGAGCGCTGGTGCAAGAGTCGATCTACGACGAATTCATGCAAGTGGTGATGAAGAAGGTCCTGCAAATCAAACGTGGCGACCCGCTGGACACCGAGACCATGGTCGGCGCCCAGGCGTCCGAGCAGCAATTCGACAAAATCCTTTCGTACCTGGAAATCGCCAAGGGCGAAGGCGCCGAGTTGCTGACCGGCGGCAAGGTGGAAAAACTCGAGGGCAACCTGGCGAGCGGGTACTACATCCAGCCGACGCTGCTCAAGGGCACCAACAAAATGCGTGTGTTCCAGGAGGAAATCTTCGGCCCGGTGGTGAGCATCACCACCTTCAAGGACGAAGCCGAAGCCCTGGCCATCGCCAACGACACCGAGTTCGGCTTGGGTGCCGGCCTCTGGACCCGCGACATCAACCGCGCCTACCGCATGGGCCGTGCCATCAAGGCCGGTCGTGTGTGGACCAACTGCTACCACCTGTACCCGGCGCACGCCGCGTTCGGTGGCTACAAGAAGTCCGGCGTCGGCCGTGAAACCCACAAGATGATGCTCGACCACTACCAACAGACCAAAAACCTGCTGGTGAGCTACGACATCAATCCGCTGGGCTTCTTCTAAAAACCGGGAGGTAGGAGCTGCCGCAGGCTACGATCTTTTGATCTTTGCTTGTCGGTAGCTCCCATCACCCGATTGAAACGAGATCGCAGGCTTCGCCAGCTCCTACAGAAGCAGACTCGTCTGCAATGACATCCTAAATGACAACTCAAAAGGCCTGGCCGCTCTGGCACGGGCCTTGCCTACCCGTTATTCAGGATTTGCACCCAAACCGTCGCACCCGAAAGTCCAAAAGATCGAACAATAAAAATTAGAGAGGACTTATGACTACTTCTTCCACACAGCTCAAACCCACACTCGGCACCCTGCATCTATGGGGCATTGCCGTCGGCCTGGTGATTTCCGGCGAGTACTTCGGCTGGAGTTACGGCTGGGGCACCGCAGGCACACTGGGTTTTCTCGTCACCGCACTGATGGTGGCGACGATGTACACCTGCTTCATTTTCAGCTTCACCGAACTGACGACTGCGATTCCCCACGCTGGCGGGCCATTTGCCTACAGCCGCCGGGCCTTTGGCGAAAAAGGCGGGTTGATCGCCGGCATCGCCACCCTGATCGAATTCGTCTTTGCACCACCGGCCATCGCCATGGCCATCGGCGCCTACCTCAACGTGCAATACCCGGAACTGGACCCGAAGATCGCCGCCGTTGGCGCCTATTTCGTGTTCATGGGCCTGAATATCCTCGGCGTCAGCATCGCAGCCACTTTCGAGTTGGTGGTCACTGTGCTGGCCGTCGCCGAATTGCTGGTGTTCATGGGCGTGGTCGCCCCGGGCTTCAGCTTCAGCAACTTTGTGCTCAATGGCTGGTCGGGCGCCAATGAATTCACGATGGGCTCGATTCCCGGTATTTTCGCCGCCATTCCCTTCGCGATCTGGTTCTTTCTCGCGATCGAAGGTGCAGCCATGGCCGCCGAAGAAGCCAAGGACCCGAAACGCACTATCCCCAAAGCCTACGTCAGCGGCATTTTGACCCTGGTGTTCCTGGCCATCGGCGTAATGGTGATGGCCGGCGGTGTCGGCGACTGGCGTCAACTGTCGAACATCAACGATCCGTTGCCTCAGGCGATGAAAGCCGTGGTCGGCAACAATTCGACCTGGATGCACATGCTGGTATGGATCGGCTTGTTCGGCCTGGTGGCGAGCTTTCACGGGATCATTCTTGGCTACTCACGGCAGTTCTTCGCCCTGGCTCGCGCCGGTTACCTGCCTAAAGGGCTGGCCAAACTCTCGCGCTTCCAGACACCGCACCGGGCCATTCTGGCCGGCGGCGTGATCGGCATCGCGGCGATCTACAGCGATGGCCTGGTCAACCTGCAAGGCATGACCCTGACGGCGGCGATGATCACCATGTCGGTATTCGGCGCCATCGTGATGTACATCATCAGTATGCTGAGCCTGTTCAAGCTGCGTAAGACCGAACCGAACCTGGAGCGTACCTTCCGCGCCCCGGGCTATCCGATCGTACCGGGGATCGCGCTGTTCCTGGCGGTGGTGTGCCTGGTGGCGATGGCCTGGTTCAACACCTTGATCGGCCTGGTTTTCCTCGGTTTCATGGTTGCCGGTTACCTGTACTTCCAGTTGACCGCCAAGCAACGCTCCGAGGCACCGGCAGACGCTATGCTCGAAGGTATATGAATGCACCGGCGCCGGGCCATTCATCCGGTGCCTGCATTATTGAAGTGCATGCAATTCCCTTGTGGGAGCGGGCTTGCTTGCGAAGGCGTCATATCAGTCGACTTCTATTTTGACTGACAGTGTGCATTCGCGAGCAAGCCCGCTCCCACAGGAAAAGCAGATTGCAATATTACTGGAGGACACCGCCCCATGGCCGCATTCGCCCATACCGTCGGCGCCCAGACTTACCGCTTCGACAGCCTCAAGGAAGTGATGGCCAAGGCCAGCCCGGCACGCTCCGGGGATTTTCTGGCCGGCGTCGCGGCCCTCAATGACGGCGAGCGTGTCGCGGCACAGATGGCCTTGGCCGACACGCCGCTAAGCCACTTCCTGCAGGAAGCGCTGATCCCCTACGAATCCGATGAAGTCACCCGCCTGATCATCGACACCCACGACAAACAAGCCTTCGCTGTCGTCAGTCACCTGACCGTCGGCGGCTTTCGCGACTGGCTGCTCAGCGATGCCGCCGACGAACAGGTCCTGCGCGCCCTCGCCCCCGGCCTGACTCCGGAAATGGTTGCCGCGGTATCGAAGATCATGCGTGTGCAGGATCTGGTGCTGGTGGCGCAAAAAATCCGCGTGGTTACACAGTTTCGCGGCACCCTGGGCCTGCGCGGTCGACTGTCCACACGCCTGCAACCGAACCACCCCACCGACGAACCGGCCGGTATCGCAGCAAGCATTCTCGACGGTCTGCTGCATGGTAATGGCGACGCAATGATCGGCATCAACCCCGCCACCGACAGCATCGCCTCGATCTGCGCCATGCTGGAGATGCTCGACGCGATCATCCAGCGCTACGAAATCCCGACCCAGGCTTGCGTGCTGACCCATGTCACCACGTCGATCGAAGCGGTCAATCGCGGCGTCCCGCTGGATCTGGTGTTCCAGTCGATCGCCGGCACCGAAGCGGCCAACGCCAGTTTCGGCATTAACCTGAGTATATTGAGGGAAGGCCATGACGCCGGCTTGAGTCTGAATCGCGGCACGCTGGGTCAGAACCTGATGTACTTCGAAACCGGCCAGGGCAGCGCCCTGTCGGCCAACGCCCACCATGGCGTCGATCAACAAACCTGCGAAACCCGGGCCTACGCCGTCGCGCGGCATTTCAACCCGTTTCTGGTCAACACCGTCGTCGGTTTCATCGGCCCGGAATACCTGTACAACGGCAAACAGATCATCCGCGCCGGCCTGGAAGACCACTTCTGCGGCAAGTTGCTCGGTGTGCCCATGGGTTGCGACATCTGCTACACCAACCACGCCGAAGCCGACCAGGACGACATGGACACCCTGCTGACCCTCCTGGGCGTCGCCGGGATCAACTTCATCATGGGTATCCCCGGCTCCGACGACATCATGCTCAACTACCAGACCACCTCATTCCACGATGCGCTCTACGCTAGGCAGACCCTGGGACTGAAACCTGCGCCGGAGTTCGAGCAGTGGCTGGCGAAAATGGGCATCTTCACCCAGGCGGACGGCCGGGTTCTGTTTGGCAGCAGCCTGCCGCCGGCCTTCCGCCAGGCCTTGGCGCAACTGGGATGAAAACTGACATGGATAAACTACCCTTCGATCCCCACAACCCATGGCTGGAACTGCGACGCCTGACACCGGCGCGAATTGCCCTGGGCCGCACCGGCACCAGCATTCCCACCCGTGCACAACTGGACTTCCAGTACGCCCACGCTCAGGCGCGGGATGCGGTGCACTTGCCGTTCGATCATGCGGCACTCAGCTCACAACTGGCCGAACGCGGACACGAAAGCCTTTTGCTGCACAGCGCAGCGATCGACCGCAACAGTTACCTGCAACGCCCGGATCTGGGGCGCAAACTGAGTGAGGCATCGGCAAAGACCTTGCGTGAATACGCTGCGGCGCATCCTGGCGGGGTCGATTTGGTGATAGTGATCGCCGACGGTCTGTCGGCACTGGCCGTTCATCGCCATACCCTGCCCTTTCTGGCACGCCTCGAAGAACAGATTGCAGCGCAAGGCTGGACGATAGCGCCGGTGATTTTGGTGGAACAGGGGCGCGTGGCGGTCGCTGACGAAATCGGTGAATTGCTCGGAGCGAAAATGACCGTGATCCTCATCGGCGAACGCCCAGGCCTCAGTTCCCCGGACAGCCTGGGGTTATATTTCACCTACAATCCAAAGGTCGGTCTTACCGATGCCTACCGTAACTGCATCTCCAACGTGCGGCTTGAGGGTCTGAGTTACGGCATGGCGGCACACCGCTTGCTTTACTTGATGCGCGAAGCCTGCCGACGGCAGTTGTCAGGTGTCAATCTGAAGGATGAAGCGCAGGTTCAGACACTGGAGTCGGACGCGCAAGCCGACATGAAAGGTAATTTCCTGCTCGGCCCGCCGAAAACCTGAACCGCTTGCGCATTGCACATTCGTACCAGTTTCAGGCAGGATCGTGGCACGGCCGCCAAGGGTTTCCCATCGCCGTCAGAGACGTAAGACAGCCACTTGAAGACGAGACCTACCATGCGGATTATTCAAGCGACCCTCGAACACCTGGACCTGCTGACCCCGTTGTTCGTCAAATATCGCGAGTTTTATGGTTCCCTGCCGTATCCGGACTCGTCCCGGGCGTTCCTCGAAAAACGCCTGCGTCGCAAGGAATCGGTGATCTACCTGGCGCTGTCCGATGACGACAGCAACAAACTGATGGGTTTCTGCCAGCTATACCCGAGCTTCTCCTCGCTTTCGCTCAAACGCGTGTGGATCCTCAACGATATTTATGTCGCCGAGGACGCCCGCCGCCAGTTGGTGGCCGACAACCTGATCCGCACCGCAAAAAAAATGGCCAAGGAAACCAATGCCGTGCGCATGCGTGTTTCCACCAGCAGCAACAACGAAGTCGCGCAGAAAACCTACGAGTCCATCGGATTCAAGGAAGACACCGAATTCAAGAACTATGTGCTGCCGATCAGCGACGAACTATAAGGTTGCGTCAGCGGGACGAGCCCCTGTGGCGAGGGGGCTTGTCGGAACGCCGCACCGCCCCGTTGGGTTGCGAAGCAACCCTGATTTCACTTATGCCGATTCCCCAGACACACCATGCACCTAGCGATTGCGACTGCTTCGCAGCCGAACGGGGCGGGGCGGTGCGGTGTTCCGACAAGCCCCCTCGCCACAATATTTTGCGCACTGGTAAACACCCGGGACATTCCCCGCTACAATCTCGACGCGATTTTCACCTCTCGCCTCGTATAATCCCGAACTCCCCCGGCTTGTAAGAAAAACTACCCTTATTCGTAGTCTTACGCGAAGTCATCCGCACAGGCCTGCTGAGTCGGGCCATCACCACAGGTGCTTTCCATGGATTTCAACCCGATCGATATTGTCCTGCATCTCGACGTCTACCTCGACATGCTTGTAACCAACTACGGGGCATGGATCTACGCCATCCTGTTTATGGTGATCTTCTGTGAAACCGGTCTGGTGGTCACGCCCTTCCTGCCGGGCGACTCCCTGCTGTTCATCGCTGGCGCCGTGGCGGCCGGTGGTGGCATGGACCCGGTACTGCTCGGCGGCCTGCTGATGCTGGCGGCGATTCTGGGCGACAGCACCAACTACATCATCGGACGAACGGCGGGTGAAAAACTGTTCAGCAATCCGGACTCGAAGATCTTCCGCCGCGACTACCTGCAACAAACCCACGATTTCTACGACAAGCATGGCGGCAAAACCGTGACCCTGGCGCGCTTCCTGCCGATCATCCGCACCTTTGCACCGTTCGTCGCCGGGGTGGGGAAAATGCCTTATCCGCGCTTCTTCGCCTTCAGTGTCTTCGGCACTGTCCTGTGGGTCGGCGGGCTGGTAACCCTCGGTTACTTCTTCGGCAACGTGCCGTTCATCAAGAAGAACCTGTCGCTGCTGGTAGTCGGCATCATCCTGCTCTCGCTGGTGCCGATGATCATTGGCATGGTGCGTAACCGCCTTGCGGGCTCGAGTTCCAAAGCCGAATCGCGATGACACGATGTGGTCCCTGAGCGCCTGGCGTCGCCGACGCACCCTGGCAAAGCACCCGATTGCCGATGACATGTGGCAACGGGTGCGCCATCAGCTGAGTTTTCTCGATGGCATCAGTGCCGCCGAAGACCAATGGCTGCGCGAAGCCTGCGTGCTGTTCCTTGAAGACAAGCATCTGACCGCCCTGCCCGGCGTCGAACTGCATCAGGAGCAACGCTTGCTGCTCGCTGCCCAGGCACAATTGCCACTGCTGAACCTCGGCGACCTGAACTGGTATCAGGGCTTCCACGAAATCATTCTCTACCCCGACGACTTCCTCAGCCCCCAGCGCCATCGCGATGTCGGCGGCGTCGAGCACGAATGGGTGGGTGAGCACAGCGGTGAAGCGTGGCAGCAAGGCCCGATCATCCTTGCCTGGCCGGGCGTAATGGCCAGCGGAGGCTGGGAAGGCTACAACCTGGTCATCCACGAACTGGCGCACAAACTGGACATGCTCAACGGCGTCGCCAACGGCCTGCCGCCGTTGCACCCAGACATGCGGGTCAGCGACTGGGCCAGCGTCATGCAAAAGGCCTACGACGACCTCGACCGGCAACTGGAACGCAATCCCCATGCCGAAACGGCCATCGACCCGTATGCCGCCGAAAACCCTGCCGAGTTCTTCGCCGTCACCAGCGAATACTTCTTCAGCGCCCCGGATTTGCTGCACAAGGCTTATCCACAGGTGTACCAGCAGCTGAAGTTGTTCTATCGCCAGGACCCGCTGGCGAGATTGAAGCAACTAAAGGCGCATGACCCTGTCTATCAGGCACACCAGTGAGCGCCATACGACTTCTGGTGCGTGGCGTCGACCCAGGAATATGCCTATAATCGCCGCCACTTTTTGGTCAATCCGGCCAAGTATTTCTGGTCAACTAACGGGGGCAACGCCCAATGAGCTACAGCAAGATTCCGGCTGGCAAAGACCTGCCGAACGACATCTACGTCGCGATCGAGATTCCGGCCAACCACGCGCCGATCAAATACGAAATCGACAAAGACAGCGATTGCCTGTTCGTTGACCGTTTCATGGCCACCCCAATGTTCTACCCGGCCAACTACGGTTACATCCCGAACACCCTGGCTGACGACGGTGATCCCCTCGACGTGCTGGTTGTAACCCCTTACCCGGTTGCTCCAGGTTCGGTGATCCGCGCTCGTCCGGTCGGCATCCTGAACATGACCGACGACGGCGGCGGCGATGCCAAGGTCATCGCAGTCCCACACGACAAGCTGTCCCAGCTGTACGTCGACGTGAAGGAATACACCGACCTGCCAGCACTGCTGATCCAGCAGATCGAGCACTTCTTCGCGAACTACAAAGATCTCGAAAAAGGCAAATGGGTGAAGATCGAAGGCTGGGCCGGCGCAGACGCCGCCCGCGAAGCGATCACCAAGTCGGTTGCCGCCTATAAAGGCTAAGCCCGGCTGCAGGCTTTCAGCTGCAAACGGCAAGAAAAACCCCGGGAGATCCGGGGTTTTTTGTGGGCGCTTGATAAGCACGCCAAACACCCCGTTTAAACAAACCCTCCAATGGTTTTTGTTTGTTTAAAATTCCCCAAGAGCGTCTTACATCCCGTCGTAAATTTCCCGCGAAATTTGAACGAGGCGTTTATTCAAACCCTTACCAGCCGCCAGTAGACTCGCGGTCATGAAAAAGAACACTAGCGGCCCACGCTTTAAAGCACTCCTCGAAGCAGCGAGCATCACGACCACAGGATTTGCCGATTTCCTGGATACGGCCCCGCAAAATGTACATAACTGGTACACCCGTGGTGTGCCCGCCCATTGCATGGAAGAAGTCGCCAGAAAACTCTCCGTCAGCAGCGACTGGCTGAAAACCGGCGAAGGCTCGAAAGACGCCCCACACCTGCGCCTGCTCGAAGACTCCGGCAACATCTTCGATGCCCAGACCATCCGCGGTGTCTATACAGTCATCGAGCCTGTCGACGTCGAACTGCCATTCCTCAAAGAAGCTGTCACCGCCCCGGGCTCCAATAATACCCACGTCATAGAAGACCCCGAGCAATCGATCCGCCTGCCCCGCAGCCACCTCGATTCCCTGGAAATCAACCACGCCGACGCCATCTGTGCCCTCATGAGCGGCAACAGCATGGGTGAGAAAATCGAAGACGGTTCGACCCTGGCGATTGACCGTGGCCTGACCCAGATTGTCGATGGCGAGATCTACGCCATCGAACATGACGGCATGCTGCGTATCAAGTACCTGCACCGACTACCGGGCAACTCCCTGCGACTGCGCAGCCACAACCGCGCCGAATACCCGGATGAAATCTTCAGACCCGCCCAAATCGAAGAGCAGAACATCAGGGTGCTGGGCTGGGTATTCTGGTGGTCGACCCTGAACAAACGACGGCCGACGGTGCCGTTTCTTTAAGCGCTCCAGAACGCCCATCGGCCGCCCACCCGGGTGGCCAAACGGCTCTGCCCGGCACTTCCCGCTGGGATTTTCTCTCAAACCTGCGTATGCTGCGCCCCACATTTGCGCATCGACCCGCCCTGCGGCTCAGATGCACTGGCCTGACAGATGACTTTCTCACCAGGTCCCACAGCCGGACGCAAGATCCGGGTGTACGTTTTGAAGGCTGGCGCGGTTTACCAAAAATGATCCAAGCCAGTCCCCGAGAAGCCGGCCACAAGCCGGCTTTTTAATGCCTGAAAGAAAGTGATTCACGACAAAAATCACTCAACCCCTTCAGTATTCAGCGCATAAAACTCCTGCAGCTTGGCTTGCAGAAGTTTCTTGTCCGGCAATTGCGTGTGGTACTCAGCGATCAATGCGGGTGACAGTGAGCGGTTCAGGGCGTATTCGACGATTTCGTCCTCTTTGCTCGCACACAGCAATACGCCGAGCGCCGGGTTTTCGTGTGGCTTGCGGACATTGCGGTCCAACGCTTCAAGATAAAAATCCATCTTCCCCAGGTATTCCGGCTCAAAGCGCCCGACCTTGAGCTCGATCGCCACCAGGCAGTTCAGTCCACGGTGGAAAAACAACAGATCCAGCGCAAAGTCACGCCCACCTACCTGCAACGGATATTGCGAACCCACAAAGCAGAAGTCCCTGCCCAGTTCGATCAGAAAGTCCCTGAGCTTATGCAGCAGGCCTCCATGCAAGTCTGTCTCTGCATGACCACGCTCCAGAGCCAGAAACTCGACCACGTAGGCATCCTTGAACACGTCCAGGGCCTGGGGATGAATTTGTCGCAGCGGTGCTGACACTTTTGCCGGGCTGACCACTGAACGCTCAAACAGAGCCGCCTTGAACTGACGCTCCAGTTCGCGGCTCGACCACTTCTCCTGGATTGCCATGCGCAGGTAAAACTCACGTTCCTCCGGGCGTTTGCTCTGGTTGAGGATGATCAGATTCTGGGTCCAGGGTAATTGTGTCAGCAGTGCTGACACTTTTTCATCACCCCTGTACGCCTCATAGAACTGGCGCATTCGAAATAGACTTCGTCGCGTAAACCCACGCAGTCCAGGCTGTGTACGCTCGAGGTGCATAGCCAACTGGGCAACGACTCCATCACCCCACTCCGCCGCTTCAATTTTGCGACTGATGTAGGCCCCAACCTGCCAGTGCAACTCAATCAGCTCGGTGTTGACCGCCTGCATGGCGCGTTGTCGCGCGGTCACAATCAGTTGGGTAATTTCGCTGAAAGCTGAATCGAGGGAGGTATAGCCAGGAAGGTCATTCACGTCAGGGCATTTCCATGTCGGTTGGAGGGCCCTCTCAATTACTCCTGATACCGATGCAGGAACATTCACAATGTATTTCTGCATGAAACAACGCTAATAGGCCTCCACCCCGCCCAGAGAACACTTGGTCGATGCTAAATCCACCCCGTCCTTCCTCTGTCTTATCTGGGTGCAATGATGCTGCTGACGGCAATGGTCGCCTCACACGCACCATCACTGATCTGGCATTGGCACAGGGCGAGGCTCAGGCGATTCGTTTTTACGCAATGTCGGCAAGTATTCTTGAGGATCGCTCCGGTTACTACCGGGTGCTGGAAACCAGTCAAAAGGCTACGACAGATGCCACTGAGTGGCTGGAGTGGTTCCTGCAGACTCTTCTGCGCAGCCTGCAACAAGCCATGACGCGGATCGACCGTGTGTTGGGCAGGCGCGATTCTGGCAGGCACACCAGAGATCCGAGCTATCGGCCGAGCAAACAAAGGTACTGAATCGCTTGTTCGATGGCGGCGAAAGAGGCTTCGAGCACGGCATCAGTGCGGCTCAATACCAGGCCATCGCCAAAGTATCCAAAGCGACCGCGCCCCGTCATCTGACCGAACTGCTGAACAAAGACTGCCTGCAACGCCTGCCCGGTGGTGGGCGCAGTACTCGGTACCAGATCAAATACCCTGATGCGACGGACACCTGGTACCTGTGGCGAGGGCGTCGGATCGCCGCACCGCCCCGTTCGGCTGCGCAGCAGTCGCAAATCCGACGAATGCGATACGCCTCACAAAACTCGGTGGCTGATTTTGGGGGTTGCTGCGCAACCCGACGGGGGCAAGCCCCCTCGCCACAAGTAACTGTCGCGCTCACAACCAAGGCTTTCGAATCCCCCCTTCATTTGCCCATACCCCCCCTATCTGCTAGTGTCGCGCCGGTTTAACGTCAACCGGAAATCGCCGCCATGGCCCGCAAAAAAGCTGCACTGGATTTCGAACAGTCCCTCGCCGACCTGCAAACGCTGGTGGAGCGTCTGGAGAATGGCGAATTGTCGCTGGAGGAGTCGCTGGCCGCTTTCGAGCGAGGCATCGGTCTGACCCGCGATTGCCAGGCGGCGCTGGCCCAGGCCGAGCAAAAGGTTCAAGTGCTGCTCGAGCGTGATGGCGAGTTGGCCGAGGAACCCTTCGACGCGGATCAGCCAGAATGATTGCAGCGTACTCCGCCACCAGCCAGGCCCGCGTCAATGCGGCTCTGGAAACCCTGTTCATCGCGCCGAGCCCTGAGCTGGCGCGGTTGTATGAGGCCATGCGCTACAGCGTGATGAACGGCGGCAAACGCGTGCGTCCACTGTTGGCCTACGCCGCGTGCGAAGCATTGGGCGGCAAGGCCGAGCAAGCCAACGGCGCAGCCTGCGCGGTGGAGTTGATCCACGCCTATTCGCTGGTGCATGACGATTTGCCGGCGATGGACGATGACGATCTGCGTCGCGGCCAACCCACTACCCACAAGAAATTCGATGAAGCCTGCGCGATCCTCGCCGGTGACGGTTTGCAGAGCCTGGCCTTCAGCGCCCTGCTCGATCCGCGCCTGAGCGCCTCGGATGCTGAAATCCGCCTGCAAATGGTCAGCGCCCTGGCACTGGCGGCAGGCCCGGCGGGCATGGTCGGCGGTCAGGCCATCGATCTCGGCTCGGTCGGCCTGAAACTTGACCAGAAAGCCCTGGAATACATGCATCGGCACAAGACCGGGGCACTGATCGAAGTTAGCGTCAAGCTCGGTGCACTGGCCAGCGGCCGTGCCGAGAAAGACGAACTCAAGTCCCTGCAGACTTATGCACAGGCCATCGGCCTGGCATTCCAGGTGCAGGACGACATTCTCGACGTCGAAAGCGATACCGAAACCCTCGGCAAACGCCAGGGCGCCGACATTGCCCGGGACAAACCGACCTACCCGGCCCTGCTCGGCCTCGACGCCGCCAAGGCCTATGCCCTGGAGCTGCGCGACCAGGCCCTGCATGCACTGCGACCGTTTGACGCGGCGGCCGAGCCGTTGCGTGATTTGGCCCGATATATCGTCGATCGCCGCAGCTGACGGCGAATCCGCCAAAAAAAACCAACGCGTGGGCAGGGACCGATGCATCAGGTAAACTGCCGCATCTTTTATACCTATAACGATTCGCCTGATGCCCACGACGTTTCATGAGATTCCCCGCAAACGCCCAACCACGCCCCTGCTCGACCGCGCGAATACGCCGGACGGCCTGCGCCGGTTAGGCGAAGCCGAGCTGGAAACCCTGGCCGATGAGTTGCGCCTGGAATTGCTCTACACGGTCGGCCAGACCGGTGGGCATTTCGGTGCCGGGCTGGGCGTGATCGAGCTGACCATCGCACTGCATTACGTCTTCGACACCCCGGACGACCGTCTGGTGTGGGACGTGGGTCATCAGGCTTATCCGCACAAGATCCTCACCGGTCGTCGCGAGCGCATGGCCACCCTGCGCCAAAAGGACGGTGTTGCCGCGTTCCCGCGCCGCGCCGAGAGCGAATACGACACTTTTGGCGTCGGCCACTCCAGCACTTCGATCAGTGCCGCGCTGGGCATGGCGATTGCCGCCCGCCTGCAAAACAGCGAGCGCAAGGCCATCGCGGTGATCGGCGACGGCGCGCTGACCGCGGGCATGGCGTTCGAGGCGCTGAACCATGCGCCGGAAGTGGACGCCAACATGCTGGTGATCCTCAACGACAACGACATGTCGATCTCGCGCAACGTCGGTGGCTTGTCCAACTATCTGGCGAAGATCCTTTCCAGCCGCACCTACGCGAGCATGCGTGAGGGAAGTAAAAAGGTCCTGTCGCGCCTGCCCGGTGCCTGGGAAATCGCCCGTCGCACCGAAGAATATGCCAAAGGCATGCTGGTTCCCGGCACGCTGTTCGAAGAGCTGGGCTGGAACTACATCGGCCCGATCGATGGCCACGACCTGCCGACCCTGATCGCCACCCTGCGCAACATGCGCGATCTGAAAGGTCCGCAGTTCTTGCACGTCGTCACCAAGAAAGGCAAAGGCTTCGCCCCGGCGGAAGTCGACCCGATCGGTTACCACGCCATTACCAAACTCGAACCGCTGGACGCCCCGGCCGTTGCGCCGAAAAAGGCCAGTGGACCGAAATATTCCGGTGTGTTCGGTGAATGGCTGTGCGACATGGCGGCTGCCGATCCGCGCCTGGTCGGGATTACCCCGGCGATGAAGGAAGGCTCGGATCTGGTCGCTTTCAGCGAACGATTCCCGCAGCGCTACTTCGACGTGGCCATTGCCGAGCAGCACGCCGTCACCTTCGCGGCCGGCATGGCCTGCGAAGGCGCCAAACCCGTGGTAGCCATTTATTCGACCTTCCTGCAGCGCGGCTACGACCAGTTGGTGCATGACGTCGCCGTGCAGAACCTCGACGTACTGTTCGCCATCGACCGCGCAGGCCTGGTGGGCGAAGACGGTCCGACCCACGCCGGCAGTTTCGACCTTTCGTACCTGCGCTGCATCCCCGGCATGCTGGTGATGACCCCGAGCGATGAAAACGAGCTGCGCAAGATGCTCACCACCGGTCACCTGTATGAAGGCCCGGCGGCCGTGCGTTATCCACGCGGTAATGGCCCGAACGCGACCATCGAGAAAGACCTCGAACCAATCGAGATCGGCAAGGGCGTAGTCCGCCGCCAGGGCAGCAAAGTCGCCCTGCTGGTGTTCGGCGTGCAACTGGCCGAAGCCCTGAAAGTCGCCGAGACACTGGACGCGACCGTAGTCGACATGCGTTTCGTCAAGCCGCTGGATGAAGCGCTGGTTCGCGAAATCGCCGGCAGCCATGAACTGCTGGTGACTGTCGAAGAGAACGCAATCATGGGCGGCGCCGGTGGCGCGGTCAGCGAATTCCTCGCTCGCGAGAACATCCTCAAGTCGATGCTGCACCTGGGCTTGCCGGACATCTACGTCGAACACGCCAAGCCTGCGCAAATGCTGGCCGAGTGCGGGTTGGATGAAGCCGGGATCGAGGCTTCGATCCGCGAGCGCCTGCAA
Source organism: Pseudomonas sp. PDM26 (assembly GCF_019219185.1). Classification (NCBI taxonomy): domain Bacteria; kingdom Pseudomonadati; phylum Pseudomonadota; class Gammaproteobacteria; order Pseudomonadales; family Pseudomonadaceae; genus Pseudomonas; species Pseudomonas sp. PDM26. The sequence goes on along the minus strand of NZ_JAHUWC010000005.1, from coordinate 337,641 downwards.
CTGCTGAGCATCTAAACTCAAAACCCTGTGTAGGAGCTGCCGAAGGCTGCGATCTTTTGATCCTGGCCTTCGACAACTCCATATCTGCAAAAATCAAAATCAAAAGATCGCAGCCTTCGGCAGCTCCTACGGGGAGTTGCGTCGCATCTGAAATCTCGGATCCTCCATGAAACTCTCTCCCTTCGCCCTGACGCTGGGCCTGCTGCCGGCTGGCCAACTGCTGGCCGACACCTTCGAACGCGATCAGGCCCTGAAGCTGCCCGATGTGTTGATCAGCGCCAACCGCCAGGTCGAAGCGCGCAATGACAGCAGTGCCGCCAACAGCGTCTTTACCCGCGCAGACATCGATCGCCTGCAACCCGATAGCGTCACCGACCTGCTGCGTCGCGTACCGGGCGTGCAAGTCGTGCAAACCGGCGGGCGCGGCAGCTTGCCGGGGGTTTACATTCGCGGCACCCAGTCGGCCCAGAGCCTGGTGCTGGTGGACGGTCAGCGCATCGGCAGTTCGACCTCCGGGGACAGCAACCTGCAACACATCAACATCGAGCAGGTCGAGCGCGTGGAAGTGCTGCGCGGCTCCCGCTCGGTGATTTATGGCAGTGATGCGATTGGCGGGGTGATCCAGATCTTCACCCGTCGTAGCGGCGAACAGGGCCTGCAACCTCGAATGCACATGGGTTTTGGCAGCAACCAGACCTGGGAACGCAGCCTCGGTTTGTCCGGTGGCGATGCACACACCCGCTTCAACCTCGGCGCCAGCCTCGACGAAACCGCCGGGATCAATCGCACCCACGAGTCGTATCCCAGCGACGGCGACCATGACGAATACCGCAACAAATCCGTCAGCCTGAGCCTCAGCCATGCGCTGACCGATGACATCGAAGTCGGTGCCAACCTGCTGGATAACCGCGGCAAAAGCGAGTTCGACAACCCGTTCGGGCGCTTCGACATGAATACGTTCGAGTCGGTCCAACAGCAGCCGCACAACGAATTCGATGTGAGCAGTGTCAGCAGTTACATAGACGCGCGCATCAATGATCTGTGGAAAACCCGCATCGAGTTCGGCCACAGCGAAAACCGCGAGAAGACCCTGGACAAGCTCAGCGATGAGCGCAGCGTGTTCAACACCTACCGCGATTCGGTGAACTGGCAGAACGACCTGACGCTCAACGAGCGCAACAGTTTGCTGCTCGGAGGTGACTGGTATGAAGACCGCATCAACAGCAGCACCGCGTTCGATGAGGACAGTCGCTGGAACCGAGCGGCGTACATCCAGCACCGCTATCAGGCCGACAGTTTCTCCACGGAGCTGGGTTTGCGTCACGACGAAAACCAGCAGTTTGGCAGCCAGAACACCTGGAGCGGCACCTTCACTCTGCCACTGAACCCGGACAACGAAGTGCTGCTGACCTACAGCGAAGGCTTCCGTGCACCGACGTTCAACGACCTGTACTACCCCGACTTTGCCAACCCGGACCTGAAGCCTGAAACCTCGAAAAGCCATGAGCTGCAATGGCGCAGCCAATTGACCGAGGACAGTCGCCTGGAGACGTCGCTGTATCGCACCGACCTTGAAGACGCAATCATCTTCGGCAGCAACTTGCGCCCGGAGAACGTCGCCTCGGCGCGAATCAACGGCTTTGAAGCGGCATTGAAGCAGGAATGGTTCGGCTGGCAGAGCAACCTCGGCGTAGCGATTATCGACCCACGCGACCGTGATACGGGCCACACCCTGGCCCGTCGCGCGCGGCGCACTTTGAGCTGGGATCTGGACCGTCAGTTCGATCGCCTGGGCCTCGGCGCCAGTTGGCAAGCGGTCAGCAGCAGCTATGACGACCTGAACAATCAACAGCCGTTAGGCGGTTATGCCTTGTTAGGGTTGCGCAGCAGTTGGGCGCTCAATCGTGAAATCAGTCTGGAGCTGAAGGTCGATAACCTGCTGGACAAAGGTTACAGCCGGGCGTTGTACAACTACCAAGATAGTCAGTACGGGTATCGCGAGGAAGGTCGGGCGTGGATGTTCGGGGTGACCTGGACGCCGGAGATCTAAAGCCAGGCTCGATCATTTGTGGCGAGGGGGCTTGCCCCCGTTCGGTTGCGCAGCAACCGCAATCAGGCTGATGGGGGGATGTCTGATAAAACACCGTCGCAGGACTTGGGGCCGCTTCGCAGCCCAACGGGGGCAAGCCCCCTCGCCACAGGTCAGCGGTCTGGCGCGATCAACTGGCACAGCTTTGCAGTCGCCTCAATCATCTGCCCACTCGGCCGCTCCAGGCCCTTGTCCGTCACCAATCGCAACTGTCCCTGTGCCACCGCCGCCACCTGCGGCCAGGCTTTCCACGCATCAAGCTGCGCCTGATCGCTAGCCAGAATCACCTCGGGATTACGCTGCAACACGGTTTCCACGCTGACCTGCGGTGCCGGCAGTTTCAGGTCGGCAAACACGTTTTGGGCACCGCAGACTTCCAGCGCATCGCTGATGATCTGCTCGCCGCCGACGGTGTACAGCGGCCGATCCCAGACCTGATAGAACACCCGTAACGGCTTGTCCCGTCGATAGCGCTGACGCAACTCATCCAGCCGCTGGCGTAAATCGCTGGCCAATGAAGTTCCGCGTTCAGGTCGTCCAAGCTGAGCGGCAATGGCCTCGATCTGTGCGGTGAGCTGGTCCAGGCTGCGGGGTTCGGCGACGAAGGTGGGAATATTCAGGCGCTTGAGCTGGTCACGCTGGGCCGGGCCGACACTACCGGGCCATAGCAGCAACAGGTCAGGTCTCAGGCTGAGCAGGCGCTCCATATCCAGCTGGCCATAGCGGCCAACGGAGGGCAGGCTCTTGAGTTCGGCAGGTCGTTCACCGGCGTCCAGCACACCGACCAGAAGGTCGGCGGAACCCAGTTCTACGATGATCTCAGAGAGCGACGGCGCAAGGCTGACAACCCGCTCGACTGCAATGGCCGTGCTGCTGGCGGCCAGCAGCGACACCGCCAGCCAGACCGCGCGCATCAACCGAGTTGACGCGGAATACGGTAGAGGTAGAACAGCACGGCAGTCGACAGCGCCAGCAGCATCAGCGGCACCGCTTCAAGACCGACGAACACCGCCAGGGCAGCGATCCAGGCCGGCAGGCCGGCGGCAAGGAATGCCGTACGCCGCTTGGCCGCAAGACTGATCCAGGCAGCAGGCTCATCCGGGGTATCGAGGGCTTTCTGGGTGGCGATCAGCGCGTGTTTGTAGGCGCCGAAGAACCTCAGGCTGACAAACATCGAGGCGACTCCGGCGATGAACAACGGCATCGCCAGCACAGGCAGGATGGCTTCGCTCTGGCCGAACACCGCGTTGATCACAAACAGCGGCAACAAGGCCAGTGCCAGGTACTGCCACCAGTTGACGGACAGTCGCCGCCGCACCTGACCGCGGGTCACGCCCGGTCTACCTCGCCCTGATGCTCATTGCCCATCATGTGATCGAGCTTGCTGGCCTTGGTCGCCAGGTAGAGTCGGTTATGCGGGTTGTGCCCAGTGTGCAGCGGCACGCGCTCGGCGACCACGATACCCATGTCGGTCAGGGCCTTGACCTTGCGCGGGTTGTTGGTCATCAGACGCAATGACTTCACGCCCAGGTGCTCCAGCATCGGCAGGCACATGGCGTAGTCACGCTGATCGGCGGCAAAGCCCAGACGCTCGTTGGCTTCGACAGTGTCGGCACCACCGTCCTGCAGCTCATAGGCGCGGATCTTGTTCAGCAGGCCAATGCCCCGGCCTTCCTGACGCAGGTAGAGCAAAACGCCGCGACCTTCGCGGGCGATGGCCTGCAAGGCGGCCTCCAGTTGCGAGCCGCAGTCGCAACGCTGGCTGAACAAGGCATCGCCCGTCAGGCATTCGGAGTGCAGCCGGCCGAGTACCGGGGCACCGTCGGCGAATTCACCCAGGCTCAGCACAACGTGCTCGCGGCCGGTGGCTTCATCGAGAAAGCCGTGCATGGTGAATTGCGCAAAAGGCGTTGGCAGCTTGGAAGCGGCGACAAAAACGACAGGCACCGGTGTGCTCCTGATCTAAAGAGTCTGAAGATTCGCAGAGCCGGCATTGTAACAGCAGGTTCCGGAGGACGCTTAGGCTGAATTATCGGCGATAACTATCAAAAAGTTTGATATCTGCCGCACCACATTCCCTGTAGGAGCGAGCCTGCTCGCGATGGCGTACTGTCAGCGACATCAATATTGACTGATACACCGCCATCGCGAGCAGGCTCGCTCCCACAGGGGGATCATCTCCAGCCGTTCGATCCGTGTCAGTTCGAATCGAACGGATACGGCTGTTTCCAGCGCTCGAAGCCAGGTTCAATCCGCGTAGAGCCATCCCTGCTTCCCCCCCGATTAACCGCTCTCCTGATTAACGCCTGGCCCCACCGGTCAGGCGAAAAACCACACCAGTCCCTGCATCGCCAACCAGGCGAACACCCCGGCCAGGACATCATCGAGCATGATGCCGACGCCGCCATGTACGTGCCGGTCAATCCAGCGAATCGGCCACGGCTTGAGGATGTCGAAGAAGCGGAACATCAAGAAACCCACGAGCAACCATTGCCAACCTTCCGGCACCAGCCACAGGGTGATCCACATCCCGACCATTTCGTCCCAGACGATGCCTTCATGGTCGTGTACCCGTAAATCGTCGGCCACTTTGCCGCACAGCCAGAAGCCGAACAACATGGTGATGCCCAGCATCAGCCAGTAACCCCAGTCGGGAAGCATTTGCCACAACGGGATAAAAGGCAGCGCAACTAACGACCCCCAAGTGCCAGGCGCCTTTGGCAAGGTGCCCGAGCCGAAGCCGAACGCCAAAAAATGCCACGGATTACGCCAGACCGATGGCGGTACGTTTTCCGCCGGGACCTGATTGGGATGATCTGTCACGGTGACTCCCGAAAATGTTGATAACCCCGGGTTTGGGGGGTGATGTCTTTGCCGTCGGCGTCCAGCAGCGTCACGCCCTGCCCCGTTACCACCCGCCCAATCACATGGATCGGCCAACCGTCGGCCAGCAATAGCGGCAACTCGACGGACGGTAAGGTGAAGGCCAGGACGTAATCGTCGCCGCCGCTCAGGGCCGCAACTTGTGCGCCCGCTTGACCGAGAAAGTCGAGCAGCGCTTTGGAGAGCGGCAGGCGATCTCGCTCGACTTGAATACCGACCTTCGAAGCCAGCGCGATATGCCCGCAATCAGCGAGCAAGCCATCGGAGATATCCATTGCCGAAGTGGCCTTGCCCCGCAGCGCCTGACCCAAGCCGAGCTGCGGTTGCGGCGACCAGTAATGCGCAAGCAATGGCTCGGCAATGCTCGCTTGGGCTGTGCGCTGGCCGAGCACCAATGGCAAGGCACCGGCGGCATTGCCCAGGTCGCCGCCGACACACAACAGATCGCCCGGTTGCGCGCCACTGCGGGTTAGCGCCAGACCGGCCGGTACGCGCCCGAACACGGTCATGGTCATGCTTAACGGCCCACGGGTGGTATCGCCACCCACCAACGCCACACCACAGCTTTGCGCCATGGTGTTCAAACCACGGGCATAGGCCTGCAGCCAATCGGCAGTCACCGTCGGCAAGGTCAGGGCAAGGGTAAAGGCAACGGGGGTGGCACCCATGGCCGCCAGGTCGCTGACGGCTACGGCCAGCGAGCGCTGACCGAGCAGAAACGGATCGCAGGGATCGGCGAAGTGCACGCCGGCCACCAACGTATCGGTAGATATCGCCATCTGTTCCCCAGGGGGAACAGTCAGCAAGGCGCAGTCATCGCCAATCCCGAGGGCAACGCCTTCGCCGCCCTGCGCACAAGGCGCGGCGGCGAAGAAATTGCGGATCAGCTCAAACTCGCCCATCGCAGTTCCAAGCGCTGGTTAGCGCTTGAACGCCTTGACTTCAGCTTCACGCAGACGCGGGGCCAGCTTGTCGAGCACACCGTTGACGAACTTGTGGCCATCGGTGGAACCGAAGACCTTGGCCAGTTCGATACCCTCGTTGATCACAACGCGGTACGGCACGTCGGCGCGCTTGAGCAGTTCCCAGGTGGACAGACGCAGAACCGCCAGTTCAACCGGGTCCAGCTCTTCGATGGTCAAGTCCAGGCATGGCGTGAGCGCGGTGTCGATTTCGCTCTTGAACTGCGGAACCCCGTGGAGGATTTCGCGGAAGTACGCGCCGTCGACATCGCTGAAATCGTTATCGACCCGGAACTGCGCTTCGATCTCGTTCAGCGACTGCTTGGCCATGTGCCATTGGTACAGCGCCTGGGTCGCGAGCTGACGGGCTTCGCGACGCTTGACGCTTTTCGATGGCTTGCCGGCATCCGCAGGCTTTGGATCGCGCGGGTTGAAACGATCGCTTTCGTCGCTAATCACTTGGCCTCCAACTGCGCCAGCAGGCTGACCATTTCCAGAGCGGACAGGGCAGCTTCAGCACCTTTATTACCGGCCTTGGTGCCGGAACGTTCGATGGCTTGCTCGATGGAGTCAACGGTCAGCACGCCGAATGCGACCGGAACGCCGAACTCCATGGACACCTGGGCCAGGCCCTTGGTGCATTCGCCAGCCACGTATTCGAAGTGCGGAGTGCCGCCACGAATGACCGCGCCCAGGGCGATGATTGCCGCGAACTCGCCTTTCTGGGCGACTTTTTGCGCAACCAGCGGAATTTCGAAGGCGCCAGGCGCGCGGATGATGGTGATGTCGCTTTCGCTCACGCCGTGGCGAACCAGGGCATCAACTGCACCGCTGACCAGGCTTTCAACGACGAAGCTGTTGAAACGGCCCACTACCAGAGCGTAGCGGCCTTTAGGGGCGATGAAGGTACCTTCGATGGTCTTCAGGGTCATTCGATAGATCTCTTAAAGAGCCGGGACGCGTCTCGTACGCATCCCTCGGTGATATTTGAACCGCGAATTCAAGGCCGGAAACAACCGGTCATTATTCGGAGGGCACGTATTCTACAACTTCCAGATCGAAACCGGATATCGCATTAAATTTCATCGGCGCCGACATCAGGCGCATTTTGCGTACGCCCAGGTCACGCAGGATCTGCGAACCGGCACCGACAATGCTATAGGTGGTCGGTTTTTTCACGGCGGCGTGGTCGGCGGTTTCGCGGATGTGCGCCAGCAACACGTCGCCATCGAGCGGGTGACCCAGCAACAGCACCACACCACTGCCAGCCTCGGCAACCGCAGCCATGGCGGCGCGCAGGCTCCAGCGGCCCGGCTGCTTGACCATCAGCAGGTCGCGCAGCGGGTCCATGTTGTGCACCCGAACCAGGGTTGGTTCTTCGGCACACACGTTGCCCAGGGTCAGTGCCATGTGCACGTCGCCTTCCACGGAATCACGGTAGGTCACCAGGTTGAATTGGCCCAGTTCGCTGTCCAGTGGCTGCTCGGCAATCCGCTGAACGGTACGTTCGTGGATCATCCGGTAGTGAATCAGGTCGGCGATGGTGCCGATCTTGATGTCGTGTTCGGCGGCAAAAGCTTCCAGTTCGGCGCGACGGGACATGGTGCCGTCGTCGTTCATCACTTCGCAGATCACCCCGCTCGGCTCGAAACCGGCCATGCGCGCCAGGTCGCAGGCGGCTTCGGTGTGGCCGGCGCGGGCCAGCGTACCGCCGGCCTGGGCCATCAGCGGGAAGATGTGGCCGGGGCTGACGATGTCTTCAGCCTTGGCATCACGGGCGGCAGCAGCCTGCACGGTGCGCGCACGGTCGGCGGCGGAAATGCCGGTGGTCACGCCGGTGGCCGCTTCGATCGATACGGTGAACTTGGTGCCGAAACCGGAACCGTTGCGCGGCGCCATCAACGGCAGCTTGAGCAGTTCGCAACGCTCGCGGCTCATCGGCATGCAGATCAGGCCACGGGCGTGCTTGGCCATGAAGTTGATGTGCTCGGGCTTGCAGCACTCGGCGGCCATGATCAGGTCGCCTTCGTTCTCGCGATCTTCGTCATCCATGAGGATGACCATCTTGCCTTGGCGGATGTCTTCAACCAGTTCTTCGATGCTATTGAGCGCCACAAGGCACCCCCTTGAGTCAGGATTTGAGATAGCCGTTGGCGGCCAGAAAGCTTTCGGTGATGGTGCTGCCCGCAGTCGGTTCTGCAGCCTTGTCGCCCAGCAACAGACGCTCCAGATAACGGGCCAGCAAGTCGACTTCCAGATTCACCCGGCGACCTGGCTGGTACGACGCCATGATGGTTTCGCTCAGGGTGTGCGGAATGATGGTCAGCAGGAACTCGGCGCCATCGACTGCGTTCACGGTGAGGCTGGTGCCGTCGACGGTGATCGAGCCTTTATGGGCGATGTACTTGGCAAGTTCTTTCGGCGCACGGATGCGAAATTCCACGGCGCGCGCGTTTTCGGTACGGGCAACCACTTCGCCCACGCCGTCGACGTGACCGCTGACCAGATGCCCGCCGAGGCGAGTGGTCGGGGTCAGGGCTTTTTCCAGGTTGACCGGGCTGCCGCTCTTCAGGTCGTTCATGGCAGTGCAGTCAAGGGTTTCGCGACTGACATCGGCTGCGAAGCCGTTGCCCGGCAACTCAACGGCGGTCAGGCACACGCCGTTGACCGCGATGCTGTCGCCCAGTTTGACGTCGCTCAGGTCGAGCTTGCCGGTTTCGACGTGTACCCGCACATCACCGCCCTTTGGGGTCAATGCACGAATACTGCCGATGGATTCGATGATGCCGGTAAACATGAGGTTCTCCTCGAGAACAAGGCCAAAGCTTGCGCGATGGCCGCAAATTATACGCTTGCTGCTGGCAAGGGAATGGCAGTGACTCGCCAGTCATCGCCAACTGCACGAATTTCGATGATTTTGAGTTCCGGCGCATCCTTCATTTGCGCGAGCGGCCAGTCCAGCAGCGGCCGCGCCGAAGAACCCAAAAACTTGCCGGCGATGAAAATCTGGAACTCGTCCACCAAACCCAACTGGGCAAAGGCACCCGCCAGACGTGGACCGGCCTCGACCAACACTTCGTTGGCCCCACGGGCGGCGAGCTCGACCAGCAACTGATGCAGATCGACCTGGCCATCAAAGCCCGGCACGATCAGACACTCCGGGCCGTTGGCGTACTGCTCTTCCACCGCGACACAGGTAGCGACCAGCGCCGGGCCGGCCTTGAAGAACGGTGCATCCAGCGGTACCCGCAGGCGACCGTCAATCAGGACTCGAAGCGGGGGACGACTCATGGCCAGCGCGGTTTGCTCGACATCCAGCCCCAACTCATCGGCGCGCACGGTCAACCGCGCGTTGTCCGCCAGCACCGTATCGGCGCCGGTCAGTACCACACTGGCTTGCGCGCGCAGACGCTGAACGGCCGAGCGCGCCGCCGGGCCAGTGATCCACTGGCTTTCGCCGCTTTCCATCGCCGTGCGCCCGTCCAGGCTCATGGCCAACTTGACCCGCACGAACGGCAAGCCGTGTTCCATGCGTTTCAGAAAGCCTTGATTGAGCATGCGCGCTTCGCTTTCCAGCACACCGCTTTCAGTAGCGATGCCCGCCTGTTCCAGGCGCTGCAGACCGCGACCGGCGACTTCCGGATTCGGGTCCTGCATCGCCGCGACCACCCGCGCCACACCGGCATTCACCAGCGCATCGGCACACGGCGGCGTACGGCCGTGATGGCTGCACGGCTCAAGCGTGACATAGGCAGTAGCGCCACGGGCCAACTCACCGGCCGCGCGCAGGGCGTGGACTTCGGCATGGGGTTCACCGGCGCGCTCGTGCCAGCCTTCGCCGACAATCTGCCCACCTTGCACGATCACGCAGCCGACCCGCGGATTGGGGTGCGTCGTGTAATGTCCCTTGCGCGCCAGTTCCAGGGCACGGGCCATGTAGTGGGCATCGAGGATGGCAAGTTCTGCGGGCGTGTTCATTCTTTCACCGGTTCACGGGCCAGGCGATCGATCTCTTCGCGGAACTCGTTGAGGTCCTGGAAGCGGCGATATACCGAAGCGAAGCGGATGTAGGCGACTTCGTCGAGTTTCTGCAACTCGGCCATCACCAGCTCGCCGACCACGAGGGATTTGACCTCGCGTTCGCCGGTGGCGCGCAGTTTGTGTTTGATGTGCACCAGCGACGATTCGAGGCGTTCGACGCTCACCGGGCGCTTTTCCAGCGCACGCTGCATGCCGGCGCGGAGTTTTTCTTCGTCGAACGGCTGGCGACTGCCGTCGGTTTTAATCAGGCGCGGCAACACCAGTTCAGCCGTCTCGAACGTCGTGAAACGCTCGCCGCAGGCCAGGCATTCACGCCGGCGGCGCACCTGTTCGCCCTCGGCGACCAGACGCGAGTCGATGACCTTGGTGTCGTTGGCACCGCAGAAGGGACAGTGCATGGTGGCAGGCAACAAAAAAAGGGAGGGCCATGGTAGCGCATCCCCGTGGCAAGACAAGCCATAGGGTTTGCGGTATACAGACGGGATGATCACTTGATCCATGGAATTCAGCTTTATGGAGCTACCAATGTCGTTACGTCCGCTCATTTTGCTCAGTGTTTTCAGCCTGCTGGTGGCTTGCGGCAGCGATGCACCCAAGCCCCAACCGCCTACGCCGGGCCCGGCGCCGCAGCAAGCGCAGAAGAAGGCCCGGGAGGCCGCCGAACTTGGCCCGCTGCCCGCGTATCAGCGCGAATTGAGCGGCACGTTGCAAGGTGTGCCGGCCGGCGCCGAGGTCGAGCTGGCGCTGTTGGTGATCGACGACAAAGACCGTCCGCAACAATTGCTCGCCAGTTCCAGCCTGATCGGCAACAACCAAGTGTTGCCGTTTCACCTGCGCTTCAACCCGGATGCCTTTCCGGTCGGCGCCCGCGTTGAACTGCGAGGCCGCGCCAGCCAGTCCGGGCAGTTGATCCTGCACTTGCCGTCGCAGCTGATCACCCAGCCGACCACCCAGGCCCTGGGCCAACTGCAATTCGTCAAAGCCCCATGAGTGCACCGCTCGACCTGCAAATGGCCTTGGGGGATCTGCTCGGTGACGCGCAATTGGTGGACTGTGATTTACCCGGAACCGATTTGAAACTGTGGCTGATCGACGGCGATAACATGGACCGCGCTTTCAGCCCGGAAGAAACCCGGCGCATTCTGCATGAGCCGCCGTACTGGAGTTTCTGCTGGGCCAGCGGCTTGGCCGTGGCCCGTTATCTGGCCGCAAACCCGCATTGGGTCGAAGGCAAGCGGGTACTGGATTTCGGTGCCGGTTCCGGGGTGGCAGGGATTGCCGCGGCCAAGGCCGGCGCGCTGGAAGTGCTGGCCTGCGACCTCGACCCGCTGGCGATTGCCGCGTGCCGGGCCAATGCCGAGCTCAATGACGTACAGCTTGATTACTCGACGGATTTTTTCGCCGAGGCCGATCGCTTCGATCTGATCCTGGTAGCGGATGTGTTGTACGACCTGGCGAACCTGCCACTGCTCGACCAGTTCCTCAGCCGCGGCCGAGAAGCGCTGGTGGCGGACTCCCGAGTGCGGGATTTTCGCCATCCGTTGTACCGGCGCATCGAAATGCTTGAAGCCATGACCCTGCCGGACCTGGCCGAACCCCACGAGTTTCGGCATGTGAGCCTGTACCACGCGCAACGCGCTTGAAACCGCAAAAAGGTCGCAGCCTTCGGCAGCTCCTACAGGATCGAATATTCATACGGCCAATGTAGGAGCTGCCGAAGGCTGCGATCTTTTACGCCAGCCCTTATAGTGAGCATATTCACGCTTCCAAGAGATCCCCCATGAGTCAGCAAACGCCGTACATCTTCGACGCCACGACTGCCGATTTCGACCAGTCGGTGATCGAGAACTCTTTCCACAAACCGGTGCTGGTGGATTTCTGGGCCGAATGGTGCGCGCCCTGCAAGGTGCTGATGCCGATGTTGCAGAGCATTGCCGAGAGCTACCAGGGCGAATTGCTGCTGGCCAAGGTCAACTGTGACATCGAGCAAGACATCGTCGCCCGCTTCGGCATCCGCAGCTTGCCGACCGTGGTCCTGTTCAAGGACGGCCAGCCTGTCGACGGTTTTGCCGGTGCCCAGCCAGAATCCGCCGTCCGCGCCCTGCTCGAACCCCATGTGCAAATGCCGCCACCGGCAGCTGCCGATCCGTTCGAACAGGCCCAGGCACTGTTCGACGACAGCCGCTTTGCCGATGCCGAAGCGCTGCTCAAGGTGATCCTGGGTGAAGACAACACCAACGCCAAGGCACTGATCCTCTACGCCCGCTGCCTGACCGAGCGCGGTGAACTGGGCGAGGCGCAAACCGTGCTGGATGCGGTCAAGAGCGACGAGCACAAGGCTGCACTGGCCGGCGCCAAGGCACAGATCAAGTTTCTCGGTTTGGCCAAGGATTTGCCGGATGCCGCCGACCTGAAGGCCCGACTGGCGAAAGACCCGCTGGACGATGAGGCGGTCTATCAACTGTCGATCCAGCAACTGGCCCGTCAGCAGTACGACGCCGCGCTGGACGCATTGCTCAAGTTGTTCATCCGCAACCGCAGCTACAGCGAAGGCTTGCCGCACAAAACCTTGCTGCAGGTGTTCGAGTTACTGGGCAACGACCACCCGCTGGTCAGCACGTACCGCCGCAAATTGTTTGCCGCTCTTTATTAAAAATCAAAAGATCGCAGCCTGCGGCAGCTCCTACAGAGGTTGGCACTCACCCTGTAGGAGCTGCCGCAGGCTGCGATCTTTTCACGGTTTATTCGATCCAGCTGTAGAGCGGCGTATCACCGCCGCTCAATACTCTTACGTCCGAACTATGGCGCAAACGCACCAACAGACGCTTGCCCGCCGCCGCACTGCCAGTCAGGCCTTCGAGTTGATCGAGCAGATCCGGTCCGCTGAGCTGCCCGGCCTTGCGCAGCAAATCCCTGGCGATCTGCCACAGCGCATCATCCTGATTCAGCGGTTTGGCCGCTGGCGCGCTGACCTCGGATTTTTCCACCTGCAACTGCGCCCCTAGTCGCGCCCAGTCCGCGTCGTCCATCTCCAGGGTCAAATCCACCGGCCAGTCGCCGATGCTTCCGCGAATTCGCAACATAGGTCTGCTCCCGCACTTTTCTTCCCTGCATGCTCCCATGGGACTTGTGCAACGCCAAGCAGGCAGTCAAACTCTCCGCACTTACGTTATAAGATCACATAACATTTTCTTCATTTTACTTTTCGGAGACTCGCCATGCGTCGTCTGCTTCTCGCCCTGCCGTTTGCCATGTTGCCGCTCGCTGTCGCCCATGCCGCCGACGAACACGATCATGAGCATGGCAGCCTGAGTGCCCACGAACATGGCGTTGGACGCCTGAACGCCGGGCTGGACGGGCAGACCCTGGAGCTGGAACTGGAAAGCCCGGCCATGAACCTGGTGGGTTTCGAGCACATCGCCACCAGCGATGCAGACAAGGCCAAAGTTGCCGCTGTCCGTGCTCGGCTTGAGCAACCACTGGCCTTGTTCAACCTGCCAAAAGCCGCCGGTTGCGTGGTGGAAAACCAGGAACTGGAAAGCCCGCTGTTCGGTGATAAGCCAGAGGCCGATGAAGATCACGATGAGGACGCCAAGGACGAAGACGGCCACGAACATCACGATGATCACAGCGAAATCCACGCTCGCTATCAGCTCACCTGCGCCACGCCGGCGGCCCTGAAGTCGCTGGACCTGGCGAATATTTTCACCAGTTTCCCGGCCACCCGGACAATTCAGGTACAACTGATCGGCCCGAGCGGGCAGCAAGGGGTTGATGTGACGGCGAAAGCGGCTGCCCTGAAATTCTGAATTCACCCCAGATCCCTTGTAGGAGCTGTCGAGTGAAACGAGGCTGCGATCTTTTGAATTTCAAGATCAAAAGATCGCAGCCTGCGGCAGCTCCTACAGGTCATCAATATTCTTGAAATCGGTGCCATGACCCAAGCACTCATCGAACTGTCCGACCTGGGCTTCAGTTGGCCCGGTCACCCGCCACTGCTGGACATTCCGGCGTTTCGCCTGGAGCGCGGGGAAACCCTGTTCCTCAAAGGCCCCAGTGGCAGCGGCAAGACCACCCTGCTCGGCCTGCTCGGCGGCGTGCAAAAACCTGATCGCGGCAGCATCCGCCTGCTCGGCCGGGAACTGACGCAACTCTCGGCCGGTGCCCGCGACCACTTCCGCGTCGATCACACCGGCTACATCTTCCAGCAGTTCAACCTGCTGCCGTTTCTGTCGGTGCGCGAAAACGTCGAACTGCCCTGCCACTTCTCGAAACTGCGCGCCGAACGGGCGAAACAACGTCACGGCAGCGTCGACAAAGCGGCCGCGACGCTGCTTGCCCACCTGGGGTTGAAGGATGCAAACATCCTCGGTCGCCGCGCCGATGCGTTGTCCATCGGCCAGCAGCAACGGGTCGCCGCCGCCCGCGCGCTGATCGGGCAACCGGAACTGGTGATCGCCGACGAGCCAACCTCGGCCCTCGACTACGATGCCCGCGAGAACTTCATTCGCCTGCTGTTCGCCGAGTGCCGCGAAGCCGGGTCGAGCCTGTTGTTCGTCAGCCACGACCAGAGCCTGGCGCCGCTGTTCGACCACAACCTGTCGCTGGCCGAACTCAATCGCGCCGCCACCCCGTCCGAGGTCTGAGATGTACTTGTTCCGTCTAGCGATGGCCAGCCTGGCTAACCGCCGCTTCACCGCGATCCTCACCGCGTTCGCCATCGCCTTGTCGGTGTGCCTGTTGCTGGCGGTGGAGCGTGTGCGCACCGAAGCCAAGGCCAGTTTCGCCAGCACCATCAGCGGCACCGACCTGATCGTCGGCGCCCGCTCCGGCTCGGTGAACCTGTTGCTGTACTCGGTGTTCCGCATCGGCAACGCCACCAACAACATCCGTTGGGACAGCTTCGAACACTTCGCCAGCGACCCGAAAGTGAAGTGGGCAATCCCGATGTCCCTCGGCGATTCCCATCGCGGCTACCGGGTGATGGGCACCACCGAAGCCTACTTCGAGCATTACCAGTACGGCCACCAGCAACACCTGGACCTGGCCGATGGCCGGGCGTTTGCAACCGACCCGTTCGAAGTGGTGCTCGGTGCCGAAGTGGCCGAGGCACTGCACTACAAACTCGGCGACAAACTGGTACTGGCCCACGGCGTGGCGGCGATCAGCCTGGTCAAGCACGACGACAAACCGTTCACCGTGGTCGGCATTCTCAAACGCACCGGCACCCCGGTAGACCGCACGCTGCACATCAGTCTTGGCGGCATGGAAGCGATTCACATCGACTGGCATGACGGCGTGCCGGCCCGGGGCGAGGGTCGCATCACGGCCGATCAGGCGCGCAACATGGACCTCACACCACAAGCGATCACCGCGTTCATGCTCGGTCTCAACAACAAGATTTCGACTTTTACCCTGCAACGGGAAATCAACGAGTTCCGTGGTGAGCCGATGCTGGCGATCCTGCCGGGCGTGGCGCTGCAAGAGCTCTGGAGCATGATGGGCACCGCGGAAAAAGCCTTGTTCGTGGTCTCGCTGTTTGTGGTGCTGACCGGGTTGATCGGCATGCTCACGGCCATTCTCACCAGCCTCAACGAACGCCGCCGGGAAATGGCGATCCTGCGCTCGGTGGGTGCTCGGCCATGGCACATCGCAACGCTGTTGGTGCTCGAAGCCTTTGCCCTGGCGCTGTCGGGCGTTATCGCCGGCGTGGCGATGCTGTATGTGTGCATCGCGGCGGCCCAGGGATATGTGCAAGCCAACTACGGCCTGTTCCTGCCGCTGTCCTGGCCCAGCGAGTATGAATGGACGCTGCTCGCTGGCATCCTGATCGCCGCGCTGCTGATGGGCAGCGTGCCGGCCTGGCGCGCCTATCGCCAATCCCTGGCCGATGGCCTGTCGATCCGTTTATGAGGACGTTGAAAATGCCCCGCGCCGTACTTGCGCTGTTGATGCTGGTCGCCCTGCCCCTATGGGCGGCCCAGCCAAAAGACCTGACCTGGTCGGAGATGATTCCGCCCGACGCGCCGAAAGAAGTGCCGAACATGACGCCGCTGCACGATCTGTCGCAGATGAGCAGCACGCTCTCGGCAGAGTCGGCGCCTGCAGCCAAACAGGACATGCCCAACGCACCGGTGGTCAAGACCCTCGACGGCCAGAACATTCGCCTGCCGGGCTACATCGTGCCGCTGGAAGTGAGCGAGGAAGGACGCACCACGGAGTTTCTGCTGGTGCCGTATTTCGGCGCCTGCATCCATGTGCCGCCACCGCCGTCGAACCAGATCGTGCACGTCAAAAGCGAAGTCGGCGTGAAGCTCGACGAGCTGTATCAGCCGTACTGGATCGAAGGCGCGTTGCAGGTCAAGGCGTCCACCAGCGAGCTGGCGGATGCGGGGTATCAGATGGAAGCGGAGAAGATTTATCTGTATGAACTGCCGGAGTGAATACCAACCAGCCTGAAGTTGCAGGGTTGCCCTGCAACATGGAACCTCCCACCTGGCTAGTGATTATCTGAAAGGTATTGGGCACACTGACGGTCTGTTTATTTACAACCCAACCTGACTGAGAGGACTGATCATGGTTCTGCGCTCGGAAATCCTGGTGAACAAAAACGTGCTCCCGACTAAAGAACAAGCTCTGCCCGGCCGCGAAACCGCGATGACCCTGCCTGAAAAGCACTTTGTGTTTAAAGACACCCCCTTGCTTGGCCCGTTCTTCGAAGACGTCGACTTCGCGATCTTCGGCCTCGGCTGCTTCTGGGGCGCGGAACGCCGCTTCTGGCAACGTGAAGGCGTGGTCAGCACCGTGGTCGGCTACGCCGGCGGATTCACGCCGAACCCGACCTACGAAGAAGTCTGCTCGGGCCTGACCGGCCACGCCGAAGTGGTGCTGGTGGTGTATGACAAGGCCAGGGTCAGCTACGAAGAACTGCTGGCGATGTTCTGGGAACTGCACAACCCGACACAGGGCATGCGCCAGGGCAATGACATCGGCACCCAGTACCGTTCGGTGATCTACGCCACCAGCCAGGAACAACTGGACGCGGCGCTCAAGAGCAAGGAAACCTACCAGGCCGAGCTGTCCAAGGCCGGTCTCGGTGAAATCAGCACCGAAATCGACCAGGCCCCGACCGTCTACTTTGCCGAGGCTTATCACCAGCAGTACCTGGCGAAAAATCCGGAAGGCTATTGCGGGATTGGCGGTACAGGCGTGACCTGCCCGATCTGATCGCCAAAACAAAAGATCGCAGCCTGCGGCAGCTCCTACGGGTGTACGCATAACCCTGTAGGAGCTGCCGCAGGCTGCGATCTTTTGATCATGCAGCTACTACTCGGCAATCAACCAATCCATCCGCCACCCACCCTGGGTCTGCCCCAGCTTCTGGGATAACCACGGCAGCAACTCACACAACTCTTCCTCCAGCCCCCACGGCGGATTGGCAATCGCCAGCCCCGAACCGTTCAGGCTGTTCGGCGTATCCAGCGGATGCACCAGCAACTCCACCCGCAACAACTTCGGCGCACCGGTACCGGCCAGGTCCTGGTAGAAGCGGCGCAGCGCACGCTGATCCTTCACCGGGTACCAGATCGCCGCCACGGTCTGACG
Source organism: Pseudomonas sp. PDM26 (assembly GCF_019219185.1). NCBI lineage: Bacteria > Pseudomonadati > Pseudomonadota > Gammaproteobacteria > Pseudomonadales > Pseudomonadaceae > Pseudomonas > Pseudomonas sp. PDM26. The sequence continues at coordinate 320,061 of NZ_JAHUWC010000005.1, read as the reverse complement.
CATCCGGCCAATCGCTTCCTTCAACGACGCGGCACAGCGCTGCATCTCGTCGAGCTTCTCGAACGGCGGATCGATCAACATCACCGCACGCTTTTCCGGCACCGGCAGCAAGGCCCGCGACACATGCCAGCCTTCGCCCAGATGCACCTTGACCCGGCGATCACCGGCCATGTTGTCCTTGAGCAGCACGCCGTCTTCCGGGTGTTTCTCGTTGAGCAACACACGGTCCTGCGGGCGAGTCAGGCGTCGCGCCAACTCCGGCGACCCCGGGTAATAGCGCAACTGGCCATCCGGGTTCATCTCGTGCAGCACTTGCATGTAATCGGCGGTCAGGATCGGCAGATCCGGCTGACCCCACAAACGCGCAATGCCTTCCAGATACTCACCGGTACGGTTGGCCTGATCGCCTTGAAGGTCGTACAGACCGATGCCGGCGTGGGTGTCGAGATAGGCAAACGGCTGCTCCTTGCGCGACATCAGGGCGATGAGGCGGGTCAAGGTCAGGTGTTTGAACACATCGGCGTGATTGCCGGCATGGAAGGCGTGACGATAATTCATGGCTGCTCCTGCGAAGGCCGGGGAGTTTACCTTTTACCGGCCGGCAAGTCAGGGGTTGGCAGCCAAGCGGACACTTCAAGCATTCATAGCGGCAACAAGCATGCACCATCACTCGACAAATTCAGAAACGCCTCACAACAGGAAGATTCCCGAACCTGCAAACCGGCGTGATAGCGTTCTTTGTCGAAACAAGCAAAGGACGCACAAATGACCATTCGCTACGCAAAGATTGCAATGACCCTGGCACTCGCCGCATTCGCCTTCATGACCGTGTTCAACAACATCACCGACTACGGTTCCAACTTCAACTTCGTCCGGCACGTGCTGAGCATGGACACCACCTTCCCTGACAACGCCGCCCGGTATCGCGCAATTGATCTGCCTTGGGTGTGGCATGGAGCCTACTGGCTGATCATCCTTGGCGAAGCCATTACCTGTGGACTTCTTGGCTACGGCGCACTACAGCTCTGGCGCTCACGGTCAGCCGATGGGCATGAATTCAGACTGTCCAGGAAGTGGGCAGTAGCGGGTTTGACGACTGGTTTTTTCGTATGGTTTTTCGGCTTCATGGTTGTTGGAGGCGAGTGGTTTCTGATGTGGCAATCCGACATCTGGAATGGTCAGGACGCAGCCTTCAGGTTCTACATGGCAATACTGGGCGTGCTGATTTTTCTGAATCAGCCCGATGCCGATCTTGACTGATCCCCAGTAAAAAACGGTCCGCATCCATCGGATGCGGGCCGTCTCCTGCAATCAGGAAGCTAAAAGCCTCGCTGAAAGCCTCATTTGTTCAGCATGAAGCCCGGGATCTCTTGATCTTGTGGCGACGCCTACGCCGCAGCGGTAGGCCGCGCACGCAACCGCCGCCCAACCCATCCAGCACATCACAGCCATCGCGCAATGAAATGGCACAGAGCAAGGCGAAATCGCTGAGGATGAAGGACTCGCACTCGATCGAACCGCGCATCGACAGGTTCTCAAGCACTTGGGTTACTGCGCGGATTCTGTAGTTGGCGGCGTCGGTGAGGATATCGAGTGGCGCGTGGGTGTCGACGAACAGGGTGGGCATGTCGGTGCAGTTGCTGGTCAATGCCATGAAGCGGTTGTCGGGATGGGGGATTGGTTTTTCGTAGGGTGGGTCGGGATGTATTGATTTCATTTTTAACGCTCTAAGGAAGAGATGGACCTGCCATTAGCCTTCCTACGGGCCAGGGTGGCAGCTATGCACGGGGTAGGAATATCGAGACCCTTAGAGCAAAACTCGACCACGCCGAAGCGTGCCCGCGCATAGCCGCCGCAACTGATCTTACGGCCGCATGCAAACGGCCGCAAACCAGGCAGTGACGCCAATGTAGCTCTAACGGTCTTGAGAGGTTCCTACACCCCACCACTGAATTGTCAGTGACCGCCAAAGACTATCGACGGAACTCGCATCGCACCAGTTCATGAAAACCGCTAGGTTATGAAGGAAACGTCCTAGGACCGCACCCGAAAAACGTAACCGCTCCAATCCAGCAAATAAACTTGAAGCTGAATGGCGCAAAGGGCGAACCTTGTCGATGGCACCCTTCTAATTCCAAATAGTTCATGTTCCCCATTCAAAGCGCCGCTGAGACTTGCGATGTTTTCGCCAGCTGTTAGCTGCCTGATTATTTCCGGAAAAAGAATATTGAAATAAAATACAAAATCCAACCAGCGTGAAAGCTGTACTTTATTATTTTTTTATAAATCTTCTCGCTTGAGTGCTGATAGCAATTTGAAACGATTAACGATAAAAAACTTATTGAAAACATCATTAATGAAAACACCGGCATTAGCACGCCTAGCCCTGAAAACTCCACAAGAAATGGTTGACGGCGAGCGCCTCCAGGCAAAAGGAGATGCTGATGATATATTGCGTAAATTGAAAGCATTATAAAAAACGACGAAACCCCACCAAGTAGGATTTTTAATCGGAGTGGCGCCTCCTTCAAAATATTAAAGCTTCCCATCTCGTATATTTTCAATCGACATGAAAGACAGCACTCACCTTCTATTAGCGATAAGCCATCTTTATCCAGCGCTCCACATTTTTTGCATTTTTTTACTCTGGGCTTCATTTGTTTACGATCCATCTGTTCAGCAGCGAAGCTGGTGTAAAGTATGGGCACGCCACCAGGCTGGCTGCCCACTTTTCGGCTAATTGAGTACCCCCGATTTCCCTATTACGACAAGCAAAAGAAGCAAAAGCAAAGGGGATTGGTTTATTTCCATTTCAGCAACAAGCCCGTTTCCATTCTTACTTTTATTTTCACGTTAACGCCCCTCCGGATCAGACAACATTTAGTTCAGTCATTAATGCGAGGCCAAACATAACAACTAACAGAGCGATCCCAATCCACTGCAAAGCAATTAATTTTCGCTTAAGCGAGACTGGCAGTTTTTTCAAATCATCAGCACTGAGAATTCCGCGCTTGATGTAGAAGGTAGAGAACGTCACGTAACCTGATATGCGACCAATTATCATTACTCTTCCCCACGCCCCGCTATATTTAAATGCATCCGGCTCCGTCACGCCCCAGCTGTTTTTAAAGCACCTTTGTAGAACATCCATTTTTGTGTTTGCAAGAAAAAGCATGTAGCCAATCCCCGCGAACATCCCTGAGATATCAATAACTCCTATGACAAGGAATAATGTGTCAGCTATGCTCAGGGTCAATTAAGAACCTCGTATATTTTTTCTGCTGTAGTTTCGCCAACTTTCCCTCCGGCATAGCCTGCTGAAACGGATGTCGCTCCGGTAACTAAAACGGCACAAGCAAGCGTAGACAAACCACCCGTAGGAATTCCAAGCCCCACGCATATTCCACCAACAATGTGAGCGCTTATCGCTCCAGCAAAAACGCCGCCACCAATTCCCCCAACAAAACTCCCCGTTTCAGTAAACTTAACCCGCTCGCAAGCTTCGGTATTACCTGCAGTACACACATCCTGAACCTTCAAAGCAGACACTCCTCCGCCGACGGCAGTCCCTATCCAGCCGCCGTACTGAACGTATTTTGAAGCCCTCGCCACACCTTCAAGATGTGTGGCATGCCCCGGTATTTGCCCGGCAGGACTGGCATTGGTCCAGTGGTGGACCAGGCTTTGGCTCGAGATACCCAACATCTTTTTCAGATTAATATGGTGGGGAAATCCAATACCCTTGCGGGTTAGGGTCGTCATATGGCTGTTGAGTTGTGCAAGTAAACGCTGTCGTTCTACGAAGAAGGCCGGCGAACGAAGGTGCCCATCTCTTTGGAGCGTCGTCTGTTGCAACACTTCAATTTCCCTCAAGGCATTACCGACGTTATCCAGATTATTCTTGAAAATGCTCGCGCCGACGCCCACAGCGTCTGAGCCATAGCCCAAGATCGTCTGAATGGCATCCCGGTGTTGCATCATGAAATCAGCCTCTTCAGGGCTAAGCGTTTCCAGTATTTGATTGGTCCGTGCCGCCACATCCATGAGCAGCGCTTCTTCGCGGGTGCACTGGAAGTTATTGGGATCGCTCAGCACGATCAGTGAGCCGGCTTTGACGTCGCGCAGATTGGGATTGAGCAGCTTGAATTTACCCATCACCGCCGGGTCGCGCAGGGTGAACAACGAGGCCTCGAGTTGTTCGCGGGTGGTGCTCTTGGGCACGATAAAGAAACCTGGCTCTGCTGCCTGCATGCTGTTATCACGCGTTGGCAGGGGAGAGCTTGGCGCAGGCGCGAAGCTGGAAGATCGTGAGGCTACCGGGTTGCTGGCGGCGGTGGGTGTCGCCTGTGGAGTGGCAGTCCGCATGGCGTGCGGAGCAGCACTGCGGCTGGACTCGTAGGTACCCTTGAAAAACGATGGGATCAGCCCGGCTTTGCAGGGACAGCTGCTGTAGCTGTCCAGCGAGCCCGCCACCAATCTTCCGTGACTCTTGATGTATGAAACGCCGCCCTCAATGACGTAGGTTTTGTTGTCCTTACCACAGGAAACCTGATCCCCCACACGAGCATGGGCGATGCCAAACATCATGATGTTTGTAGCGCCCTCCAGAACCTTGCCACCGCAGGTAGTCTCGTCGTCTTTGCGAATGAAATGTCCCTTTGCCATTGCTGATCTCCCTCTCTACTGCCGCCCCAGTCATGGGCAGCGCACCACTGTTAACGATCGGTAAGCCGACTCGGGATGAGTGGCTTAACGCAAAGTACGTGGGCGGAGAGGAAACTCAAGATGGCCGAGAAAATCAGGAAATGTCTTACGTCCAGCACTGAAAAGGACCACGGATATTGGAGGGTCAATGCCTGTTTTCGGACCCGGCTTGCAAAAAAAACGGCCCACACCATATAGCTGCGAGCCGTTCTTTTATCAGAGACGGGAAGAGTTCAACCCATCACTCATCACTTGTTCAAACGATAATCACTCTCTGCAGCCGCAAAACGCTGGAACATGCCAGCAGTCGGCGTGCCCAATTTGCTGACGAAGTAGATCGCCAGGCTGGCGAAGATGAAGCCTGGGATGATTTCGTACAGGCCCAGCAGTTCGAAGTGTTTCCAGACGATCACGGTGATCGCGCCGACCAGGATACCGGCCAGTGCGCCGTTGCGGGTCATGTCTTTCCAGATCACGGAGATCAGTACAACCGGACCGAATGCAGCACCGAAACCAGCCCAGGCGTAGCTCACCAGACCCAGTACACGGTTTTCCGGGTTGGATGCCAGCGCGATAGCGATCAGGGCAACCAACAGCACCATGGCACGGCCGACCCAGACCAGTTCAACCTGGGAAGCCGATTTGCGCAGGAAGGTCTTGTAGAAGTCTTCGGTCAGGGCGCTCGAGCACACCAGCAACTGGCAGCTCAGGGTGCTCATCACCGCAGCCAGGATGGCCGACAGCAGGATACCGGCGATCCATGGGTTGAACAGGATCTTGGCCAGTTCGATGAACACACGCTCGTGGTTTTCACTCACTGGCATGGCCACGGCCGGGTTGGCCGAGAAGTAGGCAATACCGAAGAAGCCGACTGCCACGGTGCCGCCCAGGCACAGGATCATCCAGGTCATGGAGATACGACGGGCCTTGGCGATCGATTTAACCGAATCGGCAGCCATGAAACGCGCCAGGATGTGCGGCTGGCCGAAGTAGCCCAGACCCCAGCCCATCAGCGAGATGATGCCGATGAAAGTGGTGCCCTTGAGCATGTCGAAGTTGCTTGGATCTTGCGCTTCGATGGCCAGGAAAGTGGTGTCGACGCCGCCAGTGGCCAGCAGCACGATAACCGGCGTCAGGATCAACGCGAAGATCATCAGGGTGGCTTGTACGGTATCGGTCCAGCTCACGGCCAGGAATCCGCCGACAAAGGTGTAGGCAATCGTCGCCGCGGCACCGGCCCACAGCGCCGTCTCGTAGGACATGCCGAAGGTGCTTTCGAACAGACGGGCGCCAGCCACGATGCCGGAAGCGCAATAGATGGTGAAGAACACCAGGATCACGACCGCGGAGATGATCCGCAGCAGGCCGCTCTTGTCTTCGAAACGACTGGAGAAGTAGTCCGGCAGGGTCAGTGCATCGCCGTTGTGCTCGGTCTGTACACGCAGACGGCCGGCGACGAACAGCCAGTTCAGATAGGCGCCGACGATCAGGCCGATGGCGATCCAGCTTTCGGAAAGACCGGACATGTAGATCGCGCCGGGCAAGCCCATCAACAACCAGCCACTCATGTCGGAGGCACCGGCGGACAGTGCGGTCACGACGCTGCCCAGGCTACGGCCGCCCAGGATGTAATCGGAAAGGTTGTTGGTGGAGCGATAGGCCATCAAGCCGATCAGCACCATTGCTGCGATGTAGATCACGAACGTGATCAAGGTTGGATTGCTTACGCTCATTAAGTTACGCCCTGGCTTTGTTTTTATGTAGCGGCGGCTGGTGAACCGCTCGCAAACGCATACGTTTGACAGACGATCCGGATTCCCGCGCATTTATGACTGATGTTTCCCCAGGAAAGCCATCAGCCGGAGCACCCGGATTTTGTCCGGGTTGCACCTTGGGCGCGAATGCTATTCAACAAAGCAAATAAGGTGCAACCAGTTTCTTGGGAATAAGTTGCACCTAGTCGGAAATAAACGTTAAAAATCGTTTTTTGCTCCTTTTCGGAGCAAGAACGAGTGTTAACTCGCTGGAAAAGCACCAAGCAAATGCAGCGCAGCCGTACCAGAATTTATTTCCTGACGAGCTGCGTAATATTCCGACAAAAAAAGGGTTGCACCCGGTTGCACCTCAACAGTCTCACGGCTAATCTTGCCGTCAGCTGATGCCACGCAGTCGTGGCAAACATGAGGATAAAAACATGGCGACCACCACCCTTGGGGTCAAACTTGACGACCCGACCCGCGAACGCCTCAAGGCCGCCGCGACCTCGATTGATCGCACGCCGCACTGGCTGATCAAGCAGGCAATCTTCAATTACCTGGAAAAACTCGAGGGTGGTGCAACCCTGTCCGAGCTCAATGGTTTGAACGGCAAGGAAGTTGACGAAGCAGGCGAGGCCCACATCGATCACGCCCACCAGTGCTTCCTTGAATTCGCCGAAAGCATCCTGCCGCAATCGGTACTGCGTGCTTCGATCACCGCCGCCTACCGTCGCCCTGAGCCGGAAGTGGTGCCGATGCTGATCGAGCAGGCGCGCCTGCCGGTACCGATGGCCGAAGCCACCAACAAACTCGCCGCGTCCATCGCGGAAAAACTGCGCAATCAGAAGAGCGCCGGCGGCCGCGCCGGCATCGTTCAGGGCCTGCTGCAGGAATTCTCCCTGTCGTCCCAGGAAGGCGTGGCGCTGATGTGCCTGGCCGAAGCGCTGCTGCGCATCCCGGACAAAGGCACCCGCGACGCCCTGATCCGCGACAAGATCAGCACCGGCAACTGGCAGCCGCACCTGGGCAACAGCCCGTCGTTGTTCGTCAACGCTGCCACCTGGGGCTTGCTGCTGACCGGCAAGCTGGTGTCCACGCACAACGAAGCCGGCCTGACATCGTCCCTGAGCCGCATCATCGGCAAGAGCGGCGAGCCGATGATCCGCAAGGGCGTCGACATGGCCATGCGCCTGATGGGCGAGCAGTTCGTGACCGGCGAAACCATCGCCGAAGCCCTGGCCAACGCGAGCAAATTCGAAGCCAAAGGCTTCCGTTATTCCTACGACATGCTGGGTGAAGCCGCACTCACCGAGCACGACGCGCAGAAGTACCTGGCCTCGTACGAACAAGCCATCCACTCGATCGGCAAAGCCTCCCACGGTCGCGGGATTTATGAAGGCCCGGGCATTTCGATCAAGCTGTCCGCCCTGCACCCGCGCTACAGCCGCGCCCAGTACGAGCGTGTGATGGAAGAGCTGTACCCACGCCTGCTGTCGCTGACCCTGCTGGCCAAGCAATACGACATCGGGCTGAACATCGATGCCGAAGAAGCCGACCGCCTCGAGCTGTCGCTGGATCTGCTCGAACGTCTGTGCTTCGAGCCGCAACTGACGGGCTGGAACGGCATCGGTTTCGTGATCCAGGCTTACCAGAAGCGTTGCCCGTACGTGATCGACTACGTGATCGACCTGGCTCGTCGCAGCCGTCATCGCCTGATGATCCGCCTGGTGAAAGGCGCGTACTGGGACAGCGAAATCAAGCGCGCCCAGGTCGAAGGCCTGGAAGGCTACCCGGTCTACACCCGCAAGGTGTACACCGACGTGTCCTACATCGCATGCGCCCGCAAGCTGCTGTCGGTGCCGGAAGTCATCTACCCGCAGTTCGCCACACACAACGCCCACACCCTGTCGGCCATTTATCACATCGCCGGTCAGAACTATTACCCGGGCCAGTACGAGTTCCAGTGCCTGCACGGCATGGGTGAACCGCTGTACGAACAGGTTGTAGGCAAAGTTTCCGAAGGCAAACTGAACCGTCCGTGCCGCGTGTACGCTCCGGTCGGCACCCACGAAACCCTGCTGGCTTACCTGGTGCGTCGTCTGCTGGAAAACGGCGCGAACACCTCGTTCGTCAACCGCATCGCCGACCAGTCGATTTCGATCCAGGAACTGGTGGCCGACCCGGTGGCCAGCATCGAGCAGATGGCAACCGTCGAAGGTGGTTTCGGCCTGCCGCACCCGCGCATTCCGCTGCCGCGTGACCTGTACGGCTCCGAGCGCGCCAACTCCAGCGGCATCGACATGGCTAACGAACATCGTTTGGCGTCCCTGTCCTGCGCGCTTCTCGCTACCGCACACAACCACTGGAAAGCGGCGCCGATGCTCGGTTGCGCTTCCAGCAACGAAGCTCCAGCCCCTGTGCTGAACCCGTCCGACCTGCGTGACGTGGTCGGCCATGTGCAGGAAGCGACTGTCGAAGACGTCGACAACGCGATCCAGTGCGCCCTGAACGCTGCACCGATCTGGCAGGCCACGCCGCCCGCCGAACGCGCTGCGATCCTGGAACGTGCCGCCGATCTGATGGAAGCCGAGATCCAGCCGCTGATGGGCCTGCTAGCCCGCGAAGCCGGCAAGACCTTCGCCAACGCCATCGCCGAAGTGCGTGAAGCCGTGGACTTCCTGCGTTATTACGCAGTGCAGGCACGCAACGATTTCACCAACGACGCTCACCGCCCGCTGGGTCCGGTGGTGTGCATCAGCCCGTGGAACTTCCCGCTGGCGATCTTCAGTGGTCAAGTGGCTGCAGCCCTTGCTGCCGGTAACCCGGTTTTGGCCAAGCCTGCTGAACAGACGCCGCTGGTTGCCGCTCAAGCCGTGCGCATGCTGCTCGAAGCAGGGATTCCGCAAGGCGTACTGCAATTGCTGCCGGGTCGCGGTGAAACCGTCGGTGCCGGCCTGGTCGGCGACGAACGCGTCAAAGGCGTGATGTTCACCGGTTCCACCGAAGTCGCGCGCTTGCTGCAACGCAACATCGCCGGCCGCCTGGACAGCCAGGGTCGTCCGATCCCGCTGATCGCCGAAACCGGTGGCCAGAACGCGATGATCGTCGACTCTTCGGCACTGACCGAACAGGTCGTGATCGACGTGGTGTCCTCGGCGTTCGACAGCGCCGGCCAGCGTTGCTCGGCCCTGCGCGTCTTGTGCCTGCAGGAAGACTCCGCTGATCGCGTCATTGAAATGCTCAAAGGTGCCATGGCCGAAAGCCGTCTCGGCAACCCTGAGCGCCTGTCCGTGGACATTGGCCCGGTGATCGACGCCGAAGCCAAGGCCGGCATCGAGAAGCACATCCAGGCCATGCGCGACAAAGGTCGCAGCGTGTACCAGGTGGCCATTGCCGATGCCGAAGAAGTCAAACGCGGCACCTTCGTGATGCCGACGCTGATCGAACTTGAAAGCTTCGACGAGTTGCAGCGGGAGATCTTCGGCCCGGTGCTGCACGTGGTTCGCTACAAGCGCAAAGACATTGATCAACTGATCGGCCAGATCAACGCTTCGGGTTACGGCCTGACGCTGGGCGTGCACACTCGCATCGACGAGACCATCGCCAAGGTGATCGACAACGTCAACGCCGGTAACGTCTACGTCAACCGCAACATCGTTGGTGCCGTGGTCGGCGTGCAGCCGTTCGGTGGCGAAGGCCTGTCGGGTACTGGTCCGAAAGCCGGCGGCCCGCTGTACCTGTACCGCCTGTTGTCGACCCGCCCTGCGGATGCGATCGAACAATCCTTTGCTCGCGGTGACGCTGCCTCAGCACCGGACGTTCGTCTGCGCGACGCCATGAGCAAGCCGCTGACCGCCCTGAAAGCCTGGGCCGACAGCCACAAGTTCGCCGACCTGAGCACCCTGTGCGTGCAGTTCGCCGCACAATCGCAAAGCGGCATCACCCGCGTTCTGGCCGGCCCGACCGGCGAGCGCAACAGCTACGCGATCCTGCCACGTGAGCACGTACTTTGCCTGGCGGAAGTGGAAGGCGATCTGCTGACTCAATTGGCGGCGGTATTGGCTGTCGGTGGTTCGGCGGTATGGCCGGAAGCTGACATGACCAAAGCCTTGTTCGCACGCCTGCCGAAGGACATTCAGGCGCGCATCAAGCTGGTTTCCGACTGGAACAAGGACGAAGTGGTGTTTGATGCAGTTGTGCATCACGGCCATTCCGACCAGTTGCGTGCGGTGTGCCAGCAGGTTGCCAAGCGTGCCGGCGCCATCGTCGGTGTGCAGGGTCTGTCGCAGGGCGAAACCAACATTGCGCTGGAACGCCTGGTGATCGAGCGTGCGTTGAGCGTTAACACGGCTGCGGCGGGTGGTAATGCCAGCTTGATGACGATTGGCTAAATAGCTGTAAAGCCAGGCCCCCGCAATGGGTGCCTGGCTTGTTAGAAGCAAGATCAAAAGATCGCAGCCTTCGGCAGCTCCTACAGGGAACGCATTCCAATGTAGGAGTTGCCGAAGGCTGCGATCTTTTGCTTCTCCCATCACCCTCATCAATCATCCTGTTCAGCCTCTATTCCCACGCCTAGACTCGGCCCATTCCAATAAAAGGTAGGCCGCCATGTCCGAGACGTTGCTCAGTTCCCGCAATCTGGCTTTCGAGCTGTATGAAGTCCTTGATGCCGAGGGCCTGACCCAGCGTGAGCGTTTCGCCGAGCACAACCGCGAAACCTTCGATGCGGCCATCGGTACCGCCCGCAGCATCGCCGAGAAGTTCTTCGCCCCACACAACCGCAAGGGCGACGAGAACGAGCCGCGCTATGAAAACGGCCAGGCGATTCTGATTCCGGAAGTGAAACCGGCGGTGGACGCCTTTCTCGAAGCCGGTTTCCTCAACGCCGCGCGCAGTTTCGAGGCGGGAGGCATGCAGCTTCCTACACTGCTTTCGCAGGCCTGCTTCGCACACTTCCAGTCGGCCAACGCCGCTTCGACCTCTTATCCGTTCCTGACCATGGGCGCGGCGAACCTGATCGAAAGCTTCGGCACCGATGAGCAGAAGCACCGCTTTCTGCAACCGATGATCGACGGCCGCTTCTTCGGCACCATGGCCCTGACCGAACCCCACGCGGGCTCGTCGCTGTCGGATATTCGTACCCGCGCGGAACCTGCGTCCGACGGCACCTATCGCCTCAAGGGCAACAAGATCTTCATCTCCGGTGGCGATCATCCGCTGTCGGAAAACATCGTGCACATGGTGCTCGCCAAGCTGCCGGACGCACCGGCCGGGGTGAAGGGCATATCGCTGTTCATCGTGCCCAAGTTCCTGGTCAACGAAGACGGCAGCCTCGGCCAGCGCAACGATGTGTTGCTGGTCGGGCTGTTCCACAAGATGGGCTGGCGCGGCACCACGTCCACCGCGCTGAATTTCGGCGATAACGGCGAGTGCGTCGGCTATCTGGTGGGCAAGCCGCACCAGGGCTTGAGCTACATGTTCCAGATGATGAACGAAGCGCGGATCGGCGTCGGCATGGGTGCGGTGATGCTCGGTTACGCCGGTTACCTGTACTCGCTGGAATATGCCCGCGAACGCCCGCAAGGCCGCGTGCCGGACAGCAAGGACCCGAACACCGCACCGGTGGCAATTATTCAGCACGCTGACGTCAAACGCATGCTGCTGACACAAAAGGCCTACGTCGAAGGCTCGTTCGACCTAGGCCTGTACGCGGCGCGGCTGTTCGATGACACCACGACGCTTGCGACCGAAGCTGAACGCAAACAGGCCCATGAACTGCTGGATTTGCTGACACCCATCGTCAAATCCTGGCCATCGGAGTTCTGCCTGAAGGCCAACGAACTGGCAATCCAGATCCTCGGCGGCCACGGCTACACCCGCGAATACCCGGTGGAACAGTACTACCGCGATAACCGCCTGAACCCGATCCACGAAGGCACCCACGGCATTCAGTCGCTGGACCTGCTGGGCCGCAAACTGGCGCAAAACGGCGGCGCAGGGCTCAAGCAATTGATCCGCCTGATCGCCGACACTGGCGGGCGAGCACAGGCGTTTGAGTCGCTGACGCCACTACGCGAGCCGCTGGAAAAACTGGTGGCGCGTCTGCAAACCGTGACCATCGGCCTGCTGACTGATCTGGCACAAGGCAAGGTCAACAGCAGCCTGGCGAATTCGGCGCTGTACCTGAAGGTGTTTGGTCACACGGTGATCGGCTGGCGCTGGCTGGAACAGGCGATCCGTGCCGAGGAAGGCCTGGCCAAGGGTAATGCGGCGGATGTGAGCTTCTATAAAGGCAAGCTGCAGGCGGCGCGGTACTTCCTGACGTGGGAAGTACCGGGTTGTCACCATGAGCTGGCGATTCTTGAGGCTCGGGATGATGTTTGCCTGGGCATGCAGGATGAGTGGTTCTGATCAGGTATAGATTGGTGTAATGGCCACAAAAAAGATCGCAGCCTTCGGCAGCTCCTACAGAGGAACGCATTCCACATGTAGGAGCTGCCGAAGGCTCGGGCCGCGTTCGGACGATCTTTTGATCTTTTATTTCAACCGAAACCCACCCATCTGCCGCGCCAGATCATCCGCCAACCGCTGCAACGTCTGGCAATCATCCAGGCAAGCCCTCACCTCCCCCGCCGTCGCCCGCGCCAGGTCGGAAATCCCCTGTACGTTCCGGTTGATTTCCTCGGTCACCGCCGATTGCTCTTCCGTCGCCGTCGCCACCTGATGATTCATGTCGCTGATGCGTTCCACTTGTCCGGTAATCGCCGTCAACGAAGCCCCGGTACGCTGGCTCGACTCGACACCCGTGCCCGTCGCGGCTTGTCCGGAATGCATCGATGACACGGCGTTTTCCGCGCCTTGCTTGAGGCTGCCGATCATCTGCTGGATTTCATCGGTGGAGGCTTGAGTACGTCGTGCCAGGGTCCGAACTTCATCGGCGACCACGGCAAACCCGCGCCCCATGTCCCCGGCCCGCGCAGCTTCAATGGCCGCATTGAGCGCTAGCAAATTGGTTTGCTCGGAAATCCCGCGAATCACCGCCAGCACCTGATCGATGGACGCCACTTGATGGGCCAGTTCACGCACCGCCGTGGCCGCGACGCCGATTTCCCGGGACATACTCTCAATGTGGCGGATCGAACCACCTACTACTTCCCGCGCCTGCATCGCTTCGTCACGGGCAGTTTGCGATGCGAACGCTGCATTGCCGGCGTTTTGGGCGATGTCCTGAACGGTCAGGCCCATTTCGTGAACCGCTGTGGCGACCATGTCGGTCATTTCCTGTTGGCGGCCGGAGCGTTCGGCGGTGTTGTCCACCACTCGCGCCACCTGCCCGACCGCGGTGCGCAGGCGTTCGCTGGTGGTCAGCACTTCGCCGATCATGTCGCGCTGGCTATCAAGGAACCGATTGAAGCCGCGAGCCAGATCGCCCAGCTCATCGGCGCGGCTGGAATCTAACCGGTGGGTCAAATCGCCACCACCGCTACCGATGGCCACCAGCGCGGCTGTTACCTGACGAATCGGCCGTACCAGCCCACGGGCCAGCAACACCACCAGCAACAGGCACACAATCGCCACCGCGAGGCCGATGCCGCTGCTCATCCACATGGCACGGCGGGCTTCGGCGTAGATCTGCGATTGCGGCACTTCGGCCACCAGGGTCCAGCCGAGATCGCGCAGCGGCAGGCTTAAAGCGAGAAAGTCCACGCCGTCCCGCTGGAAGCTGCTGCTGGTGGTGGCAGTCTTTTGACCCATCACTGCCTGTGCCGCCGCAGTGCCAATCTGTTCGGTCAGGCTGCGCTTGCCACTCAATTGCGCCTCGGGATGGACCTGGATCAAACCGTCGGAACGCACGAGATAGACCTTGCCGCGCTCACCGAAGCTGAAGTTGTGGATCAGCTCCGACAGCTCTTTCATGCTCAGGCCAAGCCCGGCAACACCCACGACTTTACCGGCCTGCTCGACTTTGAAGTCGATGAAAAGCGCCAATTCTCCGGTCGCCGTGTCATTGTCGATATTGAGGGTGCGCGGCTGGTTACTGTCGAGAAATGAGTAGAACCAGGCGTCTTTCGGATTGGATCGGCTGAGGGTCCGGTCCAGGCCTTTTTCGGTGAAGTAATGGTTGGACGCCGTGCCGACAATGATCGCGGTAAAAGCCTTGTGCTCGGCGCGGATGCCTTCGAGATAGGCAGTAAAGGTACTGGCCTGGGCACCGTCTTCACCCCCTGCCAGCCAGTCGCGCACCATGCTGTTGCTGGCGATGTCCTTGGCGGCGGTGAGGGGTTGGACGAGGATGCGCTCGATGTCGTTGCGCATCGCTTCGATGCTCGACGGCAAGGCTTGCTCGACCAGATAGCTCTGGGCGAGACGATTGACCACCAGGGTATAAATGCCCACCACGATCAGAATACTGACCAGCAAGGCGCTGCCCATACTCAGGATCAACTGCCATTGAATACTGCGTCGCCAGAACTGCATGGAGCACCCCCAAAGAATAAGAGGCTGAAACACTGCAACAGCCGTGCCGATTGTATACAAACCAACCGACAATTTATTCTCTGGTTGTGCGCAAAACCGATCAGGCCTGATTGATCGTCTTGGATATCACTTCAACCGTGGCGCTGACTTGCTCTTGGTAACGGTCGAGTTCGAGCTTGTGCTGCTTCTGCATTTCGATCTGCTGGGAGCACAGATTCATCGCCGCCAGCACCAGCAGTCGGTCACCGATCAGCGTCGGGTACTTCCTCTTGGTTTCGGCCAGGGCTGCCTTCAACATCAACGCGGCGTCCAGCAGGGTCTGCTCTTCCCCGGCCGGTGCCTTGATCGAATAGTCCTCTCCCAGGATCGAGACGACCTTTACCCCTGCGGCGTTGTAACTCATGCGCTGACAGGACCTGCGCTGACACGCTCAACCAGGGCCTGGATGCGAGCCGCCGTGGTGCCTTGTTTCTCTTCGTATTCCATCAGGCTCAGTTGCAGGCTTTCGTTTTCATCTTTGGCCTGAGCCAGTTCCGCGCTCAGGTTCTGGTTCTGTTGCACCAAGTCGCTGACCAGTTGTTCCAATTGGCTTAGGGATGCTTCCAACATTTTGATTTTCCGGGCTTTTTCAAAGGGCGCGTACGATAAAGAAAAGTCACCCTGGATGCCAGGGTTATACAGGCGCAAAGCCTTGATTTTGCTGACGGGCAACCTTCCTCGCGAGTTTTAAAGACTGTGATTGGCCAATCTGGTTCCTGCACTTCGTCGCCGTGGCGTTTGTACGACATCCCGGCAGCGGATTTTCGCCTCTCACCGTTTGGCCTCCCTGACCCAGCAAAACTACGATGGTTGGGCGGTTTAGCCTGTAACCCTCTCTTGTAGGAGCGAGCTCGCTCGCGATGATCTCAATGACGGCGCGCTGAATCAGACAGCACGCGTCATCGTTGACGCCCATCGCGAGCAAGCTCGCTCCTACAAGGGTTCCGTGATGACGCAAAAGCTTTTTGACAGCATCACATTTCAACAGGTTAGAATCGCTGGCACGCAGACTGCATGGTCAGTTTGCGCCCGCCTTTCAGCTTTCTGGAGTACTGCCTTTGAATGCGACGACCATCAACAGCCTGTTCTTGATCGGCGCGTTGCTGGTAGGTGCGAGCATTCTGGTGAGCTCACTTTCGTCCCGTCTCGGCATCCCGATTCTGGTGATCATCCTGGCCGTCGGCATGGCGGCCGGTGTCGATGGCGCCGGCATTCTTTTTGATAACTACCCCACGGCCTATCTGGTGGGCAACCTCGCGCTGGCGGTGATCCTGCTCGATGGTGGCTTGCGCACCCGGGTGTCGAGTTTCCGCGTGGCGTTATGGCCGGCGCTCTCGCTGGCCACGGTCGGGGTGCTGATTACCACCGGGCTGACCGGCATGGCGGCCGCCTGGCTGTTCAACCTGAACCTGATCCAGGGCCTGCTGATCGGCGCCATCGTCGGCTCCACCGACGCCGCGGCGGTGTTCTCGCTATTGGGTGGCAAAGGCCTGAACGAACGGGTAACCGCCAGCCTTGAAATCGAATCCGGCAGTAACGACCCGATGGCGGTGTTTCTCACCGTCACCCTGATCGACATGCTCGCCAGCGGCCAGACCGGCCTGCACTGGAGCCTGCTGACCCACCTGCTGCGCGAGTTCGGTATCGGGGGCGTCATTGGCCTGGGCGGTGGTTGGCTGATGCTGCAACTGGTCAACCGTATCAACCTGGCCACCGGTTTGTATCCGATTCTGGTCATCGCCGGTGGCCTGGTGGTGTTTGCCCTGACCAATGCCCTGCACGGCAGCGGCTTCCTGGCGGTGTACATCTGCGGCCTGGTAATCGGCAACCGCCCGGTGCGCAGCCGCCACGGCATTTTGCACATGCTCGACGGCATGGCCTGGCTGGCGCAGATCGGCATGTTCCTGGTGCTGGGGCTGCTGGTGACGCCTCACGATCTGCTGCCTATCGCCTTGCCGGCACTGGCGCTGGCACTGTGGATGATTCTGTTTGCCCGGCCACTGTCGGTGCTGGTTGGCCTGCTGCCGTTCAAAGCCTTCCATGGTCGCGAGAAAGCGTTCATCTCCTGGGTCGGCCTGCGCGGCGCGGTCCCGATCATTCTGGCGGTGTTCCCGCTGATGGCCGGCCTGCCCAATGCCCAGCTCTACTTCAACCTCGCGTTCTTTATCGTGCTGGTGTCGCTGCTGGTTCAGGGCACCAGCCTGCCGTGGGTCGCCAAGCTGCTGAAGGTGACGGTGCCCCCGGAGCCTGCGCCCATTTCCCGCTCGGCCCTGGAGGTGCACGTCACCAGTGAGTGGGAGCTGTTCGTTTATCGCCTCGGCGCGGAAAAATGGTGCATCGGTTCGCCCCTGCGCGAGCTGAAAATGCCCGAAGGCACCCGTATCGCTGCCCTGTTTCGCGGTCAACAATTGCTCCATCCGTCGGGTAGTACGGTGCTCGAAGTCGATGACTTGCTGTGTGTCATCGGCCATGAACACAACCTGCCGGCCCTCGGAAAACTCTTCAGCCAGGCGCCACAACGGGGCCTCGATCTGCGCTTCTTCGGTGACTTCGTACTCGAAGGAGACGCCCAGCTGGGCGCGGTTGCGGCCCTCTATGGCCTGAAGGTCGAAGGCATCGATCCGGACATGTCTCTGGGCCACTTCATTGCCCAGAAAGTCGGTGGCGCGCCGGTGGTGGGTGACCAGGTGGAGTGGAACAACACCATCTGGACCGTGGCCGTCATGGAGGGGAACAAGATCGGTAAAGTCGGCGTCAGATTCCCCGAAGGAAGTCGCCCGGGTCCCGGACTCTTCCTCTAAACTGCTTCCACTATCACTTGCTTGACCGGTCTTTATGCCTAATCTGCGCTCCATTTTCGCCATCGCCCTGCTGGGCTTGAGTCTCTCTGTCAGCACCCTTGGTTTCTCGCAAGCGGCGCAAGCGGCCGAACCGCCTTCCAGCGAAGCCGTGCAAGCGAGCCTGGACAAGATCGCCGACCGCAAATTGCCGGAAGCCGATCAGAAGGCCCTGCAAACCGTTCTGCAAAACACGCTGAACCAGCTCAACAACAAACGTGACTACGAGCAGAAACTGACCGCGCTCAAGCAGCAATTGAACAATGCGCCCAAACAGACCGTCGAGAACCAGCGTGAACTGACCCGCCTCAAGGCCAGCACCGTGGTGCCGGTGGCGCAGCGTTTCGCCAAAGAACCGATCCAGCATCTGGAACAATTGCTCACCGAGCGCTCCACCCAGCAAGGCGACCTGCAAAAAGCCCTGGCCGATGCCAACAGCCTGATCATCACCGCCCAGACCCGCCCCGAGCGCGCCCAGGCGGAGATCTCCAGCAGCCAGACGCGCATTCAGCAGATCAACACCCTCCTCAAGAACGGCAAGGACGGCGGCAAGGCCTTGAGCGCCGAGCAGCGCGACCTGCTCAATGCCGAGCTTGCTGCGTTGAACGCCCTGATCCCGCTACGGCGCCAGGAGCTGGCCGGCAATACTCAATTGCAAGACCTCGGCAACAGCCAGTATGACCTGCTGTCGGAGCGATCCGACCGCCTGGATCGGGAAATCCAGGAACTGCAAACCCTGATCAACCAGAAGCGTCTGGCGTTGTCCCAGGAAACAGTCACCCAGCAATCCATCGAAGCACAGAAGGCCGGCGGCAGCAGTCTGCTGGCCACCGAAAGCGCGACCAACCTGAAGCTTTCGGACTACCTGCTCAAAAGCACCGACCGCCTCAACGAAGTCACCCAGCAAAACCTGCAGACCAAGCAACAGTTGGACACCCTGACCCAGAGCGATACAGCCCTGGACGTGCAAATCAACGTGCTCAAAGGCAGCCTGCTGCTCTCGAAGATTCTCTACAAACAGAAACAGGCGTTGCCGCGCCTGCGGCTCGACCGCAACCTGGCCGACCAGATCGCCGACATACGCCTGTACCAATTCGAAGTCAGCCAGCAACGGGAGTTGCTGAGCAATCCGACCACCTACGTCGAAAACCTGCTGTCGACCCAGCCGCCCGAGCAAGTCACGCCGCAACTGCGCAAAAGCCTGATGGAGCTGGCCACCACCCGCGTCGACCTGCTGGAGCGCCTCAATCGCGAATTGAGCGCGGTGCTCAATGAATCCATTACCCTGCAACTGAACCAGAAGCAACTGCTCAGCACGGCGCAAAGCCTGCGGGCGACGCTCGATGAGCAGATGTTCTGGATCCCGAGCAACAAGCCGCTGGACCTGGAGTGGATTCACAGCGTGCCGGATCGCCTCGAGCGGCAACTCGACTCGCTGCCAGTACTTTCAAGCCTGAGCGAACTGACCGACGGCCTGACTCAGCGCCCGCTGCTGTTCCTGCCACTGGCACTGCTGATCGGTGCGCTGCTGTGGCGCCGCAAGAATCTGTATGCGCGACTGAACAAGGTTCACCAGGACATCGGTCACTTCAAACGCGATAGCCAATGGCACACGCCGCAGGCGATTCTGATCAATATTCTGCTGGCGATGCCGGTTTCCCTGGGCCTCGCCTTGTGCGGGCTGGCCCTGCGAATCGACGCCCGTGGGCAGAACGCCAATATGGGCGCGGCGCTGCTGCAAATGGCCGGAGCCTGGCTGGTGTTCTACACCGCCTACCGGATCCTCGCGCCGGGTGGTGTGGCAGAGCTGCATTTCCGTTGGGAAAAGCCCCAGGTGGAATTCCTGCGCAGCTGGGTCCGCCGCCTCGGCATAGTGGTGATGGCACTGGTGACCGTAGTGGCCGTTGCCGAGCTGCAACCGGCGGCGCTGGCCGATGACGTGATCGGCATGCCGGTAGTGCTCACCTGCTACGCCTTGATGACCTTGCTGCTCAGCCGCTTGCTCATCAGCAGCCCGACCCATGAGAACGCCTCGCTGTTCCGCAAGCTCGTGGGGATCCTGTTCACCGCCATGCCCGTCGCGCTGTTCGTGGCGGTGTGCTTCGGCTACTACTACACCGCACTGAAGCTCAGCGACCGTCTGATCAACACCCTGTACCTGCTGATGTTCTGGCTGGTGATCGAAGCCACCTTCGTGCGCGGCCTCAGTGTGGCGGCCCGGCGGCTGGCCTACCAGCGCGCCCTGGCCAAACGACTGGCCGCCAAAGAGGCCAGCGATGGCGAAGCGGTTATCGAAGAACCGACGATGGACATCGAGAAGGTCAACGAACAGTCCCTGCGCCTGATCCGCCTGGCATTGCTCGGCGGCTTCATGGCGGCACTGTATTGGGTCTGGGCTGACCTGATCACGGTGTTCTCGTACCTGGACAATGTCACTCTCTACGAATACACCAGCGGCACCGGCGCCAACATGAGCATGGTGCCGATCAGCATCGGCGACATGCTCGGCGCGCTGATCATCATCGGTATCACCTTCGCCCTGGCGCGCAACCTGCCGGGCTTGCTCGAAGTGTTCGTGCTGTCCAAGCTCAACCTGGCCCAGGGCAGCGCCTACGCGACCACCACGTTGCTGTCCTACGTGATTGCCGGCGTCGGTTTCGTCTCGACGCTGTCGACCCTCGGCGTAAGCTGGGACAAGTTGCAATGGCTGGTGGCGGCACTGTCGGTTGGCCTCGGTTTCGGCATGCAGGAGATCTTCGCCAACTTCATTTCCGGCATCATGATCCTGTTCGAACGCCCGGTGCGGATCGGTGACACCATCACCATCGGCAACCTGTCGGGCACCGTGAGCAAGATTCGCATCCGTGCCACGACCATCACCGACTTCGATCGCAAGGACATCATCGTCCCGAACAAGACGTTCATTACCGGGCAACTGATCAACTGGTCGCTGACCGACACCATCACCCGGGTGACCCTCAAGCTCGGCGTCGACTACGGCTCGGACCTGGACCTGGTGAAGGAGCTGCTGCTCAAGGCCGCGCGCGATAACCCGCGCGTGCTGAAAGACCCGGAACCGCACGTGTACTTCCTGAACTTCGGCGAAAGTACCCTCGACCACGAGTTGCGCATGCACGTGCGCGACCTTGGTGACCGCAACCCGGTGCTCGACGAGGTCAACCGCTTCATCAACCGCGAGTTCAAGAAGCAGCACATCAACATCTCGTTCCGGCAGATGGAGGTCTACCTCAAGAACCTGCACGGCCAGGAATACAAGATGGTGCCAATCGAACCGGAAGCGAAAACCATCGTGCCGATCGTCGACGGCAAGCCACCGAAAGAGCCGCCCGCCGCCGAACTCGACTAACCGGCCATTCCCCAGCAGAATGCTCGGACATTCTGCTGGAGCCGGCCCTTGAAAGCCCTCGACGAACTCACTTTCGATAATCGCTTCGACCGCCTGGGCGATGCGTTTTCCGCCCATGTGCTGCCCGAACCCATCGATAATCCGCGCCTGGTGGTGGCCAGCCCCGCCGCCATGGCGCTGCTGGACCTCGACCCGGCCGTGGCCGAAACCCCGGAGTTCGCCGAACTGTTCAGCGGCCACAAGCTCTGGGCCGACGCGATCCCAAGGGCGATGGTCTATTCCGGGCATCAGTTCGGTTCCTACAACCCGCAACTGGGCGACGGTCGCGGCCTGTTGCTTGGCGAGGTGTACAACGAGGCCGGCGAACACTGGGACCTGCACCTCAAGGGCGCCGGCCAGACACCGTTTTCACGCATGGGCGACGGCCGGGCGGTGCTGCGTTCATCGATCCGCGAATTCCTCGCGTCCGAAGCCCTGAATGCCCTGAACATCCCGACCACCCGCGCCCTGTGCGTGATCGGCTCCGACACCCCGGTGTGGCGCGAAAAGCAGGAGCGCGCGGCCATGGTCCTGCGCCTGGCGCCGAGCCATGTGCGCTTCGGGCACTTCGAATACTTCTACTACACCAAGCGCCCGGAGCAGCAGAAAGAGCTCGGTGATCACGTGCTGGCCATGCACTTCCCGCAGTGCCTGGAACAACCGGAGCCGTACCTGGCGATGTTCCGCGAAGTGGTCGAGCGCAACGCCGAACTGATCGCCAAATGGCAGGCCTATGGCTTCTGCCACGGGGTGATGAACACCGACAACATGTCGATCCTGGGGATTACTTTCGACTTCGGCCCGTTCGCCTTCCTCGACGACTTCGACGCCAATTTCATCTGCAATCACTCCGACGACCAGGGCCGCTACTCTTTCAGCAACCAGGTGCCGATTGGCCAGTGGAACCTCAGCGCGTTGGCCCAGGCCCTGACGCCGTTCATCAGCGTCGAAGCCCTGCGCGAAACCCTCGGCCTGTACCTGCCGCTGTTCCAGGCCCATTACCTGGACCTGATGCGCCGCCGCCTCGGCCTGACCACGGCCGAAGACGACGACCAGAAGTTGCTGGAGGGCTTGCTGCAACTGATGCAAAACAGCGGCGTCGACTACAGCCTGTTTTTCCGCCGCCTGGGTGATGAAGCACCGCAACAGGCCATCACCCGCTTGCGTGATGACTTCGTCGACCTCAAGGGTTTTGATGCCTGGGGCGAGCTCTACGTCGCCCGGGTGGCCCGTGAAGGCACCCTTGATCAACAGCAGCGCCGCCAGCGGATGCACGCGGTCAACCCGCTGTACATCCTGCGCAACTACCTGGCGCAGAAGGCCATCGAGGCGGCGCAGAACGGCGACTACTCGGAAGTCCGCCGGCTACACGCCGTGCTGAGCAATCCGTTCGAGGAACAACCGGGGATGCAAAGCTACGCCGAGCGACCACCGGAATGGGGCAAGCACCTGGAGATCAGTTGTTCGTCGTGAGGCACTGCACGATTGAAAATCTGCAGTCCTGTCTCCAGATAAGGATCATTCGCTTTCGACTGGACGTTTTGTCATGACCGACCCACTCCTCATCCCCTGCCCCCACTGCAACGGCCTCAACCGCATTCCCGCCGAGCGCCTGAACGACCATCCGAAATGCGGGCGCTGCAAGGCTGAAGTCCTGCTGAGCAAACCGTTTGAATTGAAACAAGGCGACTACGCCAGCCAGATCAAGGGCGATCTGCCGCTGCTGGTGGATGTGTGGGCGGACTGGTGCGGGCCGTGCAAGTCGTTTGCACCGGTGTTCGAGCAGGCGGCCGGGCAACTGGCGGGCAAGTGCCGACTGGCAAAGCTGGACAGCGAGGCGAACCAGCAGTTGTCGGCGCAATTGGGGATTCGCTCGATTCCGAGCCTGATCCTGTTCAAGAACGGCCGGGAAGTCGCCCGGCAGAGCGGGGCTTTTCCGTTACCGCAGTTGATGAGCTGGTTGCGTAGCCAGGGCATCTGAAGCAACACGGAACCATGTGGGAGCGAGCTTGCTCGCGAAGGCGGGCTGACATTCAAAAGAGATGTCGCCTGATACATCGCTTTCGCGAGCAAGCCCGCTCCCACAGGGGTTCTGTGTTAGCAGCCAGAATCAGGCGTTTTCCAGCAAGTTGTGCAGCTCGACAAACTGCTGGGTCAGCTTGTGCCGCGGGTCGAGATGGATCAGCGGCGTGTTGGCCTGGTGGGATTCGCGCATGCGTACCGAGCTGGCCAGGTACACCGGCAACACCGGCAGGCCTTCGGCGATCAGTTCGTCGAGGATTTGCTGGGGCAGGCTGGCGCGGGCCTGGAACTGGTTGACGACGATGCCTTCGACTTCCAGGCCTTCGTTATGGTCGTCCTTCAACTCTTCGATTTCCGCCATCAGGCCGTACAGCGCCTGGCGCGAAAAACTGTCGCAGTCGAAGGGGATCAACACACGATCGGCGGCAATCAACGCTGAAACCGCATAAAAATTCAGCGCTGGCGGAGTGTCGAGGTAAATCCGGTCGTAGTCTTCGCTCAGCTCTTCAAGCAGCTTACGCAGCTTGTTGATCTTGTGTTTGGCTTCAAGCTTTGGCTGCAAGTCCGCCAGCTCGGCGGTGGCGGTAATGACATGGAGGTTATCGAACGGGGTTTCGTAGATGTCGACCTGATTCTTTTTGGAGAACGGCCCGGAAGACAGCGTCTGCTTGAAGAAGTCGGCGATGCCCATCGGGATATCGCTACCGGTGAGCCCCGTCAGATACTGAGTGGAGTTGGCCTGGGCGTCGAGATCCACCAACAAGGTGCGAAAACCCTCGCTGGCACTGACCGCCGCCAGATTGCAGGCGATGCTGGATTTGCCAACGCCACCTTTCTGATTGAACACCACGCGCCGCATGTCAAAACCTCCGTGTATCAAAGAATGACCGAGTGTAGTGGCCCACCGCGTTGCTTCGCTACCTTGTCGGCACAGGGACTACACAGTCAATTGCCTTCTCCTGCTTGAAAAGCCCTGAACGGCCCGGTGACTCAACGCCAGAACCGACAGACGGAGTAAAAAAATTGTGAATAATTACCAATCGTTCAATTTTTTCGGGTCAGCCGCTTCATCTTATTGAGCAAAATGTAACCAGCATTTGCTACACGTTCCCGGCACCGGGATAATGCGCGCCACTCGGCGCCAAACGCCACGCAGGGTGAGTCTCGGCTCTCGGCAACTCCCCCGCGTCAAGTAAGCCCGTGAGGGTGGGATGAATGTCTGTGATCAACTTCAACATCGCCCAATGGCGCGCTTGGGCTCCGGGGCTTGATAGCGTGCATGACTGGCAAGCCTGGTGCCGACAACCGGTCGTGCTGCCGGACAGCGATGCCGTTCCCGACGTTTCGTTTCTGCCGGCCATGCAGCGTCGGCGTCTGAGTCGCCTGGCACGGATGGCCTTCAGTGTCGGCTGGCCATTGGCCGAAGGTCGGCAGGATCTGCCATTGGTCTTTGTTTCCCGTCACGGCGAAACACCCCGCACGATAGAGATTCTCAGCGATCTGGCCACCGATCAGCCGCTGTCGCCAACCCGGTTCAGCTTGTCGGTGCATAACGCGATCATTGGCTTGTGGTCGATCATGCGCAGTGAAACCAGCGAAATGACCGCCCTGGCTGCCGCAGGCGATGGCCTGGAACATGGCATGCTCGAAGCTGCTGCGCTGCTGGCGGAAGGCGCTGGCGCGGTACTGCTGGTGGTCACCGAAGAGCGGCCGCCCGAGGCTTACTCGACCTGGATCGACGACGTGCCGTTCCCTTATGCCGTCGGCCTGCTGATCACACCCGGTACCGACTGGCAGTTGTCCCTGAACAGCCCCTCGGATGCGTTGTCCAACCCCTGCTGGCCACACGCGCTGAATCTGTTGCGTATGCTGCTCGGCCAGCAAACCACCTGCCAACATGCCTGGAAAAATCGTGTATGGACCTGGCAACGCAACCCGTGACCGAGAAAAACCGCGACGCCTATTACTGGCGCTTGCTGGCCACCGCCGCGAGCTTTGCCCTGTTCGGGCTGGGCGGGCTGTGCCTGCGCCTGGTGATTTTCCCTGTGCTGAACTGCCTGCCGGGCGACGCCCGGACCCATCGGCGGCGGGCCCGGCAAACGGTCAGCCGCTGTTTCTGGATTTTCGTGCGTTTCATGGCCCGCACCGGCGTATTGACCTACAACATTGAAGGCGCGGAAAAACTCGGCCGTCCCGGGCAAATGATCATTGCCAATCACCCATCGCTGATCGACGTAGTGTTTTTGATCGGCCTGGTGCGTCACGCCAACTGCGTGGTCAAGCAAAGCCTCTGGGAAAACCCTTTCACCCGTGGACCGCTGCGCTGCACCGAATACATCAGCAACGACGGCAGCATGGACATGCTCGACGCGGCCGCCGACGCATTGAAAGACGGCCAGACCCTGATCATTTTCCCCGAAGGGACGCGCACCCGGCCCGGCCAGGCGCCGGCCTTTCATCGGGGCGGCGCGGCAATCGCCCTGCGGGGTGCGAAAATCCTCACCCCGGTCATTATCAAGGTCAGCCCGACCACATTGACCAAGGCCGAGCCCTGGTATCGCATCCCCAAGCGGCGCGTGCACTTCATTTTCCGGGTCGGGGCCGATATAGACCCACAGACTTTCGCCACGCAGGGGCCGGCTCCGCAGGCCTCGCGCAAGCTCAACGATTATCTACATTCTTACTTTATTAAGGAGCTCGCCGAAGATGAGCGATCTGCACCGTGATATCAAAATGCTTATCATCGACGCCCTTGGCCTGGAAGACATCAGTGCCGACGACATCGACAACGAGCAGACGCTGTTCGGCGAAGGCCTGGGCCTGGACTCGGTGGACGCCCTGGAGCTGGGCCTGGCCATCCAGAAAAAATACGGCATCAAGATCGACGCCGATGCCAAGGACACGCGCAATCACTTCAGTAACGTGGCGAGCCTTGCAGCGTTCGTCACCGCAAAACAGGCAGCTTGAGACCGGACCATGCAAACTCGTGACGACATTTTCAACACCCTGCGCGATGCCTTGGTCGAGCTTTTCGAACTGGACCCTGAGCGCGTGAGCCTGGAATCCAACCTGTATCAGGACCTGGAGATCGACAGCATCGACGCGGTCGACCTGATCGATCACATCAAACGTCAGACCGGCAAGAAAATCGCCGCCGAAGAATTCAAATCGGTGCGAACCGTCAGTGACGTGGTCGAGGCGGTCTACCGTCTGGTTCAACCGGCCGCATGAATCGACTGATTGGCCTCGGTCTGCTGCTGGCGGGCCTTTTGTATCCCTTTGCGGTGTATTTCGGCATGGAGCATTTCGCCCCGTGGCAGTTCGGGCTGCTGCTGGGCGGACTGTGGCTGGCCCGGGCGCTGACCGGCAAACGTCGGCCTGGCAGCCTGTGGATGGCCACTGTGGCCATTGTGTTCTGCCTGTTGCTGGCACTGTTCGACAGCCCGGCGCTGTTGCGTTGGTATCCAGTGTTGATCAGCGCCTTCATGTTGGCGCTGTTCGGATCGAGTCTGACATTCGGCCCACCGATCGTTGAACGCCTGGCCCGGGTACGCGAGCCGCAGTTGCCGGCCGAGGGCATTCGCTATACCCGTCAGGTAACCATCGCCTGGAGCGTTTTTTTTCTCTGCAACGGTGTGTGCGCCGCCACCCTGACCCTCTGGGCGCCGCTGAGCTGGTGGACGCTGTACACCGGCCTGATTTCCTACGGATTGATAGGCCTGATGTTTGCCATTGAATGGCTCATACGACAAAGGGTACGAGGCCGCCCATGAATTGGATAAAACTTGAGCACCTGCTGCTCAAGGCTCAGCCGGAGCGCGCCGTCACGACCGCTCCGGCACTGGACCACGCCCGGCTGTGCGAACAGGCGCTGCGCCTGGCCGCCGGCCTGCAAGCCCGGGGTGTCCGACAGATGGCCGTGCACCTGGAGGATGCCACCGATCTGGCGATCGCGTTGCTTGGCGCCTGGCGTGCCGGGGTTAGTGTGTTGCTGCCGTCCGACCTGCAACCGCAGACCCGCCAACGCTGGTCAGGTGAAGTTGATCTATGGCTGAGCGACCAGCCTGACGATGCGCACCTGAGCGAACTCAGTCATCCGCCACTGAGTGCGGCGGCGCTGGACCTGGATAACTGTTGGCTGAGCCTGTGCACATCCGGCTCCAGTGGCGAACCCAAGCGCATCGAAAAAAACCTGCGCCAACTGGCCAATGAAGTCGAAGCCCTGGAACAGCTGTGGGGCGCCGACCTGGGCCCGGCGTGCATCATTGGCAGCGTCGCCACCCAGCACATCTACGGTCTGCTGTTTCGGGTGCTGTGGCCACTGTGCGCCGGGCGCCCGTTCGTACGTCGGCAGCTGGCCTTTCCAGAAGACCTGCAACGCGCCAGCCGCGAGTATCCGGCCTTCGCCTGGGTGGCCAGCCCGGCGCTGCTCAAGCGCATGGGTGACAACCTCGACTGGTCTGCCTTGAGCTCAGTGCGCCGGGTTTTTTCCTCCGGCGGCGCATTGCCGGTCGAGGCCGCACAGAGCCTGCATGAGCGTCTGGGGCAATGGCCAACGGAAATTTTCGGCAGTTCGGAAACCGGCGGCATCGCCTGGCGTCAGGGCGCGCAACTCTGGCAGCCCTTTGCCGATGTCACGCTGACCCAGGACAGTGAGGGTGCGCTGCTGATCGCTTCGCCGTATTTGCCGAGTGGCGTTGTCGAACAGACTGCCGATTCGGCGCGCATCGCCCTCGATGGGCGCTTCGAATTGCTCGGGCGGCTGGACCGGATCGTCAAGCTGGAAGAAAAACGCATCTCGCTGCCGATGCTGGAACAGGCGCTGACGGCCCATGAATGGGTCGCCGAAGCGCGGCTCGGCGTCGTTCAGGAAAACCGTGCCTCCCTGGGAGCGTTGCTGGTACTGAGCGAGGCCGGTTTGCATGTGCTGCGCAATCAGGGCCGACGCAGTCTCACCGAGCAACTGCGCCAACACCTGAGCCAACACTGCGAAGCCCTGGCCCTGCCAAGACGCTGGCGCCTGCTGCGACAACTGCCGCTGAACACTCAGGGCAAACTGCCCCAGGCCGACGTCGATGCCCTGCTGCTGGCGCCACGCCCCAAAGCGCCTGAGGTCCTGGAGCAAGTCGAAAGCAATGGCGAATGGAGCCTGCAATTGGCCGTGCCACCGGACCTGGCCTATTTCAGCGGTCATTTCCCCACGGCGCCGGTATTGCCCGGCGTGGTGCAGGTGGACTGGGCGCTGAGTCTGGGCCAGCAACTGATGAGCCTGCCGAAAAAATTCGCCGGCATGGAAGTCTTGAAGTTCCAGCAACTGGTGCGCCCGGGGGACGAGATCCAGCTGCACCTGCGCTTCGACCCGGCACGCGGCAAATTGTATTTCGCCTATCGCAACGAAACCGCCACTTGCTCCAGCGGGCGGATCTTGCTGGAGGCGGCGCATGCATAAGCTGTGGCAAACAGGCTATTTGTGGCGAGGGAGCTCAATCAATGCATAGCCCCTGCGCCATCGTCCCGGTGTACAACCACGAAGACGCGATCACCACGGTGGTCGATGCCCTGATCGCCAGCCATCTGCCGTGCATTCTGGTGGACGATGCCAGCAGCCCGCGCTGCGCCCGGGTGCTGGATCGCCTGGCCCAGCGTGAAATGGTTTACCTGATTCGCCTCGCCGAAAACCAGGGCAAGGGTGGCGCGGTCATGACCGGCTTGCGCGAAGCTTCGCGCCTGGGTTTCAGCCATGCCTTGCAGGTGGATGCCGATGGCCAGCACGATTTGCAGGACGTCCAACGCTTCATCGAACAATCACGCCACCACCCACAGGCGGTGATTTGCGGCTATCCGCAATATGACGCCAGCGTGCCGAAAGGCCGTTTGTATGCGCGCTACCTGACTCACGTCATGGTCTGGATCAACACCCTGTCGTTGCAGATTCGCGATTCCATGTGCGGTTTCCGGGTTTACCCGTTGCCGCCGGTCCTGGCGTTGATCGAGTCAGCGAAAATCGGCAAGCGTATGGACTTCGACTCGGACATTCTGGTGCGCCTGGCCTGGCGCAATCAGCCGATGCAATGGCTGCAAACCAAAGTCCATTACCCGCTGGACGGCGTTTCGCATTTTCGGATGTTCCACGACAACGTGCTGATTTCCAGCATGCACACGCGGCTGTTCTTCGGCATGTTACTGCGCTCGCCCATGATCCTCTGGCGACGGTGGCGGGCATGAGCGCAGACGAGCAACACTGGGCCGACCGCGAAGAACGGGGCAGTTTCTGGCTGATGAAGCTCACTGCGTTCGGCGCCAAAGTGCTGGGGCGTCGAGTACTGAGCCCAGTGTTGTACGGCATCGTCCTGTACTTTTTCCTGTTCGGTCGCAGCGCCCGACACAGTGCCTGGCAATACCAGCAACGCCTGACTGACTGGAGCGGTCGCAGCGAGCTGCGCCCGAGCCATTGGCGGGTGTTTGGCCAGTTCATGGCCTTCGCCGACTCCATGCTCGACAAACTCGACGTATGGAACGGCAAGCTGAGCATCGAACAAATCGAAATCATTGACCCAGCGCTGCTGCGTGACCAGTTGCGCGGTGCCCGCGGGCAGATGCTGGTGGGCGCACACTTGGGCAATCTGGAAGTCTGCCGCGCACTGGCGGAGATCGGCGAGAAGGTCACGATGAACGTGCTGGTGCACACCAAGCACGCCGAACAGTTCAACCGTTTGCTGGGCGAAGCCGGGGCGACCAATTTGCGCCTGATTCAGGTCAGCGAACTGGACCCCGGGATCATGCTGCAGCTGAGCGAGCGCCTGGAGCGTGGCGAGTGGCTGGCGATTGCCGGCGACCGTGTGCCGCTGCACGGTGGGCGCAGCGTGACCGTGGACTTCCTCGGTCATCAGGCCAGGTTCCCCCAAGGCCCGTGGCTGCTGGCCGGTCTGCTGAAATGCCCGATCAACCTGCTGCTGTGCCTGAAAAAGCCCGACGGCGATTATCGACTGACCATTGAGCCGTTCGCCGAGGCAATCACCTGGAAGCGCAGCGACCGCGAGCAGGTCATTCATCAGTGGGCCTCCCGCTACGCCGAACGCCTGGGTCACTATTGCCTCGAAGCGCCCCAACAATGGTTCAACTTTTACCCTTTCTGGAAGACCGATGACGACGCCAACGCTTGAGCCGGTAACCTTCGGCGAACGCCCTTTGCGCATTGAAGACGTGCTGGCCCTGGCCAACCGCAAGGTGCCGACGCAGTTGCAAAGCGATCCCGCCTACCGCGAACGCATCGCCAAGGGCGCGCGTTTTCTCGACTCTCTGCTGGACAAGGAAGGCGTGATCTACGGCGTGACCACCGGTTATGGCGACTCCTGCGTGGTCGCGGTGCCGTTGCATCACGTCGAGGCGCTGCCCCGTCATCTGTTCACTTTCCACGGCTGCGGGCTGGGCAAACTGCTCGACGCCCAGGCCACCCGCGCGGTACTGGCGGCGCGTTTGCAGTCGTTGTGCCACGGTGTTTCCGGGGTGCGCGTGGAGCTCCTGGAGCGCCTGCAAGCGTTCCTTGAACACGACATCCTGCCGCTGATTCCGGAAGAAGGTTCGGTGGGTGCCAGTGGTGACCTGACGCCGCTTTCGTACGTGGCCGCCACGCTGTCCGGCGAACGCGAAGTGATGTACCGCGGCGAGCGCCGGCAGGCTGCCGATGTGCACCGCGAACTCGGCTGGCAGCCACTGGTGTTGCGTCCGAAAGAAGCCCTGGCATTGATGAACGGCACTGCGGTGATGACCGGTCTGGCTTGCCTGGCGTATGCCCGCGCCGATTATCTACTGCATCTGGCCACGCGCATCACCGCGCTGAACGTAGTCGCCCTGCAAGGCAACCCGGAGCACTTCGACGAGCGCCTGTTCGCCGCCAAACCACACCCAGGGCAGATGCAGGTCGCCGCGTGGTTGCGCCAGGATCTGGCCATCGACGCGCCAACCGCACCCTTGCATCGCCTGCAAGACCGATATTCCCTGCGCTGCGCGCCCCATGTGCTGGGCGTGCTGGCCGACAGCCTGAACTGGCTGCGCTCGTTCATCGAGATCGAGCTCAACAGCGCCAACGACAACCCGATCATCGACGCCGAGGCCGAGCGCGTGCTGCACGGCGGGCACTTCTATGGCGGGCACATCGCGTTCGCCATGGACAGCCTGAAAAACCTCGTGGCCAATGTCGCCGACCTGCTGGATCGGCAGCTCGCGCTGCTGGTGGACGAGCGCTACAACCACGGCTTGCCGAGCAACCTGTCCGGTGCCACGGCCGACCGCGCCATGCTCAACCACGGCTTCAAGGCCGTGCAGATCGGCACCAGTGCCTGGACCGCCGAAGCGCTGAAGAACACCATGCCGGCCAGCGTCTTCTCTCGCTCCACCGAGTGCCACAACCAGGACAAGGTGAGCATGGGCACCATCGCCGCCCGCGATGCCATCCGCGTGCTGGAACTCACCGAACAGGTGGCGGCTGCCACGCTGCTGGCGGCCAATCAGGGCGTCTGGCTGCGTGGCCAGGTCGAAGATGCACGACCACTGCCACCCGCCTTGGCCGCCATGCATGAAGCCTTGGCCAGGGACTTCCCGCCGGTCATCGAAGACCGCGCGCTGGAAGGCGAATTGCGCCTGTGCCTGCAACGCATCGCCGAACAACACTGGAGGCTGCATGCGTAGCAAAGGATTTCTCTACACCGACACGGAAATCGTCGTACCGTTCTTTGACGTCGACAGCATGCACGTGGTCTGGCACGGCCATTACGTCAAATACCTGGAAGTCGCCCGCTGCGCGCTGCTGGACAGGATCAGCCACAACTACACCGCGATGAACGAATCCGGCTATGCGTGGCCGGTGATCGACCTGCAATTGCGCTACGTGCGCGGTGCGGTTTTCGGCCAGACACTGAACGTGCGCGCCAACCTGGTGGAGTGGGAGAACCGTTTGAAGATCAATTACCTGATCAGCGATCTGCAAACCGGTGAACGCTTGACCCGGGCCATGTCGGTACAGGTCGCCGTCGACATCGCCAGCCGCGAGATGCAACTGGCCTCGCCGAAGGTGCTCACCGACGCCGTAGAGAGAGCCCTGCGATGACTTTCTGCCCCTCCCGCTCCCCTGTAGGAGCGAGCTTGCTCGCGATGGTCGTTAACGATGACACTGAGCACCTGACACCCCGCGGCGCACTCAGGTTTTTCGCGAGCAAGCTCGCTCCTACAGTGTTCTGCGTGCTACTGGGTATTCCTGGACTGGCCCATGCCTTCGACCTGCAACAACTCAGCGATCAACTGGCCAGGCCCGAGGTGATCCACGGCAGTTTCACCCAGGAAAAACACCTGCGCGCCCTGCCCCAGCCGCTGGTCAGCAAGGGCACGTTCGTCCTGGCAAAAAACCACGGCTTGTTATGGCTGCTGAAAACGCCACTGCAACAGGACTATCGCATCACCGCCAAAGGCATTGCCCGGCGTGACGGCATTGTCTGGCAGATGTTGCCGGGCAAAAGCGCCGGTGCCGAGCAGAACCGATTGTTCCTGGCCGTGCTGCAAGGTGACAGCAGCGGCCTGCAACGGGATTTCGAATTGTCCCTGAGCGGCGACGCACAGAACTGGAAGCTCACGCTGCTGCCACGCTCGATGCTGCTCAAGCAGGTGTTCAACCAGATCAACATTACCGGCGCAGAACTGGTGCACAGCATCGAACTGCTCGAAACCCAGGGCGACAGCACGTTGTTGCGCATGCAGGACAGCACCGGCACCCAACCTTTGAGCGATGCGGAGCAACATGACTTTGCCGAGTGAACGGTGGTTGCCACGGCTGTTTCTGACCCTGCTGCTGGCCGTACTGGCGCTCGCCGGTTGGCAATGGCGTGATGCCGCGCCGCTGTCGGCCAACCTGATGGAACTGGTGCCCGGCACGGCGCCCGATGCCCTGGAACTGCGCGCCGAACAACGCATGCAGGAACCGCTGAACCGCGAAATGCTGGTGCTGGTCGGCCACAGCGATCGCCAGCAGGCCGTCGCCATGGCGCAGACACTCTGCGAGCAATGGCAGGCCAGCGGACTGTTCGAAAAGGTCCAGTGGACCCTGCAAGCCGACTTGCCGGCGTTGCGCACGCAGTTGCTGCAAGGTCGTCTGGCGATGCTCCAGGCGGCGGACCGGCAACTGCTGATCGAGCACCCCGACACCTTTATCCAGCAACGGGTACAGGCGTTGTTCGACCCGTTCAACGGTTACAGCCTGGTGCCGAGCCAGGACGACTGGCTGGGCCTGACCGGGCGCATCCAGAACAGCCAGCCGCAACGCGGTTCGGTGCAACTGGACATCGGCAGCGGCGCCCTGGTCGCCGATGCCGATGGCAAGAGCTGGGTGCTGCTGCGCGCGCGCACCACCGGCAACGCCTTCGACATGAACCTGCCGCTGCAAGTGGCCGACCTGCTCGAGCACAGCCGCGAAGAAGCCGCCCGGCACGACGTGCAACTGCTCGCCGCCAGCGGCTTGTTGTACGCAGCCAGCGGGCAACAGCAGGCTGCCCGGGAGATGACCTGGGTCGGGGGCGGTGCCACCGTCGGGATTTTGCTGTTGCTGTTGTTGGCCTTCCGGCGCTGGCGCGTCTTGCTGGCGTTCGTGCCGGTAGTGGTGGGCATGCTCTTCGGTGCGGTGGCCTGCGTGGCGTTGTTCGGCCATATGCACGTGATGACGTTGGTGCTGGGTTCGAGCCTGATCGGTGTCGCGGTCGATTACCCGCTGCACTACCTGTCCAAGAGTTGGAGCCTGAAACCCTGGCACAGCTGGCCTGCCCTGCGCATGACCTTACCCGGATTGACCCTGAGCCTGATCACCAGCGGTATCGGCTATCTGGCCCTGGCCTGGACCCCCTTCCCGGCGCTGACCCAGATTGCCGCGTTCTCTGCCGCCGGCTTGCTCGGCGCCTATCTCTCCGCCGTGTGCCTGCTGCCGGCATTGCTCAAGGGCGTAGACCTGCGCCCGGCGCAGTGGCCATTGCGTGTTTGCGAGCTGTTGCTGGACTGTCGTGAAGCGCTGCTCAAACAGGCGAAAACACCGGTCCTGCTGGCGCTGCTGATTGCCTTTTGCGTGGGCGGCCTGTTACAGCTCGGCAGCAAAAACGACATCCGCCAATGGATCAGCGCGCCGCAACAATTGACCGACGAAGCCCAGACCATTGCCCGGATCACCGGCTATCAACCCACCAGCCAGTTCTTCCTGATACGCGCCGCCAACCAGCAGCAACTGCTCGAACGCCAGACTGCCCTGAGAGAGCGACTGGATCAATTGATTGGCCTGGAAAAGCTCCAGGGTTATCTGTCGCTCAATCAACTGGTCAGCCCGCCGCACGAACAGCAACAGGTGCGCGCAGCATTGAGCAAACTGCCGTCGTTCTGGCAACCGTTGCTCGACATCGGCATACCGGCCGAGGCGCTGCAAGCGGAGCTGACGAAGCTACAGGCGTTGCCGATCGTGGACATCGACGCAGCGCTCAGCGGCCCGTTGGCAGAACCCTACCGGCCCCTGTGGCTGGGGCCGACCGATGACGGCGTGGCGGCGATAGTCAGCCTGCAAGGCATCAACAACCCGGCCCTGCTGCGGCTCCAGGGTGAGGACTTACCCGGCGTGACACTGGTGGATCGACTGGGTGAATTGAACAACGTCTTCGCGGCCACCCA
Source organism: Pseudomonas sp. PDM26 (assembly GCF_019219185.1). Classification (NCBI taxonomy): domain Bacteria; kingdom Pseudomonadati; phylum Pseudomonadota; class Gammaproteobacteria; order Pseudomonadales; family Pseudomonadaceae; genus Pseudomonas; species Pseudomonas sp. PDM26. The sequence goes on along the minus strand of NZ_JAHUWC010000005.1, from coordinate 285,127 downwards.
AATCAGTGCCGCGGAACTGAAACTCGCCTCCTGCGTGCTGATCGTGCTGGTGCTGATCCTGCCCTTCGGCCTCGGCGGCGCGTTGCGTATCGTGTCCCTGCCCCTGCTGGCGGCGTTGTGCAGCCTGGCCAGCCTCGGCTGGCTGGGGCAGCCGTTGACCCTGTTCAGTCTGTTCGGCCTGCTGCTGGTGACGGCGATCAGCGTCGATTACGCGATCCTGATGCGCGAACAGGTCGGCGGCGCGGCCGTGAGCCTGCTGGGCACCCTTCTGGCGGCATTGACCACCTGGCTGTCGTTCGGTTTGCTGGCGGTGTCGAGTACCCCGGCGGTGAGCAACTTCGGACTGTCGGTGAGCCTGGGCCTGATCTTCAGCTTCCTGCTCGCGCCGTGGGCCGGTCGACAGGCGCATGGGGCTGCGGCCGTGGAGCGGGTAACATGATGGTCGTGCTGTTCTGGGCGATGGCGCTGGCATTGTTCGCAGTGGCGACCCGTGTCGGCCGGCATTTTGGCCTGATTCCCATCGTCAGCCAGTTGTTGCTGGCGACCCTCGGCTTGCCACTGTTGATGTATTTCTGGATCGAGCCCCAATGGCAATTGAGCGGTGCGTTGCTGGTGTCGCCGGGCTGGCTGAAGAACCTCTACAGCCTGAGCTTTGCCCTGTTGCTGGGCTACATCCTCAGCGATGTGATCGACCTGCAACTGGATCGCCAGAGCCTGAAAATCGCCCTGCCCAGCTTTTGCATTCCGTTTGCCTGCGGCCTGGCCACGGCGGTCTGGTTATTGCCGCCGCAGCCGTGGATCAGCTCGCTGGCCGTCGGCCTGTTGTTCGCCATCACCGCGATTCCGGTGTTGTACCTGTACCTGCGGCACATCGATTACCCACCCGCCGCCACCCGGCGACTGGTGCAAACCGCAATCCTCATCGACCTCGCCTGCTGGACCCTGTTCGGCATCGCCCAGGGTAGCCTGCACCTGAGCAGCCTGTTGCTGCCCCTGGCCGGCGCGTGCCTGCCGGTGCTGCTGCGGCTGCTGGGTCTGCGCCAGACATGGCTTTACAGCCTGTGCTTTTTCGCCCTGCTGGTCGTCGCCGAGCACTACAAGCTCAATGCGCTGATTTTCGGCATCGGCTATGTGCTGATCATGGCCGCGCTGAAAGCACCGCTGGTGCTGCCGTTGCCGGCCGTGTGGATGAGCCGCTTGCAGACGTACATCGCCATCCCGCTGATCCTCACGTTCGGCATTGTGCAGATCAACGTGCACAGCGCGATCGACAGCCTCGGCTGGACGCAGTTGGCGGCCCTGCTGCTGTTGCCGATGCTGAGCAAGCTGCTGGGTAACTGGCTCGGCCTCGGCTGGGCCGGGGCCTCGTTCCAGGGCGCCAGCCGCTGGCGGGAAAGTGTGCTGCTGAACATCCGCGGCTTGAGCGAGATCGTTTTTCTCAACCTGCTGCTGCAACAGCAACTCATCAGCCCGCCGCTGTACTTTGCCCTGATGCTGATGGGCCTGATCGCTACACTGCTGCCAGCCCTGGCGGGCATGCACCGAATCCCCCTGAAAACCGCTGTCCCGGCAAGGAGCCCTCATGCCAACCGTTGAAATGGAATGCCGCCAGGTCGTGGTCATCGGCGCCGGCCCTTCCGGTGCCATCGCCGCCGCGTTGCTCAAGCGCAAGGGACACGATGTGCTGGTGATCGAGCGTCAGCATTTCCCACGGTTTTCCATCGGTGAGAGCCTGCTGGCCCATTGCCTGGACTTCGTCGAGGAAGCGGGCATGCTCAACGCCGTCAACGCCGCCGGATTTCAGGTGAAAACCGGTGCCGCGTTTGCCTGGGGCGAGCGCTACAGCGCGTTCGACTTCGGCGAGACGTTCAGCCACGGCAAATCGACGACCTTTCAGGTCCAGCGCGCCGATTTCGATAAGCTGCTGGCCGATCAGGCCGCGCTGCAAGGCGTGGAAATCCGCTATGGCGAAACCATCGTCAGCGTCGACATTGAGCCCGGAAAACCGCAGCTCGGCGTGCGCCGCGAAGACGGTAGCGAGTACCGCATCGAAGCCGATTTCCTGCTCGATGCCAGTGGCTACGGCCGCGTGCTGCCGCGCTTGCTCGACCTTGAGGCGCCGTCGAACTTCCCGGTGCGTCAGGCCGTGTTCACTCACGTTGAAGACCATATCGACCTCCCGTCTTTCGATCGCAGCAAGATCCTCGTGACCACTCATCCAACCCTGCGCGACGTGTGGTTCTGGACCATCCCGTTCAGCAACGGGCGTTGCTCGGTCGGCGTAGTCGCCGCCGAGGAACGTTTCGCTGGCCGCAGCGACAATCTGGATCAGTGCCTGCGCGGCTTTATCGCCGAGACGCCAAGCCTGGCCAGCGTGTTGCAAAATGCGCAGTGGGACACCGAGGCGCGAACCATCGGCGGTTACTCGGCCAACGTCAAAACCCTGCACGGCCCGGGCTTCGCGCTACTGGGCAATGCCGCGGAATTCCTCGACCCGGTGTTTTCCTCTGGCGTGACCATCGCCATGCGTTCGGCGAGCATGGCCGCCGGGGTGTTGCACCGTCAGCTGCAAGGCGAAGCCGTCGACTGGCAAACCGAGTTCGCCGAACCGCTCAAGCGCGGCGTCGACACGTTCCGTTGCTATGTCGAAGGCTGGTACGCCGGGACCTTCCAGGACGTGATTTTCCACGAGGGCAGCTCGCCGGAAATCCGCGGGATGATCAGCTCCATTCTTGCCGGGTACGCCTGGGACCGACGCAACCCGTTCGTCAGCGAAGCCAGGCGCCGGTTGAAGGTGATATCGGAGTTCTGTGCAAGGGATGCGTCATGAACTACTTGAGCGACCACTACGTCGAAGAATCCCGTTTCGGGCTGTGGTTCCTGCGCAGCCAGATCTGGCAACACTATGTGCTGCGGTTGGCGATCGACGATTTGCGTAGCCTGTTCAGCGAAGCGCTGCCTGTCGGCCCGGTGCTGCTGGATGCCGGTTGTGGCCAGGGCAAGTCATTCCCGCTGCTGCGCCAGGCCTTCGCGCCCGCTCGTCTGATTGGCGTCGATGCTGATCCCCACAGCCTGAACCAGAGCCGCGAAGAAGCGGTCCGCCAGGGCATGGCAGTGGAGTTGATCGGCAGTGACTGCGCCAGCCTCAACCTGCCGGACGCCAGTGTCGACCTGCTGTTCTGTCACCAGACCTTCCATCATCTGGTGGAGCAGGAACAGGCACTGGCCGAGTTCTATCGTGTGCTCAAACCCGGCGGTTATCTGCTGTTCGCCGAATCCACCGAGGCTTACATTGATACCTGGGTGATCCGCTGGTTATTCCGCCACCCCATGCACGTGCAGAAAAGCGCGGCGCAGTACCTGCAAATGATTCGCCAGCAGGGCTTCGAATTTACCGCGCAAAACGTGTCTTATCCGTACCTGTGGTGGAGTCGCGCCAAGGATTTCGGCCTGCTCGAACTATTGGGTGTGTGCAAGCCAAAACCCTTTGGCCAACGGGAAGAAACCCTGGTCAATGTGGTGGCGCGCAAACCTTTTGAAGGAGCTGTGTGATGTTCATTGCCAGCCGCTTGAACTGCACAACCTGTGGGAGCGAGCCTGCTCACGATAGCGGTGGGTCAGTCAACATCCATGTCGACTGTATCGCCGCCATCGCGAGCAGGTCGAATCGTCGCACCGTCGCTCCTACAGGGGTAACGGGTGTTCTGCGATTTCTGCTACTTGCTGCAGCCCTGCTTTTGAGCGCCTGCGCCGGTCGGGCGCCGCTACCCGAGCACAATCCGGATGTGCAGTTGCCGCTGCAACTGCACATCCAGCTCTTGCAGCCCGACGACCGCCAGGACTGGGTGCTGGTGATCCAGCGCGAAGAATCAGGCATTCGCTGGTCGATGATGGACCTGCTGGGCATTCCACAGGCTCGCCAGAAGTTGATCGACAAAACCTGGGAGGCCGATGGTTTCTTGCCGCCCAATCCGCAAGCCCGAGAACTGTTCGCGGCGCTGCTGTTTGCGCTGACGCCGCAAGATGAACTGGCGACCAACTATCCCGGCGCCTGGCAGCACGGCAGACAACGGTCCCTGCCCGAGCGCTGGGACATCCGCTACGCACAACCGCAGAATTTTCAATTGAAGTTTCCGAACGGTCCGACCTATCAAGTCACCCCCCTGAGCGGTGAAACACCATGACGGCTTACCTCAATGCCCTCGGATTGGTCTGCGCGTTGGGCCGCGACAGGCAGGAAGTTGCCCGCAACCTGTTTGCCGGCGACTGCGGCGGCATGCGCGAACAAGCCGGGTGGGTGCCGCAACGCACGCTGCCGGTCGGTGCGGTCCAGGGCAAACTGGCAACCCTTCCAGCCGAGATGTCGCGCCATCACAGTCGCAACAATCAGTTGTTGCTGGAGGCCACGCTGCAAATCCGCCCGGACATCGACAGTGCAATCCAGACCTACGGCCGCGACCGCATCGGTGTCGTGCTGGGTACCAGCACCTCGGGTATCGACGAGGCCAGCCAGAGCCTGGCACATTACCTGCGTGAAAAGCAGTTCCCTGCCGAGTACGACTATCAGCAACAGGAGCTCGGGGCGCCGGCGAACTTCCTCGCCGAATGGCTGCAATTGAATGGGCCGGCCTATGTCATTTCCACGGCCTGCACCTCCAGCGCCCGGGCCTTGATGAGTGCCCAGCGCCTGTTGGACCTGGGCATTTGCGACGCGGTGCTGTGTGGCGGTGTCGACACCTTGTGCAAGCTGACCCTCAACGGTTTCTCGGCGCTGGAAGCGGTCTCGGAACAACGTTGCAATCCGTTTTCGGTGAACCGCAATGGCATCAACATTGGCGAAGCGGCGGTGCTGTTCCTGATGACCAAACGTGCAAGCGACAGCCAAGCAATTGCCTTGCTCGGCAGCGGCGCCAGTTCCGATGCGCATCACATCTCCGCCCCGGAGCCGAGCGGGCGTGGCGCCCTGCAAGCGATGCGCAAAGCCTTGGGCCGCGCCAACCTGCAACCGGAGCAGATCGGCTATCTGAACCTGCACGGCACCGCCACCCAGCACAACGACGCCATGGAAAGCCAAGCCATGGCGACGCTGTTCCCGGCCGGCGTGCCCTGCTCGTCGAGCAAACCCATGACCGGTCACACCCTCGGTGCCGCCGGGGCGCTGGAAGCGGCGTTCTGCTGGTTGAGCCTAAGCCCGGACAATCGCGAGCATGCCCTGCCGCCGCACGTCTGGGACGGACAGCCCGACCCCGAACTGCCACCGCTGCACTGGGTGACCCCGGCCACTCGCCTGACGTCCATTGCACCCCGCTACCTGATGAGCAATTCCTTTGCCTTCGGTGGCAACAACGTCAGCCTGATTATCGGAGACGCCCCATGATTGACTGGCCGCTCGCCGAATTGCTGCCCCACGCTGGCGACATGATCCTTATTGATCAGATCCTGGCGTTCGATGAAGAGCAGATTCACACACGCCTGACCGTCAAGCCCGATGGCCTGTTCAATCTCCCCGACGGCAGCCTGCCGGCCTGGGTCGGCATCGAACTGATGGCCCAGAGCGTGGCCGCCTTCGCCGGTTGCCATGCGCGCCAGCGCGGTGATGCGGTGGAGTTGGGTTTCCTGCTCGGCAGCCGAAAGTTCGAATGCAATGTCGAAAGTTTTCCGGCCGGTACCGAGTTGACCATCCATGGGATTCGCTCCCTGGAAGACGACAACGGCATGGGCGTGTTCGAATGTCACATCAACGCCCCCGGCATTCACGTCAGCGCTCGTCTGAACGTGTATCGCCCACCCCAGGCCGCTCAATATCTCCATGAACCCGAAGGAGTCCAGTGATGACTGAATCCGTACTGGTCACCGGTTCCAGCCGTGGCATCGGCCGCGCCATCGCCTTGCGCCTGGCCCAGGCCGGGCACGACATCGTATTGCATTGCCGCAGCGGCCTGGCCGACGCTGAAGCCGTCAAGGGTGAAGTCGAGGCCTTGGGCCGGCGCGCGCGCATCCTGCAGTTCGATGTGGCCGACCGCGCCCGTTGCAAGGAAGTTCTCGAAGCCGACGTGGAAACCCACGGCGCCTATTATGGCGTGGTGCTCAATGCCGGCCTGACCCGTGACGGTGCTTTTCCGGCGCTGAGCGAGGAGGATTGGGATGTGGTGATGCGCACCAATCTCGACGGTTTCTACAACGTGCTGCACCCGGTGATGATGCCGATGATTCGTCGTCGCGCCGCCGGGCGGATTGTCTGCATCACCTCGGTATCCGGCCTGATCGGCAACCGTGGCCAGGTCAACTACAGCGCCTCCAAGGCCGGGTTGATCGGCGCGGCCAAGGCATTGGCGATCGAGCTGGGCAAGCGCAAAATCACCGTCAACTGTGTCGCCCCCGGCCTGATCGACACAACCATGCTCGACGAAAACGTGCCGGTGGAAGAACTGATGAAAATGATCCCGGCACAACGCATGGGCACCCCTGAAGAGGTGGCCAGCGCAGTGAATTTCCTGATGTCGGCGGAAGCCTCGTACATCACCCGGCAGGTTCTGGCCGTCAACGGAGGCCTGTGCTGATGAAGCGCGTCGTCGTCACCGGCATGGCCGGCATCACCTCACTGGGCAGCGATTGGGAGACCATCGCCGGTAACTTCGCGGCCAACCGCAGCGGCATCCGCCGGATGGACGAGTGGGATCGTTTCACCGAACTCAACACGCGCCTGGCTGGCCCCATCGATGACTTCAAGGTGCCGGGCCACTGGACCCGCAAGCAACTGCGCAGCATGGGCCGGGTATCACGGCTGGCCGTCGGCGCGTCGGAACTGGCACTGGCCGACGCCGGATTATTGGGTGACGAATCGATCAAGGACGGGCGCATGGGCGTCGCCTGCGGCTCCTCCACCGGCAGCACCGACGAGATCAAGGCGTTCGGCAACATGCTGCTCAACTCGGTGGCCGAAGGCCTGAACGCCAACTCCTACGTGCGCATGATGCCGCACACCACGGCAGCCAATATCAGCATCTTCTTCGGCCTCACCGGCCGCCTGATCCCGACATCCAGCGCCTGCACCAGCGGCAGCCAGGGCATCGGCTATGCCTACGAGGCGATCAAGTTCGGGCGCCTGCCGCTGATGCTCGCCGGCGGCGCCGAAGAGCTGTGCCCGACCGAAGCCATGGTCTTCGACGCGCTTTACGCCACCAGCCTGAAAAACGACACCCCGCAACGCAGCCCGCGCCCTTACGACTCCGCACGCGACGGCCTGGTGATCGGCGAAGGCGGCGGCATGCTGGTGCTCGAAGAACTGGAACACGCCCTGGCCCGCGGCGCCCACATCCATGCCGAGATCGTCGGCTTCGGCAGCAACGCCGACGGCCAGCACACCACCCGTCCCGAACAGATCACCATGCGCCGGGCCATGGAACTGGCCCTGGAAGACGCCGGGCTGAAACCGTCGGACATCGGCTACGTCAACGGCCACGGCACCGCCACCGAACAGGGCGACATTGCCGAAACCCTGGCCACCAGCAGCCTGTTCGGCGAACACATGCCGATCAGCTCGCAGAAAAGCTTCCTCGGCCACACCCTCGGCGCCTGCGGTGCGCTGGAATCGTGGTTCAGCATTGAAATGATGAACCGCGACCTGTACGCCCACACCTTCAACCTCGACGAAGTCGACCCGCATTGCGGCAAGCTCGACTACCTGCGCGGTGAGTTTCGGCAGATGAGCAATCGGTACGTGATGAACAATAATTTTGCGTTTGGCGGGGTGAATACTTCGCTGATTTTCAAGCGCTGGTCGTAAGGCCAGAAACGACAAAGGGCGCCTTTCGGCGCCCCTTCACAGACAGGTTGGCTTGTCATCGCCCTTCACCTGCCTGGCTCTGTGATTGCTGGTTGCCCAGGATCCTCAGAGTCTCACAAGCCCCTTTCGGGAACGCCGTCAGTATTGTCGGAAATCATCCTGCGAACAACAGCTGGCAACTGGCCTGCCTCAATCAAACTTGCTGTGATTACAGGCCCAAGGCCTTGCGCACCGCGACTTTGATCGCAAAAAACTCGTCTGTTTCAAGTTGTAAAATGACGTAAGTGCGCTTCCCTCGACGATCTCGGCTCTTGATCCGGTCGAGCCTGGAAAGACTGACGGTGGCAACCATATCGCATTTAGCCCAACACGTCGGACTTGCTCCCTGCAGATGATTCGGCAGCTCCAGATGATGTTCAAGCATATGATCTGGAGCGGTTGTACTAAGCGGCACAACCGTCACCAACAAGTTGTTGGTTCTGTGTTTGCGAATCACGACAACAGGTCTGATCTTGATCATCTCGGGAACTTCATACCCCCTGAAATCACAAATCAGTACGCTGCCTTCCTTGGGTTGATATAGAAGTGGCATCCATGGCACTCAGCTAAAGAAATCGATTCTGCTCAATAATCGGGTAAATCGCGAAACCGGATCCGTTACGCGAAGTGTCCCAACGCTCCCTGGGTGATTCAGGGTGGATCGAGGTTATCCAACACCCGATTCACCGCCAGTTCCCCCAGCATTATCGATTGCTGAATCCCCAGCAGTGTGTGGCTCTGCGCTCCGTTCAGATTCCTCGCGAAGTCGCTCGCCATGACATTGGCTGATGCCAGTGACACGCAGGCGTATTCCAACAGGGTGTGGTTGTCGATTTCGGGGGCGATGAAGAAGATATTGCTGGCTTGGTGTGGAGTGTCCGGATCGGTATCCGGTGGGTTTGGTGTATGCGTCATGATTCAGCGTCCTGACAGTGGGGGGGCCACACCGAATCGCTACTGATCAAAGGGGTGGCAGCTGTACGCAGGTTAGTAGACCGGGCAAAGCGAAAACCGGCGCGCCCGAAGGCGCCCTGCGCACAGCTACCGTCAAGGGCAGGTATGGACATACCTGCCTATCAGGAGCGCATGTGCGCTTCGGTTTGCTACGGGCTACTAAACCCGATCACTGACAATCAGTGACCCGATCAAGCTACCGATGACCTCCAAGGCGCACAAGCCGGCGGATTCTGGAGTAGTTGCAGGCAACGTCGCAAGGCGCTGTAGCCTCTCTGAGGGATTTCGGAAATGTCCCACTGGCGGCGGTGAATCTTCTGACACAGCCTCCGCTGACAGTTGGTTTTTGTGGTGCTCTTGCGGGCGCTTTCGCGGGCAAGCCCGCTCCCACAGGGTTTTGCAATGTGGCCAATATTGTGCTCACACCGCAGATCCTTGTGGGAGCGGGCTTGCCCGCGATTGACGGCGCAGCAGTCACGCCTGCAACGGCTCAACCTTTCGCGTCAGCAGTTCAACAAACGCCCGCGCCATCGCCGACTTCTGATCCTTGCGCTGCACCAGCCACACCGCCGACACCGCCGCCGGATCCAGCAAGGGTCGATAGACCACACCGTCGATGCGCATCCGCTGATAAGACGCCGGTAGCACCGACACACCGAGCCCCGCCGCCACCAGCCCGATGATGGTCATCGCCTCTCCGGCCTCCTGGGCGAAGTGTGGGCTGAAACCGGAGTCCCGGGCCAGGCTGAGCAACTGCGCATATAGACCGCTGCCGTAGCTGCGCGGAAAAAACACAAAGGGCTCAAGCGCCAGGGCGGACAGAAACAAGCCCTCCTCGCTGCCCTCCACCAACGGGTGCTTGGAGCTGAGCACCGCGACCAGTGGCTCGCGCATCAATTCGACCACGCTGAGGCAGTCCGGCAGCCCGAGCGGGCGCATGATGCCGACCTCGATCGACTCGTCCACCAGCGCATCGGCGACCTGGGTGCTGCTCATTTCCCGCAGGTTCAGGTGCACCGCCGGGAAGCGCTGGCGGAAAGAGAAAATCGCCTGGGGAATGGTCGAGTTGAAGGGGGCCGACGAGGTGAAGCCGATTTTCAGCTCACCCAACTCACCCAGTTGCGCCCGTCGCGCGACATCCGCCGCTTTGTCGACCTGCGCCAGCACCAACCGTGCCTCTTGCAGAAACAGCCGACCGGCCTCGCTCAGCTCGACCCGACGATTGGTACGTTCGAACAGCCGTGCGCCGACTTCCTGTTCCAGCGCCTGAATTTGCTGGCTCAGCGGCGGCTGGGAGATGCCCAGTACCTGTGCGGCGCGGCCGAAGTGCAGTTCTTCGGCGACGGCGATGAAGTAGCGCAGGTGACGCAATTCCATGGAAACCCCATTAGGTCGTAAAAGCTATCAAACAGGTCGAACAATATATTGGATTGAATCATTAGCCAGCTATATGCTTTTTTCATTGCCTGACCGGCTGCGTCCTCCGAGGTCCCACGTGAAAACTGCTGTCGCCCCACTCGCCCATGAAGTTCCTCCCGCAGCAGCGGACGCTATCGCCGCTGAGCGGGCGGAGATCTACATCGAAAAAGGCACGCCAGCGTTCATGCGCACGGTGCTGGCGTTGTTCTGCGGCGGCTTCGCGACCTTCGCCCTGCTCTACTGCGTGCAGCCGATGATGCCGCTGCTGTCCCACGAGTATTCCATCAACGCGGCGCAGAGCAGCCTGATCCTGTCTATCGCCACCGGCATGCTTGCCATCGGCCTGCTGATCACTGGCCCGATTTCCGACCGTATCGGGCGTAAACCGGTGATGGTAGCCGCACTGTTGGCCGCTGCGCTGTGCACCATGGCCAGTGCAATGATGCCGAGCTGGCACGGTGTGCTGCTGATGCGTGCGCTGATTGGATTGTCGTTGAGCGGTCTGGCTGCGGTTGCGATGACTTACTTGAGCGAAGAGATCCACCCACAGCACATCGGCCTCGCCATGGGTTTGTACATCGGTGGCAACGCGATTGGCGGGATGAGCGGACGCTTGATCACCGGGGTATTGATCGACTTCGTCAGCTGGCACACGGCGATGCTGGTGATCGGTGGCCTGGCGCTGATTGCCGCGGCAGTGTTCTGGAAAATCCTCCCGGAATCGCGCAACTTCCGCGCCCGCTCGCTGCACCCGCGCAGCCTGCTCGACGGTTTCACCATGCACTTTCGCGACGCCGGCCTGCCGCTGCTGTTTCTTGAAGCCTTTGTGTTGATGGGCGCGTTCGTCACGCTGTTCAACTACATCGGCTATCGCCTGCTGGCCGCGCCGTACCACATGGAACAGGCCTTTGTCGGGTTGCTGTCGGTGGTGTACCTGTCGGGCATCTACAGCTCAGCGAAAATCGGCTCGCTGGCCGACAAACTCGGTCGCCGCAAAATGCTCTGGAGCACCATCGCGCTGATGATCGGCGGTCTCGCCTTGACGATGTTCACGCCGCTGCCGCTGGTGATCATCGGCATGCTGGTGTTCACTTTCGGCTTTTTCGGCGCCCACTCGGTGGCCAGCAGCTGGATCGGCCGCCGAGCCACCACGGCCAAGGGGCAGGCATCGTCGCTGTACCTGTTCAGCTATTACGCCGGTGGGAGCATCGCCGGAACCGCAGGCGGCGTGTTCTGGCATATGGGCGGGTGGAACGGGATCGGGTTGTTCATCGGCTCGCTGCTGGTGATTGCGCTGCTGGTCGCGTTGAAGCTTGCGAAGTTGCCGCCACTGGGTGATGTGAAGGCCTGAAGACAAAAACATGTGGGAGCACAATCCAAAACCTCTTACAAAAACGCCCGGCATATGCCGGGCGTTTTTTATTGGGTGCCGATCACTCGTGATATTGCGCCGACAATTCATGCACGGCACGCAGGAACGCGCCGGCGTGCTCCGGGTCGACTTCCGGCGTGATGCCATGGCCGAGGTTGAACACGTGGCCGCTGCCCTTGCCGTAGCTGGCCAGAATACGCCCGACTTCTGCGCGGATGGCTTCCGGTTTGGCGTAGAGCACGGTCGGGTCCATGTTGCCTTGCAGGGCAACCTTGTCGCCGACACGGGCGCGGGCGTTGCCAATATCGCAGGTCCAGTCCAGGCCCAGCGCATCTGCGCCAGCCTCGGCAATGCTCTCCAGCCACAGGCCGCCGTTCTTGGTGAACAGGATGACCGGCACCTTGCGGCCTTCGTGCTCGCGGATCAGGCCGCTGACGATTTTGCGCATGTAGGCCAGGGAGAATTCCTGGTACGCCGCCGCCGACAGGTTGCCGCCCCAGGTGTCGAAGATCTGCACCGCTTGCGCGCCGGCCATGATCTGGCCGTTGAGGTAGCTGGTGACCGACTGCGCGAGTTTATCGAGCAGCAGGTGCATGGCTTGCGGGTTGTCATAGAGCATGGCCTTGGTCTTGCGGAAGTCTTTCGACGAGCCGCCTTCGACCATGTAGGTCGCCAGGGTCCACGGGCTGCCGGAGAAACCGATCAACGGCACACGGCCGTTCAGTTCGCGGCGGATGGTGCTGACCGCGTCCATCACGTAGCCCAGGTCTTTCTGCGGGTCAGGAATCGGCAGGGCTTCGATGTCGGCCAGGGTGCTGATGACTTTCTTGAAGCGCGGACCTTCACCGGTTTCGAAGTACAAGCCCTGCCCCATGGCATCGGGGATGGTCAGGATGTCGGAGAAGAGGATCGCCGCATCCAGCTGTGGATAACGGTCGAGCGGCTGCATCGTGACTTCGCAAGCGAACGCCGGGTTCATGCACAGGCTCATGAAGTCGCCGGCTTTGCCACGGCTGGCGCGGTATTCAGGCAGGTAGCGACCGGCCTGACGCATCATCCACACAGGGGTGACGTCTACGGGTTGCTTAAGCAGGGCGCGCAGGAAACGGTCGTTCTTCAGGGCAGTCATGTCGGCATCCGGAAAAAAAGTGCGGTCATTTTCTCAGAGCCGGGCGCAAAAGGCACGGCAAGAGCGGAGGCTTTTGTCTTTCGGGTCAATTTGTCGCAATGAAATACAGAGTTTAGCAACACCGCGAAACAACTGTGGGAGCGGGCTTGCTCGCGAAGAGGCCGGCACAACCAACATTGAAGTTGGCTGACAGACCGCTTTCGCGAGCAGGCTCGCTCCCACAGGGTTACTGCATTTCAAGTCTGGATCGAGGCTCAGACCCCCAGATAATCCAGAATCCCTTCCGCCGCATTACGGCCTTCGAAGATCGCCGTCACCACCAGGTCGGAACCGCGCACCATGTCGCCACCAGCAAAGATTTTCGGATTGCTGGTCTGATGCTTGTACTGACCTTGTTCCGGCGCCACCACGCGGCCCTGGCTGTCGGTCTGGATGCTGAACTGCTCGAACCATGGCGCCGGGCTCGGGCGGAAACCGAAGGCGATGACCACGGCGTCGGCCGGGATGATCTCTTCGGAACCAGGGATCGGCTCGGGGCTGCGACGGCCGCGGGCGTCCGGTTCGCCGAGACGGGTCTCGACCACCTTCACGCCTTCGACCTTGTCTTCGCCGACGATGGCGATCGGCTGGCGGTTGTAGAGGAACTTCACGCCTTCTTCCTTGGCGTTCTTCACCTCTTTGCGCGAGCCCGGCATGTTCGCTTCGTCACGACGATAGGCACAGGTCACCGACTTGGCGCCCTGACGAATCGAGGTTCGGTTGCAGTCCATCGCCGTGTCGCCGCCGCCCAGGACCACGACCTTCTTGCCTTTCATGTCGACGAAATCTTCCGGCGACTTTTCAAAGCCCAGGTTGCGGTTGACGTTGGCGATCAGGAAGTCCAACGCGTCATACACGCCAGGCAGATCTTCACCGGCAAAGCCGCCCTTCATGTAGGTGTAGGTACCCATGCCCATGAACACGGCATCGTATTCTTCGAGCAGTTGCTCGATGGTTACATCCTTGCCGATTTCGGTGTTCAGGCGGAACTCGATACCCATGCCGGTGAAGACTTCGCGGCGATTGCTCAGCACGGTCTTTTCCAGCTTGAACTCGGGAATGCCGAAGGTCAGCAGTCCGCCGATTTCCGGGTTCTTGTCGAACACCACCGGGGTCACGCCACCACGTACCAGCACGTCGGCACAGCCCAGGCCGGCAGGGCCCGCGCCGATCACCGCAACCCGCTTGCCGGTCGGCTTGACCTTGGACATGTCCGGGCGCCAACCCATGGCGAACGCGGTGTCGGTTATGTACTTCTCCACCGAACCGATGGTCACCGCGCCGAAGCCGTCGTTGAGGGTGCAGGCACCCTCGCACAGACGATCCTGCGGGCACACCCGGCCGCAGACTTCGGGCAGGGTGTTGGTCTGGTGCGACAGCTCGGCGGCCTGGAGGATGTTGCCCTCGGCCACCAGTTTCAGCCAGTTGGGAATGAAGTTGTGCACCGGGCACTTCCATTCGCAATACGGGTTACCGCAACCCAGGCAGCGGTGGGCCTGGTCGGCCGACTGCTGGGGTTTGAAGGGTTCGTAGATTTCCACGAACTCTTTCTTGCGTTGACGCAACAGTTTCTTCTTCGGATCCTTGCGCCCGACCTCGATGAACTGGAAGTCATTATTCAGACGTTCAGCCATTTTAAAACCTCATCAAACTCTTCAGGCGCATATCACTGCGGGTTGGCACGGGTGCTGGAAAGCAACGATTTCAAGTTGGCAGCCTTGGGCTTGACCAGCCAGAAACGGCGCAAGTAGTCATCGAGGTTTTCGGCGAGTTCACGCCCCCACTCGCTGTCGGTTTCCGCGACGTACTCGTTCAGCACGTTTTGCAGGTGGCTGCGATAGGCTTCCATCGCCTCGCCGCTGATCCGCTGGATTTCCACCAGTTCGTGGTTGACCCGGTCAACGAAGCTGTTGTCCTGGTCGAGCACGTAGGCGAAACCGCCGGTCATGCCAGAGCCGAAGTTGTAACCGGTCTTGCCCAATACGCAGACAAAACCACCGGTCATGTACTCGCAGCAGTGATCGCCAGTGCCTTCCACCACAGTGTGGGCACCAGAGTTACGCACGGCGAAACGCTCGCCCGCGGTGCCGGCGGCGAACAGCTTGCCGCCAGTGGCGCCATACAGGCAGGTGTTGCCGATGATGGCACTGTCCTGGGTGCGGTAGACGCTGCCTTTGGGCGGTACGATGACCAGCTTGCCGCCGGTCATGCCCTTGCCGACGTAGTCGTTGGCGTCGCCTTCCAGGTACATGTTCAGGCCACCAGCGTTCCACACGCCGAAACTCTGCCCGGCCGTACCTTTGAAGCGGAACGTGATAGGCGAATTGGCCATGCCCTGGTTGCCATGCTTGCGCGCGATTTCGCCGGAGATCCGTGCGCCGATGGAACGGTCGCAGTTGCAGATATCCAGGGCGAATTCCGCGCCGCTCAGGTCGTTGATCGCCGAGGTGGCCATGTCGACCATTTTCTCGGCCAGCAGCCCCTTGTCGAACGGCGGGTTGCGTTCAACGCCACAGAACTGCGGCTTGTCCGCCGGGACGTGGTCGCTGCCCAGCAACGGGGTCAGGTCCAGGTGATGTTGCTTGGCGGTCTGACCTTCGAGGACTTCCAGCAGATCGGTACGGCCGATCAGCTCTTCGAGGGAGCGCACGCCCAGCTTGGCCAGCCACTCACGGGTTTCTTCGGCGACATAGGTGAAGAAATTCACCACCATGTCGACGGTACCGATGTAGTGATCCTTGCGCAGCTTCTCGTTCTGGGTCGCGACGCCGGTGGCGCAGTTGTTCAGGTGGCAGATGCGCAGGTATTTGCAGCCCAGGGCGATCATTGGCGCGGTGCCGAAGCCGAAGCTTTCAGCGCCGAGGATCGCCGCCTTGATCACGTCGAGGCCGGTTTTCAGGCCGCCGTCGGTCTGTACCCGGACTTTGCCGCGCAGGTCGTTGCCGCGCAGGGTCTGGTGGGTTTCGGCCAGGCCGAGTTCCCACGGAGCGCCCGCGTATTTGATCGAGGTCAGTGGCGATGCACCGGTACCGCCGTCGTAGCCGGAGATGGTGATCAAGTCCGCATAGGCCTTGGCCACACCGGCAGCGATGGTGCCGACGCCCGCTTCTGCCACCAGCTTTACCGAGACCAGTGCCTTCGGGTTGACTTGTTTCAAGTCGAAAATCAGCTGCGACAAGTCTTCGATCGAGTAGATGTCGTGGTGCGGTGGTGGCGAAATCAGGGTTACACCCGGCACTGCGTAACGCAGCTTGGCGATCAGACCGTTGACCTTGCCCCCTGGCAGTTGACCACCTTCGCCCGGCTTGGCGCCTTGGGCGACCTTGATCTGCAGCACTTCAGCGTTGACCAGGTATTCCGGGGTCACACCGAAACGGCCGGTCGCCACTTGCTTGATTTTCGAGCTCTTGATGGTCCCGTAGCGCGCCGGGTCTTCGCCGCCTTCGCCGGAGTTGGAACGCGCACCGAGGCGGTTCATGGCTTCGGCCAGGGCTTCGTGAGCTTCCGGCGACAGGGCGCCCAGCGAGATGCCGGCGGAGTCAAAGCGCTTGAGCACCGATTCCAGCGGCTCGATTTCACTCATATCCAATGGAGTGTCGAGGGTTTTGACTTTCAGCAAGTCGCGGATCATCGACACCGGGCGGTTGTCCACCAGCGACGTGTATTCCTTGAACTTGCTGTAGTCGCCCTGCTGCACAGCGGCTTGCAGGGTGCTGACCACATCTGGGTTGTACGCGTGATATTCGCCACCGTGGACGAACTTCAGCAGACCACCCTGCTGGATCGGCTTGCGCGGGCTCCAGGCTTCGGTGGCCAGGGCTTTCTGCTCCGCTTCGATGTCGACGAAACGCGCCCCCTTGATGCGGCTCGGCACGCCACGGAAGCTCAGGTTGCAGACTTCCTCGGACAGGCCGATGGCCTCGAACAACTGCGCACCACGGTACGACGTGATGGTCGAGATGCCCATCTTCGACAGGATCTTGAGCAGGCCCTTGGTGATGCCTTTACGGTAATTCTTGAACACCTCATAGAGGTCACCCAGCACTTCACCGGTACGGATCAGGTCGCCGAGCACTTCGTAGGCCAGGAACGGGTAAACGGCGGAGGCGCCGAAACCGATCAACACGGCGAAGTGATGCGGATCGCGGGCGGTGGCGGTTTCCACCAGGATGTTGGAGTCGCAACGCAGGCCCTTTTCGGTCAGGCGGTGGTGCACCGCGCCGGTAGCCAGGGACGCGTGGATCGGCAACTTGCCCGGGGCGATGTGACGATCACTCAGTACGACCTGGGTACGACCGGAGCGCACGGCTTCTTCAGCCTGATCGGCAACATTGCGGATCGCAGCTTCGAGGCCGACGCTTTCGTCGTAGTTGAGGTCAATGATCGCGCGCTCGAAGCCCGGACGATCGAGGTTCATCAGCGAGCGCCACTTGGCCGGGGAAATGACCGGCGAGCTGAGGATCACGCGCGAAGCGTGTTCCGGCGACTCCTGGAAAATGTTGCGCTCGGCACCGAGGCAGATTTCCAGCGACATGACGATGGCTTCACGCAGCGGGTCGATCGGCGGGTTGGTGACCTGCGCGAACTGCTGGCGGAAATAGTCGTACGGCGTGCGCACGCGCTGGGACAGCACGGCCATCGGCGTATCGTCGCCCATCGAGCCCACGGCTTCGTAGCCCTGTTCGCCGAGCGGACGCAGCACCTGGTCGCGCTCTTCGAACGTGACCTGGTACATCTTCATGTATTGCTTGAGCTGATCGACGTCGTAGAACGCCGAACCGTGGTCGTTGTCTTCCATGGTCGCCTGGATGCGCAGGGCATTCTTGCGCAGCCATTGCTTGTACGGATGACGGGACTTCAAACGGTTGTCGATCGCATCGGTGTCGAGGATCTGACCGGTTTCGGTGTCCACGGCAAAGATCTGGCCAGGTCCCACACGGCCCTTGGCGATCACGTCTTCAGGCTGGTAGTTCCAGACACCGATTTCCGAGGCCAGGGTGATGAAGCCGTTCTTGGTGGTGACCCAACGCGCCGGACGCAGACCGTTACGGTCGAGCAGGCACACCGCGTAACGACCGTCGGTCATTACCACGCCGGCCGGGCCGTCCCACGGTTCCATGTGCATCGAGTTGTATTCGTAGAACGCACGCAGATCCGGGTCCATGGTCTCGACGTTCTGCCACGCAGGCGGAATGATCATCCGCACGCCACGGAACAGGTCGATGCCACCGGTGACCATCAGCTCGAGCATGTTGTCCATGCTCGAGGAGTCGGAACCGACGCGGTTGACCAGCGGGCCGAGTTCTTCCAGGTCCATCAGATCGTTGGTGAACTTGGTGCGACGGGCCACGGCCCAGTTGCGGTTGCCGGTGATGGTGTTGATCTCGCCGTTGTGCGCCAGGAAGCGGAACGGTTGGGCCAGCGGCCATTTCGGCAGGGTGTTGGTGGAGAAGCGCTGGTGGAACACGCAGATCGAGGTTTGCAGGCGCTTGTCGCTGAGGTCTGGATAGAAGGCGGTCAAGTCCGCCGGCATCATCAGGCCTTTGTAAATGATGGTCTTGTGCGAAAAGCTGCAGACGTAGTGGTCGGTGTCAGCGGCGTTGGCCACGGACGAGCGACGACGGGAGGTGAACAGCTTGACGGCCATGTCCTGATCGCTCAGGCCTTCACCGCCGATGAACACTTGCTCGATCTGCGGCAGGCGCTCAAGGGCCAGGCGGCCGAGGACGCTGGTGTCGATCGGCACTTTGCGCCAGCCGACCAGCTGCAGGCCGGCGGCCAGGATCTCGCGGTTCATGTTCTCGCGAGCAGCTTGGGCTTTGACCGGGTCCTGGTTGAAGAAAACCATGCCCACGGCATATTGCCTGGGCATTTCGACGCCGAAGGTTTCCTGGGCGATGGCTCGCAGGAACACGTCCGGCTTTTGAATCAGCAGACCGCAACCGTCACCGGTCTTGCCGTCGGCATTAATCCCACCGCGGTGGGTCATGCAGGTCAGGGCCTCGATGGCCGTTTGCAAAAGGGTATGACTGGGCTCGCCCTGCATATGAGCAATCAGGCCGAAACCGCAGTTATCCTTGAATTCATCTGGTTGGTACAGACCTGCTTTCATAGACACTTTCTCACCAGGCTGCCTCTGATCGAGGCAAATTTCTTTTCAATTCAACCACTTGCCATCCGCGCCGAACGCACGCCAGCTTTGCGGAAACAAAAGGGAGGTCATTGTACACACCGACACTTGGCCTCACAAATTTGACGACGAAATGTCGCAAATCTATGTCGCATTTGTGAAAGGTTTAAAGCGATCTGCTGTGCTAGTCAAAACTTTTTTTAATTTTGACCGCTACGACTCAAAAGCTACTATGACGCAGACACCACAAGGCACGCAGCCCGGAAGGCGGCGCGCACTTGTAGAAATTTTGAGGTGCTTGGAGAGGCGGCCTGGGTAAGGCCGCCGAATCTTCAGCGAGTTGTTGCCAGTTCCTGTTGGACGCTGGCGACAGTGCGAGGCCAAGGTTTACCAGCCTGAACCTTCGCTGGCAAGGCCTTGATGGCGGAAACAGCTGCATCACGATTGGCAAAGTTGCCGTAGGTGATCACGTAGAGCGGCTTGCCGTTGAGGACTTTCTTGAAGTAACGGTACTCGCCACCCTGCTCCTTGACGAAGCTTTGCGCGCTCGCTTCGGAGCTAGTGCCGAGAATCTGTACCACGTAATTGCCCGGTGCTTGCCCTGCGTACCAGGTGCCGCCAGCCGCCTTGGCCGCCGGAGCCGGAGCCGGAGCCGGTTTCTCGGCAGGCTTGGCTGCAGCAGCAACGGCTGGTTTGGCTGGTGCTGGAGCAGGTTTAGCCACTGGAGCAGGCGCTGGCTTGGCACTGGCGACCTGAGTCGGCGCAGGCGTCGGCTTGGCGGCTGGCGTCGGCGCAGGGCCGGCAGGAACGCCCACAGGCGGTGCAGTGGTGGTCACCGTCGGCGGTGTGGCGCTGGAACCTTCGACCGGCACGCCGTCGTCGCCTTCGGTGATGCCGCCTGCGGCTTCAGCCAGCGGACCGCGCATGACCGGCTGCGAATTGCCGACCAACGGCAATGGCATCGGCTGCGTGTTGCCGGCGAATTCGACGGCCGGAGCACCGCCATTCGCTGTTGGCTGACCCTGACCAAGCGGCAGTTGCGCCTGTTCATTGGCCGGTGCACCCGTGGTCGGTGCCTTGTTGCGACCCGGCATCAACCAGGCGGCAGCTACCGCGACCACGACCACGGCGGAAATCGCCAATACGTGTTTCTTCGGCATATTGAACCCCATTTTTGGACGCTTGACCGCTGAGCGGCTGGCGATCATGGCTTCGATCATTGCATCGCGGGCGACCTGATTGATGCTGCCAGGCCAGCCTTCGGAGCTTTCGTGAATATCAGAGATCTGATCTGCGGTGAAAAGTTCGATACCGCGACCAGCGCCTTCAAGCCGCTGCTCCAGATATTCGCGGGTTTCTTCCTCGGTGTAGGGTTGCAGCTCGATGACATGGAAACGTTCTTCCTCGAGATGCAAAGCCTCAAACTGAGCAATCAGCGAGGTTTCACCGAACAGGAACACATGCGGGCGGCCCTCAGGCGCGCCGGCAGCGAGGATCATCAGCGCCTCAAGGGCGGACTCGTCGAGTTGTTCGGCGTCATCGACCAGCAGATAGACTTCCTGCCCGGTCAGTGCAAGCTGTACCACCTGGGCCAGAATAGCGTCCGCATCAGCCCGGGCAACGTTCAGCGCCTGGGCCACCTGACGCAACACTCCGGCCGCATCGCCGGCGCCACGGGCGGACACCACCAGACTTTGTACCGATTGCTTGTTGGTGCTGGCGACCAAGGCCTGACGCAACAGGGTCTTGCCACTGCCCTCGGGGCCGGTGACCACCAGCAGCAACTGGCTGTAACGCGCCAGGTGATGCAGTTGTCCCAGCACCGGTTTGCGCTGGGCCGGGAAAAATTTGAAGCCAGGCACCCGAGGAGCAAAAGGGTCATGACTCAACTGGTAATGGCCGAGGAAAGCCTCGTCGGCATGCAAACTAGTCATCGTGTTCTTATTAACCTTTAAGCTGGGCCAGGGCGCGGTAGTCTGCCCCCAGCGTGGCCTGTAGAACCTCTTTCGGATAATCGTCGGTCACCACCGCTTCACCCATGTGGCGCAGCAGCACCAGGCGCAAACGACCGTCGATCACTTTTTTATCAATGGACATGTGTTCGAGGAAATCGGCTTCTGTCATCTCTTCTGGCGGTATGACCGGCAGCCCCGCACGCTGGAACAGGCGAATGCCGCGATCGCGCTCTTGCTCGCTGATCCAGCCCAGTCGCGCGGACATTTCCAGCGCCATTACGGTGCCAGCAGCCACGGCTTCACCATGAAGCCATACACCATAGCCCATGTGGGTTTCGATGGCGTGGCCAAAAGTGTGGCCCAGGTTCAACGTGGCACGAACACCGGTCTCTTTCTCATCGGCACCGACCACCGCTGCCTTGGCCGCGCAGGAGCGCTCGATGGCATAAGTCAGGGCTTGTTGATCCAGATTGCGCAGACGGTCGACGTTGTCTTCGAGCCAGGTCAGGAACGGCTCATCGCAGATCAGCCCGTACTTGATGACTTCGGCCAATCCGGCGGACAGCTCGCGCGCCGGCAGGGTATTGAGGCTGGCGGTATCGATCAGCACCACGTTCGGCTGATAGAAGGCACCGACCATGTTCTTGCCCAGCGGATGGTTGATCCCGGTCTTGCCGCCCACCGAAGAGTCGACTTGCGACAACAGCGTGGTCGGAACCTGAATGAAATCGACGCCGCGCTGGTAGCAGGCGGCGGCAAAGCCGGCCATGTCACCGATCACACCGCCACCGAGGGCGATCACTGTCGTGCGGCGGTCATGCCGGGCAGTCAGCAGGCCGTCGAAAATAAGTTGCAGGGTTTCCCAGGTCTTGAAGGCTTCGCCGTCGGGCAGCACCACGGAAATCACCGAGAACTGCGCCAGGCTGCGGGTCAGACGCTCGAGATAGAGCGGCGCAACAGTCTCGTTGGTAATGATCGCTACTTGCCGTCCGCGAATGTGCGGGGCCAGCAGCTCAGGCTGATCCAACAAACCTTCGCCAATATGAATCGGGTAGCTGCGCTCGCCTAGATCGACCTTGAGTGTCTGCATGTGTCCCCACAGTGAAAATGAATCAGGCATCCTGCCCTGAGTTTACGGATATCCACGGCCTCTGCTGGTGTGACGCCGTTCGCAAGCCATCCGCCACAACCTTGAGCGGTCATGGCGCGACGTCGAGGATAGCGCATTTCGCGCGGCGCTTTAACGGGGTGGCAACTGCTGCAAGCGCTCTAGAATGTCGAGTACGACCATTCGTGGCGGGCGCTCATCGGTTTCGACCACCAGGTCGGCAATTTCCCGATAAAGCGGATCGCGGATCGCCAGCAGATCCCGAAGGGTCTTGGCCGGATCGGCAGTACGCAATAATGGCCGATTGCGGTCGCGGGCCGTACGGCCGACCTGCTGCTCGACCGACGCGTGCAAATAAACCACCCGCCCACCGGCATGCAGTGCCCGGCGATTGGCTTCGCGCATGACCGCGCCGCCGCCTGTCGCCAGCACCACACCGTCGTAATCGCACAGCTCGGCAATCATTGCCTGTTCGCGATCACGAAAGCCCGGTTCGCCTTCTTTATCGAAGATCCAAGGGATATTGGCGCCCGTGCGCAATTCAATTTCCTTATCGGAATCTTTGAATGGCAGGCGCAGCTCTTTGGCCAGCAACCGGCCGATGGTGCTTTTTCCAGCACCCATCGGTCCAACAAGAATCAAATTTCGCACAGAATCAATGACTCACAGCAATCGCCTGGTTATTCATGATACGCGGAGTGAGGAATACCAACAGCTCGGATTTTTTCTCCGAAACCACATCACGCCGGAAAAGGCGGCCAAGATACGGCACATCGCCAAGAAATGGCACCTTATCTACGACCTTGCTCTGAGTATTTGAGAAAACACCGCCAATGACGATGGTCTCGCCATCGTTGACCAGGACCTTGGCGTTGACTTCGTTTTTCTTGATGGGCGGCACATCCTGGACCTTGTTCAGGAAGTCCGGTTCGTCCTTGGTCACCTTGACCTCCATGATGATCCGGTTGTCGGGCGTGATCTGCGGCGTCACCTCCAGCGACAGCGAAGCCTCCTTGAACGACACTGAAGTCGCGCCACTGGAACTGGCTTCCTGATAGGGAATCTCGGTGCCTTTGAGGATTTTGGCGGTTTCCTTGTCGGACGTGACCACCTTGGGTTGCGAGACGATTTCCCCGTTGCCGGTTTTCTCCATGGCTGTCAGTTCCAGGTCCAGCAAGACGTTATCGGTGATGAACGCGATGCCGATGCCCGAGGTGTTATTGACCGTGCCCATGTCGACGAACGGTGAATTGGTGCCGGTACTCCCGGGTGTGCCAATGGTCGACGACCCATTGATCCCGTTGCTGACACCGGAGGTGTTCCAGTTGCCCTTGTTCTGTATCGAACCGCCCCAGCGCACCCCGAGGCTTTTGTCATAGTCGACGTTGGCTTCGACAATGCGCGCCTCGATCATGACCTGACGCACAGGGATATCCAGCTGCGTGACAATCCTGCGCAGCTCATCAAGCCGGTCCTGGGTCTGGTAGGCAATGATGTTGTTGGTGCGCTCATCGACGGTGATCGACCCCCGTTCGTCGGGTTTCGCTTCGGCACTGGTCACCGACTGGAAGAGCTTGGCGATGTCCGCCGCCTTGGCGTAGTTGACCTGCAACAGCTCCCGACGCAATGGCGCCAGATCGGCAATCTGCTTCTGTGATTCGAGCTCCTGGCGCTCACGGGCAGCAATTTCATCGGCCGGCGCAACAAGCAAGACATTGCCGACCTTGCGCTTATCCAGCCCCTTGGTTTTCAGCACCAGATCCAGCGCCTGATCCCACGGCACGTTCTGCAAGCGCAAAGTGATGCCACCCTGCACCGTGTCGCTGGCCACCAGATTGAGGTTGGTGAAATCGGCGATCAGTTGCAGCACCGAACGTACATCGATGTCCTGGAAATTCAGCGAAAGCTTCTCGCCGCTGTAGGCCTGTTGCCCGGCATTGCGCTTTTGCAGGTCGTCGACCGTCGCCGGGCGAACGCTGACCGTGAGCTTGTTGTCGGTCTGATAGGTCGAGTAATCGAACCTGCCACCGGGCTCAATGCTGATGGTGGCTCGATCGCCGCTGGCGCTGGCGTTGACGAACTGCACTGGCGTGGCGAAATCCTTCACATCCAGACGCACGCGCAACGGCTCGGGCAATCGGGTTTTGGCAAAGCCAACGATGATCTTGCCCTCGCGCTCTTGTATGTCGGGCGCCATCGATGGATCCGACAAGTCGATCACCACGTTGCCTTCACCCTGGGTTCCCCGCTGGAAATCCACACCGCGGATGGCCTTGCCTGCCGGCGCAGCGGCTCGTGCCGGAGCCGGCATTGTTGCTGTAGCCGCCGGCCTGGATGTCGACGGCTTGACACCCTGCCCGACTACTACCAGCAAATTGTTGCCTTCAATTCGCGATTCGTACGGCGCTGGCTGAGTCAGATTGATGATCAATCGCGTACGGTCCCGGGCTTCCACCACCGTCGCACTGCGGGCATTTCCACTGCCGAGATCGCGAGTCTTGCTGGCCAGCTGACTGGCGACACCCGGCAAATCCAGGGCAATCCGGGCCGGCGACTCTGTCGTGTAGCCGTGGGGCACCGGGGGCGGTTCATCGAACGACAACTTCAACTCGACACGGTCTCCCGGCAACACAGCGACATCCAGCGCCTTGAGATTGGCCGCTTGTACCGTCGGCGACAACAACGCTATCCATAGCGAAAGGCCGAAGGTGGAGAAGATCCTGTTCATTATTGGAGTTCCACTATGAGTGCTCTTTCAAAGGAATGGTCCGGGGACGCTCCAGCCACGCGCCCTGACCATCAGGGACAATTTCAACCACATCGACCTGCGAGCCACTGATCGCAACGATCCGTCCGTCGTTGCGCCCCAGGTAATCGCCGACTTTCAACCGATGGACCCCACCCGCCCCACGCAGCAAGGCATAGGAGCCCTTTGCATTGGAAAGGGTGCCGACCATTTCAAACTGCTCGATGTTGAAACCTTCGAGGTATTGCTTGACCCGACCAGGGTCGGGCTTGACGTTAGGTGAACCCCGCCGCCGGGCCGCCAGATCAGTGCTGATCTGCGGTGAAAACGGGCTGCGCAGATTCGCCGCGTTGTAAGTGAATGTCGGGTAAGACCGGAATACCGGCGTTGGTTCAATCCTGCCCGGCCCACGCAGGCGCATTTCGTCCATGTACGCGTCCAGATCGTTGTAGTCATCGCCTGCGCCACAACCGGACAGAACAGACAGCAGCACCACTACCGAAAAACACTGCGCCGGCCTCATTGATGCTGTCCCTTGTCGCTGTAGCGGTAGGTCTTGGCGAGGATGCTCAAGCGCAGTTTCGGACCACCCTGGGGGCTGACGGGCGCAAGGTCGAAATCGTGCAAGGTGACGATTCGCGGCAACCCGGCCACACCACTGACGAAGGTGGCCAGATCGTGGTAATCCCCGGTGACCGTGATCTGGATCGGCAGTTCGATGTAGAACGGCCGGGCGACCTCCGGCAGCAGCTTGATCTCTTCGAACTCCAGGCCACTGCCCAGACCGGTACGAGTGATGTCTTCCAGCAAGCCGGGCACCTCGGTGTCGCTGGGCAATTGTCGCAGCAGTACGACGAAGGCGTTCTCCATCTCCTTCAGTTGCCGGGTGTAGAGATCCAGATTCGCCGCCTTGCGGGTTTTGTCGGCGAACTGTTCCTTGAGTGTCGACTCCTCCTCGCGCTTGAGATCGAGCTGGCTCTCAAGGTCGCGAGTGGAAAAGTTGTAGCCCAGGGCCAGCACCAGAAGCATGAGCAACCCGGCCACCAGAATCTTGATCGGCGGCGGCCAGGAACCCATGTTGCTGGTATCCAGCTCATTGATGTCGATCTTGCGCAGCCCTTCGAACCATTCGGATGGACTCATTTGCCCTCCTCCGGTGTTGCGGGTTGAGTCTGACGAACGGTCAACTGGAAGACGTTGGCCTGCTCCACCTGGCCGGCAGCTGTGGCCTTGACTTCGGTCAGGTTCGGCGCATCGAACCAATCTGATGCCTCGAGGTTGCGCATCAAGTCTGAAACACGGTTGTTCGATTGCGCAGCGCCGGTGATGGACAAGGTCTTTGCGGTCATTTTCACTTCGGTGAAATACACGCCGTCGGGCAGTGCTCGCGCCAATTGGTCAAATATTCGCCCGCTGATTTGGCGATTGCCTTGCAGGTCCTGGATGATGCGCATGCGCTCGACCAGTTGCTGACGACGCGCCTTGAGATCATCGATCTGTTTGATCTGCTCATCGACCACAGCGACTTGCTTGCCGATGTAGTCGTTACGGGTGACTTGCCGGTCGATGGCAGCGCTGATGGCCTGGTTCGCGACCAGTACCGCGCCCATCGTGCCCACCATCACGGCCACCAGGATCAGCAGCAAGCGCTTGCGACGGGCTTCACGCCGCTCCTCGCGCCAGGGTAAAAGATTGATCCGTGCCATCAGTCGAAGCTCCTGAGGGCCAGGCCACAGGCGATCATCAACGCCGGGGCATCACTCGCCAGAGCAGCACCATTGACCTTGCTGCCCAGCGTCATTTCGAAAAAAGGATTCGCAACCTGGGTCGGCGTGCCCAATTGCTGCTCGATCAATCGGTCCAGCCCCGGGATCGACGCGGTACCGCCGGCTAACAGGACATGGTCGACGGCGCTGTACTGGCCTGAGGCGAAGAAGAACTGCAACGAGCGCGACACCTGCTGCACCAGCGCCTCTCGAAATGGCTGCAAGACCTCACTGGCATAGTCATCCGGCAGGCCGCCCTTCTTTTGCGCCAGCCCCGCCTGCTCCAGCGTCAGGCCATAGCGACGCTGGATTGCCTCGGTCAATTGCCGACCGCCGAACAATTGTTCTCGGGTGTAGATAATCCGCCCGCCGTGCAGCACGCTCAGGGTGGTCATGGTGGCGCCGATGTCCACCACTGCGACCGTCGAAGATTCCCCGGAAACCGCGAGCCGACTGGCCAGCAATTCGAAGGAGCGCTCCAGCGCGTAGGCCTCGACATCGACCACGCGGGCGGTCAGCCCCGCCAGGGCCAGGGCTGCCTCGCGAACTTCGACGTTTTCCTTGCGGCAAGCGGCGAGCAGCACGTTGACGCGCTCGGAGTTGCGCTCAGAGGTGCCCTGGACTTCAAAGTCGATCGCGACTTCATCCAGGGGATATGGAATGTATTGATCAGCCTCAATCTTCAGCTGGCTTTCCATCTCGTCCTCGGAAAGACCGGCCTCCATCTCGATGGTCTTGGTGATCACCGCAGAGCCCGCCATGGCCACGGCCACGTTCTTGAGGCCGGTTCTGGCCTTGGTCAGCGCGCGGGCGAGGGCCAACCCCACGCCTTCGAGCTCGGCGATATTCTTTTCGATCACCGCGCCGACCGGCAACGGCTCGACCGCATAGGCCTCGACCCGGAAGCGCTCGCCCTGACGGCTCAACTCCAGAAGCTTCACCGAGGTGGAGCTGATATCGATTCCCAGCAGCGTATTGGATTTTTTGTTGAAGAGTCCTGGCACTACCAATTCCCTATGACTTTCCGTGAGTTACGGACTCTGCAATGTCAATTGCGTTCAATCCACCCGTCTTGACAGCAGCGCCAACCACGCTCCCGAGCAGAAAAATGCTTATAATGCCCAGCGCTTTTTTTCCGCATTTGCTCAATGCGCGGGTCGTTCTCATTTAGCCTGAACCCTGTTGCCCAATTCATTTTTTGCCCTGGATATCCAAAAGCCTTGATTCGTCTGCTGAAGTTTTTCGGTTGGTCCATCGTCGCGGTTTTCTGCGGACTCCTTCTGGGTCTGAGCGGGGCGTACCTCTACCTTAGTCCCGGGCTGCCGTCCGTGGAGGCACTGAGAAGCATCCAGTTGCAGATCCCTTTGCGGGTCTATAGCAGCGATAACAAGTTGATCGCAGAATTCGGCGAAATGCGCCGTACACCGATCCGTTTCGCCGACATTCCCCCCAATTTCATCAATGCGTTACTAAGTGCTGAAGACGACAATTTCGCCAACCACTACGGCGTCGATCCGAGCAGCCTGATGCGTGCCGCGACCCAGTTGGTCAAAAGCGGACACATCCAGTCCGGTGGCAGCACGATCACCATGCAAGTGGCGAAGAACTTCTTCCTGAGCAGTGAACGCAGCTTTTCGCGCAAGACCACCGAGATCCTGCTGGCCCTGCAGATCGAACGGCAGTTGACCAAGGACGAGATCCTCGAGCTGTACGTCAACAAAATCTATCTGGGTAACCGTGCGTACGGCATCGAGGCGGCAGCGCAGGTCTATTACGGCAAATCGATCCGTGATGTCAGCCTGGCGCAGATGGCGATGATCGCCGGCCTGCCCAAGGCACCGTCGCGCTTCAACCCGCTGGCCAACCCGGCGCGCAGCAAGGAACGTCGCGACTGGATCCTGGGGCGCATGTACAAGCTCGGGAAAATCAGCGAGGCCGACTACACCACTGCGATCAACGAGCCGCTGAACGCCAGCTATCACGTGCCGACCCCGGAAGTGAACGCCCCGTACATCGCCGAAATGGCCCGTGCCGAAATGGTTGGGCGTTATGGCAGCGACGCGTATACCGAAGGCTTCCGCGTCACCACCACGGTGCCGAGCAACCTCCAGGAACTGGCCAACACCGCGGTCCACGAAGGTCTGATGACCTACGATCAGCGCCACGGCTATCGCGGACCCGAGTCGCGGCTACCGGGCAAGACTCGCGAAGCCTGGGCCACCGAGCTGACCAAACAACGCACCATCAGCGGCCTGGAACCGGCCATCGTGACCCTGGTCGACAAGAACGGCCTGCAAGTGCTGACCCGCACCGGCCAGGAACACGTGAGCTGGGACACCATGAAATGGGCCCGCCCGTTCCTCAATACCAACAGCATGGGCGCCAATCCGAAGCAGCCTTCGGACGTGGCTCAAGTGGGCGATCTGATTCGCGTGCAGCGTCAGCCGGACAATTCGCTGAAGTTCAGCCAGATCCCGCAGGCCCAGGGCGCGCTGGTGTCCCTGGACCCGCAGAACGGCGCCATTCGTGCGCTGGTCGGCGGTTTCGCCTTCGAACAGAGCAACTACAATCGCGCACTGCAAGCCAAGCGCCAGCCGGGATCGAGCTTCAAGCCGTTCGTCTACGCCGCCGCACTGGATAGCGGCTACACCGCCTCCAGCCTGGTGAACGACGCACCGATCGTGTTCGTCGACGAGTACCTGGACAAGGTCTGGCGTCCGAAGAACGACACCAATACCTTCCTCGGCCCGATTCGCCTGCGTGAAGCGCTGTACAAGTCGCGCAACCTGGTATCGATCCGCTTGCTGCAAGCGATGGGCGTAGGCAAGACCATTGACTACATCACTCGCTTCGGCTTCAACAAACAGGACCTGCCACCCAACCTGTCCCTGGCGCTGGGCACCGCGACCCTGACGCCTATGGAAATCGCCACCGGCTGGAGCGCCTTCGCCAACGGCGGCTACAAGATCACCCCGTACATCATCGACAAGATCGAAAGCCGCAACGGCGACACACTGTTCGTCGCCAACCCACCAAGCGTGCCTCTGGGCAGCGCAGCCAGCGATGGCATTGCCGCGCCAACCGCCCCTCAAGCCTTCACAGTCAACGCAACGGTGGGCGAAACCCCAGGCACTACGTCGACGCCACAAGCACCCGCCGTGGCTGAACGCATCATTGACGGGCGCACCACGTACATCCTCAACAGCATGCTTGAGGACGTGATCAAGCTCGGCACCGGTCGCCGCGCACTGGCCCTGGGCCGCCCGGACATTGCCGGCAAGACCGGTACGACCAACGAATCCAAGGACGCCTGGTTCTCCGGTTACAACGCCGATTACGTGACGACCGTGTGGACCGGTTTCGATCAACCGGAAAGCCTGGGCCGCAAGGAATTCGGCGGCACCGTCGCGCTGCCGATCTGGATGAACTACATGGGCCCCGCGCTCAAAGGCAAACCGCCGCATACGCAGCCGGAGCCGGAAGGCATCCTCAGCCTGCGAGTCGATCCGGTCAGTGGCCGCGCAGCCACCCCAGGCACGCCAGGGGCCTATTTCGAGCTGTTCAAGGCCGAAGATACGCCGCCATCAGTCAACGAACTGGGCAACGGCTCAGTGCCAGGCAGCCCGCTGCCGGCGGATGAAGCGGCGCCGATCGATTTATTCTAGAGAGGCAGCTGCAGGAGCGAGCTTGCTCCGGGCGGCGTTCCGACGAAGGACTCAAGGATGGCGCGTTTATTCAGAACACACGCGCTATCGTTCACGTCCATCGTCGGAACGCCGCCCGGAGCAAGCTCGCTCCTACAGTGCCCATAAAAAAACCCAGCGCTTGGCTGGGTTTTTTATGGGCGACTGCTGTTAACCGTTGAACACATCATCCACGCTTTTCAGCGGGTAGTTCTTCGGGTACGGCAGGGTCGCCACACCGGTCTCGATGGCGGCTTTAGCCACGGCATCGGAGATCAGGGTGATCAGGCGGGCATCCATTGGCTTCGGAATGATGTACTCACGACCGAATTCCAGCTTGATGCCGCCGTAGGCGTCGCACACTTCCTGAGGCACCGGCAGCTTGGCCAGTTCGCGCAGGGCGTTGGCCGCAGCCACTTTCATTTCTTCGTTGATGCGCTTGGCGCGAACGTCCAGGGCACCACGGAAGATGAACGGGAAGCCCAGTACGTTGTTGACCTGGTTCGGGTAGTCGGAACGACCGGTGGCCATGATCACGTCGTTACGGGTGGCGTGCGCCAGTTCCGGGGCGATTTCCGGATCAGGGTTGGAGCAGGCGAACACGATCGGGTTAGGCGCCATCGACAGCAGGCCTTCAGCGCTCAGCAGGTTCGGGCCGGACAAGCCTACAAACACGTCAGCGCCTTGCAGGGCGTCAGCCAGGGTGCGCTTGTCGGTCGCGTGAGCGAACACCGCCTTGTACTGGTTCAGGTCGTCACGGCCGGAGTGGATCACGCCGGTACGGTCGACCATGTAGATGTTTTCGATGTTGGCGCCCATGCTCACCAGCAACTTCATGCAGGAGATGGCGGCAGCGCCGGCACCCAGGCAGACGATCTTGGCTTCCGACAGGGTTTTGCCAGCGATTTCCAGGGCGTTGATCATGCCGGCAGCGGTCACGATAGCGGTGCCGTGCTGGTCATCGTGGAATACCGGGATATCGCACTGCTCGATCAGAGCGCGTTCGATTTCAAAGCACTCTGGTGCCTTGATGTCTTCCAGGTTGATGCCACCGAAGGTGATGGAGATACGCTTGACGGTGTCGATGAAGGCTTGCGGGCTTTCGGAGTCGACTTCGATGTCGAAAACGTCGATGCCGGCGAAGCGCTTGAACAGTACGCCTTTACCTTCCATCACTGGCTTGGAAGCCAATGGGCCGAGGTTACCCAGGCCGAGAATCGCGGTGCCATCGGAAATAACTGCAACCAGGTTGCCTTTGCCGGTGTACTTGTAGGCGAGTTCAGGATCGCGGGCGATCTCGCGTACTGGTTCGGCTACGCCCGGGCTGTAGGCCAGCGACAGGTCGCGAGCGGTAGCAGTGGCCTTGGTGAGCTCGACACTCAGCTTCCCTGGACGAGGATTGGCGTGATATTCGAGAGCGGCAGTTTTCAGATCAGACATTTTGGCATTCCGCTTTTTACTGTTGGACAGACTGGTCAGCGAGGATACGCCCCTCGCAAAGTCCCCACAAGACTGACCGGTCACCCCTGTCAAGCGCCCGGCCCTACGACTTTGGGCCAAGAGCCACGGTACACAAGGGTCTGACTGTTCACAATCGACAGAAAAAATGTCTACAATTTTTTATCACTGTGCCGCTTGCAGCATCGCCGGATCGGTCAAGGGCAACATCCAGCGCGCCTGGCCATCCTTAAGACCGCCTTTGCGCGAGCGATCCAGCACCCAGCCGCGCGCCTCGACCTGCTTGCCCTTGAGGCTTTCCAGTGAGTTCACATCGAAACGCGCCAGCAGATTGGGCGCAACGCGTAATACAACCGAATCCTGCAACTCGATCCAAACGCCGCCGCGATTGCGCTGAACCTTGCTCACACGACCGCTGAGCACAGCAAAGCCGGAAGCGCTGATCTGCTCCGCTTTCAGTACAGGTGACTGGCGCCACAACCCGAGCCCGGCCTGACGCGCACTGCGCTCGGCCGCTTGCTGACAGGCGACCAGATCGACATTCGGCGCCACGGCCACCAGAAAACCCAGGCCTTCGGCGAGCATCTGCGCTTCGAGGTTGGCGCCATTGGCACCGTAGACATGGGCCAGGGTGCGGCCGTAATGGTCCTCGCTTTCTTCGCCAGGCACCAACCCAACCCGCCCGTCACTCGCCGCCACCAGGGCTTCGAGGCGTTTGCGCGCGGCCACGGCGAATGGTTCATCGGAACGGCCCTTCTTGCCCAGCTCCGGCGTGTTCAAGCCGATCATGCGCACGCTGCGGCCATCGCTCAGGCGCAGAGTGTCGCCGTCCACTACCCGCTGCACCGCGACGGACGTCAAGCCGCTGGGTGCCGGGCAAAACGCCTGGGCGCCAGACAGCCAAATCGCGGACACAAAAAAGGCGCCCGCAAGGGACGCCTTTTTTAACAGCAAGGAAAAGCCCATAAGGCTCTTTAACCTTACTCTGCAGCAGCTGGAGCTTTCTTGCCGAAAGCACCGAAACGGTCGGCGAAGCGCTGAACGCGGCCGCCAGTGTCCAGAGTCTTCTGCTTACCGGTGTAGAACGGGTGGCATTCGTTGCAAACGTCGATCGCCAGGGCTTTGCCGAAGGTCGAACGGGTTTCGAACTTGTTGCCGCAGCTGCAGGTAACAGCAACTGCCGGGTATTCTGGATGGATATCAGCTTTCATGGTGTCTTCCTCAGGCTAGCGTGCCGCCACCCAACACTATTGTTGAATACCGCACGTAATTAGGCCGCGGATTCTACCAGACAATCCTGATCACGCAAGCTGTCCCTGAAACCAGTCGTCTGCTAGGCTCCCGGCCCAATACGCGATCCCCTGTAGGAGTGAGCCTGCTCACGATAGCGGTCTGCCAGTCGCCGCAATGTTGACTGCAAGATTGCTATCGTGAGCAGGCTCACTCCTACAGGTTATATGTCACGCCCCCCTATTATTTGTTGATCGAGATCCCCCCGCGTGCCCAACGCCATTCTGCGCCTCGCCCTGCCTTCGCCGCTGCGCCGCCTGTTCGACTACCGCGCTCCGGCCGGCGTCCTGCGCGCGCAACTGCACCCCGGCATGCGCCTGCGGGTACCGTTCGGCCGGCGCGAGATGATCGGGATTCTGGTGGAAGTCACCAACACCAGCGAAGTCCCGGCCGAGAAACTAAAGCCGGCCCTGGCCCTGCTCGACGCTACGCCACCACTGCCGCCCGCGCTGTTCAAGCTGTGCCTGTGGACCTCCCAGTATTATCAGCACAGCCTTGGAGACACTTTGAGCTGGGCGCTGCCGGTTTTGCTGCGCCAGGGTGAGCTGGCCGAAGCGCGCCAGGAGCGCTTCTGGTCCGCCGCGCCTGGCGCCAGCTTTGATGATCCGCGCATCGCCCGCGCCCCGCGCCAGCGCGAAGCCCTGGCCACGCTGGCCCAGCATCCCCACGGCGTCGCCCATCAGTTGCTGAGCAAACTGATGCTGAGCAAGGACAGTCTGGATTTGCTGCTGGCCAAGGAGCTGGTGCAGGTCGAGATCCGCCGCCACGCCCCGGGCGTACGCCACGAACACTGGCTGGCGCAACCGGAACTGCCGCTGAACCCCGAGCAACGCGCCGCCTATGAGGCGATTCGCGCCGGCTTCGACAGTTATCACGCGTTCCTGCTGGCCGGCGTCACCGGCAGCGGCAAGACCGAAGTCTATTTACAGTTGATCCGCGAAACTCTGGAGGCTGGCAAGCAAGCACTGGTGCTAATCCCGGAAATCAACCTCGGCCCACAGACCCTGGCGCGCTTTGAACAGCGGTTCAATGCCCGCATCGCGTTGATCCATTCGGCGGTCAATGACCGCGAACGCCTCGAGGCCTGGCTGGCCGCCCGGGACGGTGAGGCCGACATTATTATTGGCACCCGTTCGGCCCTGTTCACACCGATGAAGAACCCCGGTCTGATCATCATCGACGAAGAACACGACGGTTCCTATAAACAGCAGGAAGGCTTGCGCTATCACGCCCGCGATCTGGCGCTGGTGCGGGCGCGACAGGAAAACATCCCGATCGTCCTCGGCTCCGCCACCCCGTCGCTGGAAAGCCTGCACAACGCCTACACCGGCCGCTACGGGCTGCTGCGCTTGAACGAGCGCGCCGGCGGTGCCAAACAGCCGCGCTTCCTGCGCCTGGACGTCAAAAGCCGTCCGCTGGACAGCGGCATTTCCGGGCCGATGCAACAGGCTATTGGACAGACCCTGGCTGCCGGGCAACAGGTACTGGTGTTCCTCAACCGACGCGGCTTCGCCCCGACCCTGTTGTGCCATGACTGTGGCTGGATGTCCGAGTGCCAGCGTTGCGATGCGCGGATGACCGTGCACCAGCGTCACGGTGAATTGCGTTGCCACCATTGCGGCTACGTCGAGCGTGTGCCGCGCCAGTGCCCCAAGTGCAACAAGGTCGATCTGCGCCCCGTGGGCGCCGGCACCGAACGGGCCGAGGAGCGCCTGGCGATTCTGTTCCCGGACTATCCGGTGCTGCGGGTCGACCGCGACAGCACATCGCGCAAGGACGCGATGAACCAGTTGTTCGCAACCATTCAAAAAGGTCAGCCGTGCATTTTGATCGGCACGCAGATGCTTGCCAAAGGTCACCACTTTCCGCGGGTGACGCTGGTGTCGATCCTCGATGCCGACGGCGGCCTGTTTTCCGGCGACTTCCGCGCCAGCGAGCGCATGGCTCAGCTGATTGTGCAGGTCGCGGGCCGCGCAGGCCGCGCCGAAGAGCCGGGGAAAGTGATTATCCAGACGCACCTGGCCGACCACCCACTGCTGGTGCAATTGACCGAGCAAGGCTATTTCGCCTTTGCCGAACAGGCCTTGAGCGAACGTCGTGCGGCAGGCTTGCCGCCGTTTGCGCACCTGGCGCTACTGCGAGCCGAGGCGCACAAACCGGGTCAGGCCGAAGGCTTCCTGGATGAGGCGTGCAGCGAGGCGGAACGCTTGCTGGCCGAGCAGAATCTGACGGGGATCGAGTTATTGGGACCGGTCCCGGCACCGATGGAGCGCCGGGCCGGGCGCTATCGTGCGCAGTTGTTGTTGCAGGCTACGGCGCGGGCACCGCTGCATCGGTTGCTAGCCAATTGGTTGCTGGTGCTGGAGCAGATGCCTAGCGGACGGGCAGTGCGCTGGTCGCTGGATGTTGATCCGGTGGATTTGTATTAAGAAGGTCAAGATCAAAAGATCGCAGCCTTCGGCAGCTCCTACCCTGCGATCTTTGCCTCTTTTGTCACCACACATCCATATCCTGCCTGCTATGGTTGGCAAGCCCGTCTTCGCAACGGATAATGCCCAGTTTTTCCACCAGCGCATGATGCGCCGCCGCGCCTGCGGTCGAAAGAGAAGACCATGAAAGACACCATTCGCCAGCTGATCCAACAAGCCATCACCCAACTCGTCAACGAAGGTGTGTTGCCTGAAGGCCTGTCGCCGGCGATCCAGGTGGAAAACTCCCGCGACAAGAAGAACGGCGATTTCGCCAGCAACATCGCCATGATGCTGGCCAAGCCGGCCGGTATGAAGCCGCGCGATCTGGCGGAAAAAATCATCGCCGCACTGCCGGCTGACGAAAACGTCGCCAAGACCGAAATCGCAGGTCCCGGCTTCCTGAACTTCTTCCAGAACACCGATGCCCTGGCCGCACGCCTGGACGCCGCCCTGGCTGACACCCACATCGGCGTGCGCAAGGCCGGCCCGGTACAGCGCACCGTGGTCGACCTGTCGGCACCGAACCTGGCCAAAGAGATGCACGTCGGCCACTTGCGTTCGACCATCATCGGCGACGGCGTGGCCCGGGTACTCGAATTCCTCGGCGACACCGTGATCCGTCAGAACCACGTCGGCGACTGGGGCACCCAGTTCGGCATGCTGATGGCTTATCTGCAGGAAAACCCGTACACCCGCGACGAACTGTCGGACCTGGAAAACTTCTACCGCGCCGCCAAGCAACGCTTCGACGAATCCGCAGAGTTTGCCGATCGCGCCCGTGGCCTGGTGGTCAAGCTGCAGGCCGGCGATGCCGACTGCCTGGCACTGTGGACCAGGTTCAAGGACATCTCGCTGTCCCACTGCCAGAAGATCTACGAACTGCTCAACGTCAAACTGACCATGGCCGACGTAATGGGCGAAAGCGCCTACAACGACGACCTGATCAACGTGGTCAATGATTTGAAGGCGGCAGGCATGCTGGTCGAGAGCAACGGCGCCCAGTGCGTGTTCCTCGACGAATTCAAGAATGCCGATGGCGACCCGCTGCCGGTGATCATCGTCAAGGCTGACGGCGGCTACCTCTACGCCACCACCGACCTGGCGGCCGTGCGCTACCGCAGCGGCAAGCTCAAGGCCGATCGCGCGCTGTACTTCGTCGACCAGCGTCAGGCCCTGCACTTCCAGCAAGTGTTCGCCGTGGCGCGCAAGGCCGGTTTCGTGACCCATCCGATGGAAATGGAACACATGGGCTTCGGCACCATGAACGGCGCGGACGGTCGTCCGTTCAAGACCCGTGACGGCGGCACCGTGAAGCTGATCGACCTGCTGACCGAAGCACAGGAACGCGCCTACACCCTGGTCAAGGACAAGAACCCGGAGCTGGCCGAAGCCGAGCTGCGCAACATCGCAAAAGTGGTGGGCATCGGCGCAGTGAAATACGCCGACCTGTCCAAGCACCGCACCAGTGACTACAGTTTCAACTTCGACCTGATGCTCAATTTCGAAGGCAACACCGCGCCGTACCTGCTGTACGCCTACACCCGCGTGGCCGGCGTGTTCCGCAAACTCGGCAAGGATTTCAGCGAAGTCGACGGCCAGATCGTTCTGGAAGCAGCGCACGAACACGAACTCGCGGCGAAACTCGCGCAGTTCGGTGAAATCCTGAACAACGTGTCCGAAAAAGGCACCCCGCACATTCTTTGCACTTACCTGTACGACGTCGCCGGCCTGTTCTCCAGCTTCTACGAGAACTGCCCGATCCTCGCCGCCGATACCCCGGCACAAATGCAAAGCCGCCTGCGCCTCGCCGCGCTGACCGGACGCACCCTCAAGCAAGGCCTGGAACTCTTGGGCCTGGAAACTCTGGAGCGTATGTAAGTTGGCTGCCAAGAAAAAACCTGCACCCAAGCGTGGCGCCAGCCGTTACCAAGCTCCTGCAAAACAACCGATCCCGGGCTGGCTGTGGATGGCCATCGGCCTGACGGTCGGCGCCTTCATCGTGTTCCTGATGAAGCTGGAACCGGGCAAGGGCAGCGACACGGTCAAGCGTGAAAAAGTCGAGCAACAGCAACAGCAGAAAGCCAGCAAGATCGCCGAGGCCAACAAGACCCCGCCGAGCCCGACGCAACCGGTGAAGCCAAAGTACGACTTCTACACCTTGCTGCCGGAATCGGAAGTCATCGTGCCGCCGGATGCCGTGCCGGAAAAAACCCTGCCGACGCCGCAAGTACCGGTCATCCCGACTACGCCGGTCACCCCGGCCGAAGCGGCGAAGATCGATACGGCTCGCGCCCAGGCAGCCCTGGCCGGGATCACGCCGCCACCAGCGCCTCCGGTCAAGGCGGCGCCGGTGACGAAGTTTTTCCTGCAGGCTGGCTCGTTCCGCAAAGAGACTGATGCGGACAAGGTTCGGGCGCAGATCATCCTGCTGGGTCAGGCTGTAGCGGTTGAATCGGGCACGGTGAAGGATGAAACCTGGTATCGGGTGCTGGTCGGTCCATTCAGTAACCGGGAACAACTGACCACGGCGCAGAAACAATTGGCCGGTGCGGGTTTCAGCAATCTGTTGTTACAACAACGCCAGAGCCGCTGATCACCTGCCATCGCAGCTCCTACGCGCCTCGCACCACTCGTCCCCTCTCCCGTCCTACAGTTGAAATCCACTCCAGCACCCCCATATGAATGGGCATAAGGCATTTTCGCCCCGCTGCGTGGAGACTCTTCCCTTGACCACCATCGTTTCAGTTCGCCGCCATGGCAAAGTCGTCATGGGCGGCGACGGCCAGGTTTCCCTTGGTAATACCGTGATGAAAGGCAACGCGAAAAAAGTTCGTCGCCTGTACCACGGCCAGGTCATCGCCGGTTTTGCCGGTGCCACCGCTGACGCCTTTACCCTCTTCGAACGCTTCGAAGGCCAACTTGAGAAACATCAGGGCCACCTGGTGCGGGCCGCCGTCGAACTCGCCAAGGAATGGCGCACCGACCGTTCCCTGAGCCGCCTCGAAGCCATGCTCGCCGTCGCCAACAAAGACGCCTCCCTGATCATCACCGGCAACGGCGATGTAGTTGAACCCGAAGAAGGCCTGATCGCCATGGGTTCCGGCGGCGGTTACGCCCAGGCCGCTGCCAGTGCGCTGCTGAAGAAAACCGATCTGTCGGCCCGGGAAATCGTCGAAACCGCCCTCGGCATCGCCGCCGACATCTGTGTATTCACCAACCACACCCAGACCATTGAGGAGCAGGACTGCGCCGAGTAAGCCCGTGCAGCCCACCGCACCACGGCTCATTCTTGCTTGAGGTCCACAGAATATTATGTCCATGACTCCCCGTGAAATCGTCCACGAACTCAACCGCCACATCATCGGCCAGGATGATGCCAAGCGCGCCGTCGCCATTGCCCTGCGCAACCGCTGGCGCCGCATGCAGCTGCCTGAAGAGCTGCGCGTTGAAGTCACGCCAAAGAACATCCTGATGATCGGCCCGACCGGTGTAGGTAAAACCGAGATCGCCCGTCGCCTGGCGAAACTGGCCAACGCACCGTTCATCAAGGTCGAAGCGACCAAGTTCACCGAAGTCGGCTATGTCGGCCGCGACGTCGAATCGATCATTCGTGACCTGGCCGATGCCGCGATCAAGCTGCTGCGCGAGCAGGAAATCGTCAAGGTTCGCCACCGCGCCGAAGACGCTGCAGAAGAGCGCATCCTCGACGCACTGCTGCCACCGGCGCGCATGGGCTTCAGTAGTGACGACGCCCCGACTGCCGACTCCAACACCCGTCAGTTGTTCCGCAAGCGCCTGCGCGAAGGTCAGCTGGACGACAAGGAGATCGAAATCGAAATCGCCGAAATGGCCGGCGTCGATATCTCCGCGCCACCGGGCATGGAAGAGATGACCAACCAGCTGCAAAGTCTGTTCGCCAACATGGGCAAGGGCAAGCGCAAGAGCCGCAAGCTCAAGGTCAAGGAAGCGCTCAAGCTGGTGCGCGACGAAGAAGCCAGCCGCCTGGTCAACGATGAAGAGTTGAAGGCCAAGGCCCTGGAAGCGGTCGAGCAGCACGGCATCGTGTTCATCGACGAAATCGACAAGGTCGCCAAGCGTGGCAATTCCGGTGGCGTCGATGTGTCCCGCGAAGGCGTGCAGCGCGACTTGCTGCCGCTGATCGAAGGCTGCACGGTCAACACCAAGCTGGGCATGGTCAAGACCGACCACATCCTGTTCATTGCTTCCGGTGCGTTCCACCTGAGCAAGCCAAGCGACCTGGTGCCAGAACTGCAAGGTCGTCTGCCGATTCGTGTTGAACTCAAGGCACTGAGCCCGGAAGATTTCGAACGCATCCTCAGCGAACCGCACGCCTCGCTCACCGAGCAATATTGCGCCCTGCTGAAAACCGAAGGCCTGGGCATCGAGTTCCTGCCGAGCGGCATCAAGCGCATCGCGGAGATCGCCTGGCAGGTCAACGAAAAAACCGAAAACATCGGTGCCCGTCGCCTGCACACCCTGCTCGAGCGCCTGCTCGAAGAGGTGTCGTTCAGCGCCGGCGACCTGGCCAGTGTCCATGACGACAAGGTGATCCAGATCGACGCCGACTACGTCAACAGCCATCTGGGCGAATTGGCGCAGAACGAAGACCTGTCTCGTTATATCCTGTAGGTCACCTACTCTCCTGTGAGAACGAAACACTTGTAGGAGCTGCCGCAGGCTGCGATCTTTTGATCTGGTTTTTGAAGCAAGATCAAAAGATCGCAGCCTGCGGCAGCTCCTACAGAACGTTCCACATAGACGGACGACCTGTCATGACCCAACTCCCCACCGACATCAAGCTGCACAAAGCCTCGAAAACCCTGACGCTCAAATACGCGTCCGGCGAGGAATACACCCTGCCCGCCGAGTTCCTGCGCGTGCACTCTCCTTCCGCCGAGGTCCAGGGCCACGGCAAACCCATCCTGCAATTTGGCAAGATCAACGTAGGCCTGACCAAGGTAGAACCGGCCGGACAGTACGCACTGAAACTGACCTTCGACGACGGCCACGACAGCGGCTTGTTCACCTGGGAATATCTGTACGAGCTGGGGCGACGTTATGACGCACTCTGGGATGATTATCTGGCCGAGCTCAAAGCCGCCGGAAAAACCCGCGACCCGAACGAATCCGTCGTCAAGCTGATGCTCTAATCCGAGCCTCTTGCTCTTTAGAGGGCATTTTCTAATTTCATCTGTTTGAATGCTCCGCTTCAGGGCCACCGACTGGCCTGCTTGCGAAAAAAATTAAACTCGGGTAACCAATGGAACTGGCAAGTTCCCTGCAGTGCTCTCTGCATTAAAAAAGCAGCGGTGCAGTATTAACGGTCACCCCGAGCAGTAGTACCTGGCATTGGCTGTGTGACTGCACAGCAGGACCCGGTACTCGTCTCAGGACAATGGAGCGTCGTAGATGAGTAAACAGAATAACGATGACTTGAAGTATCAGGCCTCGGAAAACACCTTGGGCCTGAATCCTGTCGTTGGGCTGCGTGGAAAGGATCTACTGGCATCTGCTCGCATGGTACTCAGGCAGGCCATCAGGCAACCCGTGCACAGTGCGAAGCATGTTGCGCATTTCGGCCTTGAACTCAAGAACGTACTGTTCGGCAAATCCGAGCTGCAACCGA
Source organism: Pseudomonas sp. PDM26 (assembly GCF_019219185.1). NCBI lineage: Bacteria > Pseudomonadati > Pseudomonadota > Gammaproteobacteria > Pseudomonadales > Pseudomonadaceae > Pseudomonas > Pseudomonas sp. PDM26. The sequence continues at coordinate 244,135 of NZ_JAHUWC010000005.1, read as the reverse complement.
CCAGCGATGACCGTCGCTTCGCGGATCCGGCCTGGAGCCAGAACCCGCTCTACAAACGTTATCTGCAAACCTACCTGGCGTGGCGCAAGGAACTCCACGCCTGGATCGACGACAGTAACCTGCCAGCCAAGGATGTCAGTCGCGGGCACTTCGTGATCAACCTCATGACCGAAGCTTTCGCGCCGACCAACACGGCGGCCAACCCCGCGGCGGTCAAGCGTTTCTTCGAAACCGGCGGTAAAAGCCTGCTCGATGGTCTCTCGCACCTGGCCAAGGACCTGGTGCACAACGGCGGCATGCCGAGCCAGGTCAACATGGGCGCCTTCGAGGTCGGCAAGACCCTTGGCGTGACCGAGGGTGCGGTGGTCTTTCGCAACGACGTGCTGGAGCTGATCCAGTACAAGCCGATCACCGAGCAGGTGCATGAACGCCCACTGCTGGTGGTACCGCCGCAGATCAACAAGTTCTACGTGTTCGACCTGAGCCCGGACAAGAGCCTGGCGCGGTTCTGCCTGCGCAACAACGTGCAAACCTTCATCGTCAGCTGGCGCAACCCGACCAAGGAGCAGCGCGAGTGGGGCCTGTCGACCTACATCGAAGCGCTCAAGGAAGCGGTCGATGTGGTCACCGCCATTACCGGCAGCAAAGACGTGAACATGCTCGGCGCCTGCTCCGGCGGCATCACCTGCACCGCGCTGCTGGGCCACTACGCGGCAATCGGCGAGAGCAAGGTCAATGCCCTGACCCTGCTGGTCAGCGTGCTCGACACCACTCTGGACAGCGACGTGGCCCTGTTCGTCGACGAGCAAACCCTTGAAGCCGCCAAGCGTCACTCCTACCAGGCCGGCGTCCTCGAAGGCCGCGACATGGCGAAAGTCTTCGCCTGGATGCGCCCCAACGACCTGATCTGGAACTACTGGGTCAACAACTACCTGTTGGGCAATGAGCCGCCGGTGTTCGACATTCTGTTCTGGAACAACGACACCACCCGATTACCTGCCGCGTTCCACGGCGACCTGATCGAGATGTTCAAAAGTAACCCGTTGACCCGTGCCGATGCACTGGAAGTGTGCGGCACGCCGATCGACCTGAAGAAAGTCACCGCCGACATCTTCTCGCTGGCTGGCACCAACGACCACATCACCCCGTGGCGTTCCTGCTACAAATCGGCGCAACTGTTCGGCGGCAACGTTGAATTCGTGCTGTCCAGCAGCGGGCACATCCAGAGCATTCTGAACCCGCCGGGCAATCCGAAATCGCGTTACATGACCAGCACCGAAATGCCCGCCAGTGCCGATGAATGGCAGGAAGAGTCAACCAAGCATGCCGATTCCTGGTGGCTGCACTGGCAGGCATGGCAGGCACAACGTTCAGGCAACCTGAAAAAAGCTCCGCTGAAATTGGGCAACAAGGCCTATCCAGCGGGTGAAGCGGCGCCAGGCACCTATGTGCATGAGCGGTAACTGACACACCTCGCCCCTTGTAGGAGCGAGCTCGCTCGCGATGAACGTCAACGATAACGCGTGCTGTCTGGATGAATGCGTTGCCTTTGCGTTTTTCGCGAGCAAGCTCGCTCCTACAGGAGGGACAGGGAAGAATTCGAGAAAGCGACCCACAGGGCCTGAAGCATGCCGCAACCCTTCATATTCCGTACCGTCGATCTGGATGGCCAGACGCTCCGCACGGCGGTACGCCCCGGCAAGCCTCACTTGACGCCCTTGCTGATTTTCAACGGCATCGGCGCCAACCTGGAGCTGGTGTTCCCGTTCATCGCGGCGCTGGATCCGGACCTGGAAGTCATCGCCTTCGACGTACCCGGCGTCGGCGGTTCGTCGACGCCGAACCGGCCGTATCGTTTTCCGAGCCTGGCGAAACTCACGGCGCGGATGCTCGACTATCTCGACTACGGGCAGGTCAACGTCATCGGTGTGTCCTGGGGTGGCGCCCTGGCCCAACAGTTCGCCTACGACTACCCGGAGCGCTGCAAGAAACTCGTGCTGGCGGCGACGGCGGCTGGGGCGGTGATGGTGCCGGGCAAGCCGAAAGTGCTGTGGATGATGGCCAGCCCGCGACGTTACATCCAGCCATCCCACGTGATCCGCATTGCGCCGATGATCTACGGCGGCTCTTTCCGTCGCGACCCAACGCTGGCCGCGAGCCATGCGGCCAAGGTGCGTTCAGCGGGCAAGCTCGGCTACTACTGGCAGCTGTTCGCCGGCCTCGGCTGGACCAGCATTCACTGGTTGCACAAGATCCGCCAGCCGACCCTGGTACTGGCCGGCGACGATGACCCACTGATCCCGTTGGTCAACATGCGCTTGCTGGCCTGGCGCATTCCCAACGCCCAGCTGCACATCATCGATGACGGGCATTTGTTCCTGATTACCCGGGCCGAAGCGGTGGCCCCGATCATCATGAAATTCCTGGAAGAGGAGCGCCAGCGCGCGGTGATGCATCCGCGTCCGGCGCCATTGGGCGGCTAAAGCGCTGCATCAGCGGTCGGCAGGACGCCGCGCCGCGCAACAACCCGTTACAGCGTCTATGGTGTTCTGGTTCGGTGTATTTGTTTTTGGCCTGAAGACGAAGGAGTGTTGACTCATGCGCGAGAAACCAGCGAGGGATTCCCTACCGACTCCCGCCGCGTTCATCAATGCACAGAGTGCGATTACCGGCCTGCGCGGCCGGGATCTGTTGTCGACCCTGCGCAGTGTGGCCGCCCATGGCTTGCGCAATCCGGTGCACAGCGCCCGACATGCCCTCAAGCTCGGTGGTCAGCTTGGCCGTGTGCTGCTGGGTGACACCCTGCACCCGACCAACCCGCAGGACGCTCGCTTCGCCGACCCCGCTTGGAGCCTCAACCCGTTTTATCGCCGCAGCCTGCAGGCCTATTTAAGTTGGCAGAAGCAGGTCAAAAGCTGGATCGACGAGAGCAACATGAGCCCGGACGACCGCGCCCGCGCCCACTTCGCTTTCGCCTTGCTCAACGACGCCGTATCGCCCTCCAATACCCTGCTCAATCCACTGGCGGTCAAGGAGCTTTTCAATTCCGGCGGAAACAGCCTGGTGCGTGGCATCAGCCATTTGGTGGACGATCTGCTGCACAACGATGGCCTGCCTCGACAAGTCACCAAGCAAGCGTTCGAGGTCGGCAAGACGGTCGCCACCACCACCGGTGCCGTGGTGTTTCGCAACGAACTGCTGGAGTTGATCCAGTACAAGCCGATGAGCGAAAAGCAGTATTCCAAGCCCTTGCTGGTGGTACCGCCGCAAATCAACAAGTACTACATTTTCGACCTCAGCCCCCACAACAGCTTCGTCCAGTTCGCCCTCAAAAACGGCCTGCAAACCTTCATCATCAGCTGGCGCAATCCGGATGTGCGTCACCGCGAATGGGGGCTCTCGACCTACGTGGAAGCCGTGGAAGAGGCCATGAATGTCTGCCGGGCGATCACCGGCGCACGCGAGGTCAACCTGATGGGCGCCTGCGCCGGCGGGCTGACCATTGCCGCGTTGCAAGGCCACTTGCAGGCCAAACGGCAGCTGCGCAGGGTGTCCAGCGCGACCTATCTGGTGAGCCTGCTCGACAGCCAGCTGGACAGCCCCGCTTCGCTGTTCGCCGACGAACAGACTCTGGAGGCAGCCAAGCGCCGCTCCTATCAGAAAGGTGTGCTGGACGGCCGCGACATGGCCAAGGTCTTCGCCTGGATGCGCCCCAATGATTTGATCTGGAGCTACTTCGTCAACAACTACCTGTTGGGCAAGGAGCCACCGGCGTTCGACATCCTCTACTGGAACAACGACAACACGCGTTTGCCGGCCGCCCTGCATGGCGACCTGCTGGACTTCTTCAAGCACAACCCGCTGACCCACCCGGGCGGGCTGGAAGTGTGTGGCACGCCGATCGATTTGCAGAAGGTCACCGTCGACAGCTTCAGCGTCGCCGGCATCAACGATCACATCACACCGTGGGATGCGGTGTATCGCTCTACGCTGCTGCTCGGTGGCGAGCGCCGCTTCGTGCTGTCCAACAGCGGTCATGTGCAGAGCATCCTCAACCCGCCGAACAACCCGAAGGCCAACTACGTCGAGAACGGCAAACTGAGCAGCGACCCACGGGCCTGGTACTACGACGCCAAGCGTGTCGATGGCAGTTGGTGGACCCAATGGCTGGGCTGGATTCAGGAACGCTCCGGCGCGCAGAAGGAAACCCACATGGCGCTTGGCAACCAGAACTACCCACCGATGGAAGCTGCGCCCGGTACCTACGTACGTGTGCGCTGAACCTAAAAAAGGCCGCAGTCAGTCTCCGACCCTGTAGGAGCGAGCATGCTCGCGATGGACATCCAGACGCCGCGGGTAATCAGGTAGCCCGCGTAATCGTTAACGACCATCGCGAGCATGCTCGCTCCTACAGGACTGGAGGTTGGCCTGGCACGAACATTAAGAAGACTGGATGAAAACCCGCGACCGGATCCTCGAATGTGCCCTGCAGTTGTTCAATCAAAAGGGCGAACCGAATGTCTCCACCATGGAAGTTGCCAATGAAATGGGCATCAGCCCGGGCAACCTCTATTACCACTTCCACGGCAAGGAACCGCTGATTCTCGGGCTGTTCGAGCGCTTTCAGGGCGAACTGGCGCCCTTGCTCGATCCACCGGCCGATGTCGAACTGGCACCCGAAGATTACTGGCTGTTCCTGCACCTGATCGTCGAGCGCCTGTCCCACTACCGGTTCCTGTTCCAGGATCTGTCGAACCTCGCCGGACGCCTGCCGAAACTGGCCAAGGGCATTCGCAATCTGCTCAATGCACTCAAGCGCACACTGGCGTCGTTGCTGGCACGATTGCAGGCGCAAGGGCTGCTGGTCAGCGATACCCAGGCACTGGGGCAATTGGTGGAGCAGATCACCCTGACGCTGCTGTTCTCACTGGATTACCAGCGGATTCTCGATCGCGAAGGCGAGGTGCGGCTGGTGGTTTACCAGATCATGATGCTGGTGGCGCCACACCTGCTGCCGTCGATGAAGGCTGCGACCGAACAGATGGCGATGGAGTATCTGGAAGAGCATTAAGATCAAAAGATCGCAGCCTGCGGCAGCTCCTACATGGGATCGCGTTTACCTGTAGGAGCTGCCGCAGGCTGCGATCTTTTCAATACTCAAACAAAAACGCCCGACCTTCACAGGCCGGGCGTTTTCTTGAGCCCTGAAAATCAGGACTGACTGGTTGGCGTCGATGGAGCTGGCGCGGCAGTCGGGGTGACAGCAGGGGTTGGCGCGGCAGCGGAGTTCGATGCGCTGACCGGAGCTGCCGGGGTCGCCGGTTTGGCAGCTGCCACTGCTGGTTTTGGCGCGGCGGCTTTTGGAGCTGCCGGCTTTTTCACTGCAGGTTTTCTCGCCGCAGCGGGTTTGGCCGCTGCAGTTTTCGCTGCAGGCTTGGCGGCCGGTTTAGCCGCTGGTTTGGCAGCGGCTTTTGCGGCGGCCGGTTTGGCGGCTGCAGTTTTAGCTGCAGGCTTGGCAGCAGGTTTAGCCGCTGCTTTTGCCAGTGGCTTGGCTGCGGTTTTGGCGGCCGGCTTGGCAGCAGGTTTGGCTGCCGCGGTTTTCGCCGCAACAGGCGCAACCTTGGCGCCGGTCAGTTTTTCGATTTGCTTGGTCAGTGTTTCGACCTTGCTGTGCAGTGCCTTGACTTCGTTGCGGCTCGGTACGCCCAGACGCGAAATGGCGCTGTTCAGACGCTTGTCAAAAGCGCCTTCCAGCTCATCCCACTTGCCCAGTGCGCGATCTTTCACGCCGCTGATGCGCGACTTGGCCGAGGAAGCAGAGTCCTTGGCGGCGTCGACTGTCTTGCCAACAGCGCTCTTGGTGAGCTTCTCGGCTTTCTCGCCGTCCTTAACCAATGCATCGAAGAGCTTGCTGCCGTCAGTGTCGATCTTCGAGTACACGCCTAAACCAGCCAGCCAGATTTTTCGGGAATATTCTTCAACCTTCCCGATCCACGAGCTGCCTTCTTTTTCGGTTTTCTTTTTAACAGCCATCCCGTTCTCCTTAAGATTTACGCGCGACACGTTCGAGCAATGCCGTCAGCTCATCGAGCTTAGCAGAGAGTGTCTCAACGTCATGTTTAGACGGAATGCCGATACGATTCAAGGCACTTGCGACACGCGTGTCGAACGCCTTCTCGACCTTGTCGAGTTGAACTTCGACGCGGCCTTTGAAAGTGCTGATTTCACTCTTGGCTTCATCGATTTCGGCATTGGCCGCTTCCAGTTTCTCGGCGACTACCTTTTTGCTTTTCTTTTCAACAACCTGACCAGCCTTGATCAACTCTTGAAAGTATTCGCCGCCCTCTTGACCGACCTTGGCGTAAGCACCCAGGCCTGCCAGCCAGATCTTGCGGGCATAGGATTTGACGTCGCTCAGCGTACTGGTCGATACGTCGGTTTTTTTCTTCAGAATGGCTTTGGCCATGGTGCACCTCACGCGCAGAAGGTTTGAGGAACCGCCCGGACAAGTGTCGGGCACTGGCACAAAGTAGGGAGAAAAATTAGAAACGGCACCCTAACAAATGACATAAACCTTTGAGCACACCACATCAAAAACTGTAGGAGCGGGCTTGCCCGCGAAGGGGCCGGTACATCCACCATATTGTCTGTGGCTGAACTACCGCCTTCGCGGGCAAGCCCGCTCCTACAGGGGGATCGGTTCGGCGCGAAGTCGGGATCAGACCAGGACCTTATCCAGCGCCTTTTCGATTTCCGCTTTGATCATGCCGCTCATGGCCGACATCATCAGGCCCAGTTCCACTTCGACGCGAATCGAACCCTCGGTGACATGCACCGCGCCCTTCACACCCGAGCGCGTGAGGTTCAGGGTATCGCCGGACCACCGTGGCTCCAGGCCATACTGATCGGAAAGTTTCTGCGCCAGCTTGTCGGCCTTCTCGCGAGCCGCTTCCTTACCCAGGCCATGGGCACGTTCAACACTAATACGGGCCATCGAATGACTCCTGCTTTATGAATGCTTTCCCGAGGCATCTTGACCCCTGCTGCGTCAAAACGTCCCGATGGTTACCCATCTTACCTTCAGCCTTGCCAAGACAAAGCATGCCTTGGGGATTAGAATGTCGCGCATTCTCTTTTGGTGACAGCGATATGACTGATCAGCGCAAAGGCAGCGATGCCGAACCCACCACTCACTTCGGCTTCAAAAACGTTCCGGAAAGCCAGAAAGCGGAAAAAGTCGCTGAGGTATTCCACTCGGTAGCCGCCAAGTATGACCTGATGAACGACCTTCTGTCGGGCGGCATGCACCGTCTGTGGAAGCGTTTCGCGATCGAACTGTCGGGCGTGCGCACCGGCAACCGCGTGCTGGATATCGCCGGCGGTACCGGCGACCTGACCCGCAAGTTCTCGCATCTGGTAGGCCCCACCGGCCAGGTCGTGTTGGCCGACATCAACGAGTCCATGCTCAAGGTCGGTCGTGACCGCCTGCTGGACCTCGGTGTGTCCGGCAACGTTGAATTCGTCCAGGCCGATGCGGAAAAACTGCCGTTCCCGGACAACCATTTCGACTGCGTGACCATCGCCTTCGGCCTGCGCAACGTGACCCACAAGGAAGATGCCCTGCGCTCGATGCTGCGCGTGCTCAAGCCGGGCGGCCGTTTGCTGGTGCTGGAATTCTCCAAGCCGACCAACGCGCTGATGTCCAAGGCCTACGACGCCTACTCGTTCGCCTTCATGCCGCTGATGGGCAAGCTGATCACCAACGACTCGGAAAGCTATCGCTACCTGGCCGAATCGATCCGCATGCACCCGAATCAGGAAACCCTGAAGTCGATGATGGTCGAGGCCGGTTTCGATCGCGTGACCTATCACAACATGACCGCAGGCATCGTCGCCCTGCACCGCGGCATCAAGCCCTGATGCTGCTCGCCGGCCTGCTCGCCAGCGTTGAACTCGGCCTGAACCGGGTGCTGCGTCTCGACAGCACGGCGCTGCCGCGGCTGGCGCATTTGAGCGGCAGAGTGATTGCCGTCGACTGCCGCAGCCCGGCGCTGCAACTGTTCATCCTGCCCAGCGACGAAGGCCTGATGCTCGCTTCCCAGTGGGAAACCGGCGCCGACTGCACCTTGCGTGCACCGGCCTCGAGCCTGTTGAAACTGGCGATGAGCAAGGACAAGACTTCTGTTCTGCACGCCCCTGAAGTCGAACTCGACGGCGACAGCGGCGTACTGCTGGAACTGGCGGCGATCCTCCAGGACCTGGAGCTGGACTGGGAGTACGAACTCTCGCGCTGGTTGGGCCCTGTGGCCACGCAACTGGTCGGCGGTCACCTGCGCAGCCGCGCCCGCTGGTATCAGCAAGGCTTTGCCAGCTTGGGCCAGAACCTGGGCGAGTACCTGGCCGAAGAGTCGCGCACCCTGGTCGGTCAGCGCGAAGCCGAAGCCCGATTCAGTGAACTGGACCAGATCAAGCTCGATCTGGAACGTCTCGAGGCGCGTTTCGAGCGCCTTTCCCGATCCCTCGACCCAAGCGATAACGCATGAAGCTGCTTGCCGTCCGCCGTTTGTTGCGCATCCAGCGCGTCGTGATCCGCTACCGCCTCGATGACCTGCTGTTCGCCCTGCCACTGCCCTGGTTCCTGCGGGCGCTGCGTTATGCCCTGCCGTGGCGCTGGTTCCCGCGCAAGACCCTGGACCTGAGTCGTGGCGCGCGCTTGCGCCTGGCGTTGCAGGACCTGGGGCCGATCTTCATCAAGTTCGGGCAGATCCTGTCCACTCGCCGCGACCTGTTGCCCGAAGACATCGCCGACGAACTGATGAAGCTGCAGGACCGCGTTCCGCCGTTCGACTCGCAAGTGTCGGTCAAGCTGATCGAAGAACAACTCGGCAAGAAAATCAGCGAAGTGTTCAGCCGTTTTGATGTCGAACCGCTGGCCTCGGCCTCAGTGGCGCAGGTGCATGCCGCGCAACTGAAAACCGGTGAAGAAGTGGTGGTCAAGGTGATCCGCCCTGGTCTCAAACCGGTGATCGCCCAGGACCTGGCGTGGCTGTTCATCCTCGCTCGCGCCGCCGAAAAACTTTCGGCCGATGCGCGCCTGCTGCACCCGGTGGACGTGGTCAGCGATTACGAAAAAACCATCTACGACGAACTCGATCTGCTGCGCGAAGCGGCCAACGCCAGCCAGTTGAAGCGCAATTTCGACGGCTCTCCGCTGCTGTACGTGCCGCAAGTCCATTGGGACTGGTGTCGGCCGAAAGTGCTGGTGATGGAACGCATCTACGGCATTCAAGTTACCGATCTGGCGACCCTGGCCGACCAGCGTACCGACATGAAAATGCTCGCCGAGCGTGGCGTGGAGATTTTCTTCACCCAGGTGTTCCGCGACAGCTTCTTCCACGCCGACATGCACCCGGGCAATATTTTCGTCAGCACCGTGAATCCGTGGAGCCCGCAGTACATCGCCATCGACTGCGGCATCGTCGGCAGCCTGACTCCGGAAGACCAGGATTACCTGGCGCGCAACCTGTTCGCCTTCTTCAAGCGCGATTACCGTCGCGTGGCGCAGCTGCACATCGATTCGGGCTGGGTGCCGGCGGAAACCAAACTCAACGAATTCGAAGCAGCGATCCGCACGGTGTGCGAGCCGATCTTCGAAAAACCGCTGAAGGATATTTCCTTCGGCCAGGTGCTGATGCGCCTGTTCCAGACCGCGCGACGCTTCAACATGGAAGTGCAGCCGCAGCTCGTGCTGCTGCAGAAGACCCTGCTGAACATCGAAGGCCTGGGTCGCCAGCTGTACCCGGACCTCGACCTGTGGAACACCGCGCAACCGTTCCTCGAACGCTGGATGCGCGAGCGGGTCAGCCCCAAAGCCCTGCTCGGCAACGTGCACAGCCAGTTCGAACAGATCCCGCACTTGGCCAACATGGCCCGCGACCTGCTTGAGCGCATGTCCCAACCCCACGCCTACGACCCGCCGCCAGCGTGGCATCGACGCCGCGATGACTGGTTCCTGCGCCTGCTCGGCACGGCCCACCTGGCCGGAGGCGCAATCCTTGCTGCTGGCGGCCCGCTGAACCAGTTGGCTTACTGGCCGGCCGGCATCATGATGGCGGTCGGCTTGTATCTGGTCGTGCGCCGATAGCCAGTTGTGTGAACGACTGGCACACTGTTTCAACGCCTGAGCTCGACTATTGAAGGGTCGAGCCCGCTGTCGGAGTCGAAGATGAAAAACTGGCTGGACGAGATCAAGTGGGACGCCGACGGCCTGGTGCCGGCGATTGCCCAGGATCACAAGACCGGGCGCGTCCTGATGATGGCCTGGATGAACCGCGAAGCACTGGAACTGACCGCTGCCGAGAACCGCGCCATTTACTGGTCGCGCTCCCGTGGCAAGCTGTGGCGCAAGGGCGAAGAGTCTGGCCATGTGCAAACCCTGCACGAGATGCGCCTGGACTGCGACGCCGACGTCATCATCCTGATGGTTGAGCAGATCGGCGGCATCGCCTGCCATACCGGCCGCCAGAGCTGCTTCTACCGCGTCTTTGAAAACGGCGACTGGACAACGGTCGACCCGGTGCTCAAAGATCCGCACGCCATCTACTGCGCAGGGCACACACATGAGTGACACACTGACCCGTCTGGCCGAAGTACTGGAAGAGCGCAAAGGCGCTGCCGCCGACAGCTCGTATGTCGCCAGCCTGTATCACAAGGGCTTGAACAAGATTCTGGAAAAAGTCGGCGAAGAGTCGGTCGAAACCATCATTGCCGCCAAGGATGCCGCCGTCAGCGGCGACTGCAGCGATGTGATCTACGAAACCGCCGATCTGTGGTTCCACAGCATGGTCATGCTCGCCCAATTGGGGCAGCATCCACAGGCTGTACTCGATGAACTGGACCGTCGCTTCGGTCTCTCCGGACACGCCGAGAAAGCCTCGCGCCCGTCCGCCTGAATAACGATTAGAGAGGAGCAGCAGCATGGGCATTTTTGACTGGAAACACTGGATCGTCATCCTCGTTGTCGTGGTACTGGTGTTCGGCACCAAGAAACTGAAAAACCTCGGCACCGACGTCGGCGAATCGATCAAGGGCTTCAAGAAAGCCATGAACGACGACGAAAAACCGGCTGACCCGAATGCGAACCCGGCCCAACCGGTGCCACCGGTACAGCCACAGGCCTCGGTGAACCAGCCGCACACCATCGATGTGCAGGCACAGAAAGTCGAAGAGCCGATCCGCAAAGACGTGTGAGCACTGACTAATGTTTGGTATCAGCTTCTCTGAACTGCTGCTCGTCGGCCTCGTTGCCCTGCTGGTGCTGGGCCCCGAGCGCTTGCCGGGCGCTGCGCGCACCGCTGGCCTGTGGGTCGGGCGTCTGAAGCGCAGCTTCAACGCAATCAAACAGGAAGTTGAACGTGAAATCGGTGCCGACGAGATTCGTCGGCAACTGCACAACGAGCACATCCTGTCGCTTGAGCAGGAGGCGCGGAAAATCTTCACGCCGACCCAGCAGGAGCCGACGCCGGTGGAGCATGTGGGAGAGCAGACGATTCATGCGCCTGCCGCTGCTGTCGACCCGACACCTGCTCCCGTTGTAGCGCCTGTCGAACCTGCACCTGTTGTTGCAGCAACTCCGGTTGAACCCGTTACACCTGCGGCTGCGCCCGTTGCGCCGGCCCCTCATGACCCAACACTGCCGCCGCGAGCCCCATGAGCGACCTTCCCGAAAACGACCAGCACATGCCGCTGGTTTCGCACCTCACCGAGTTGCGTACCCGACTGCTGCGCTGCGTAGCGGCGATTTTCATCATCTTCGCCGGCCTGTTTGCTTTCACCCAGCAGATCTACACCTTCGTCTCCACACCACTGCGCCAGTACCTGCCGGCCGGCGCGACGATGATTGCCACCGACGTGTCGTCGCCGTTCCTCACGCCACTGAAGCTGACGATGATGGTCTCGCTGTTCCTGGCGATTCCGGTGATCCTGCATCAGATCTGGGGTTTCATCGCCCCCGGCCTGTACAAGCATGAAAAACGCATCGCCGTGCCCTTGCTGGTCTCCAGCATCTTTTTGTTCTACGCCGGCATGGCCTTCGCCTATTTCCTGGTGTTCCCGCTGATCTTCAAGTTCTTCGCCTCCGCCACTCCGGCCGGCGTGGAAATGATGACCGACATCACCAGCTACCTCGATTTCGTCATGACGCTGTTCTTCGCCTTTGGTGTGGCGTTCGAAATCCCGGTGGCCGTGGTGCTGCTGGTGTGGATCGGCGTAGTCGACGTCAAATACCTGAAGAAAATCCGCCCGTACGTGATCATCGGCTGCTTCGTGGTTGGCATGATCCTGACGCCGCCGGACATCTTCTCGCAGACCCTGCTGGCCGTGCCGATGTGGTTGCTCTTCGAAATCGGCATCCTGTTTGGCAGCCTGATCAGCAAGCGTGGCGAGCACCCGGACGACCAGCCGGCTGACGACCACAACGACCAGCCGCCAGCGACTCAACCGTGAACCTGCTGCTGCTCGAAGAAGCCGATTTCATTGCGGCCGACCGGGTGATCCTGCGTGATCGCCGGTTGACCCACATGCAGGAAGTCCACCGCTGTGAAGTGGGCGACAGCATGCGCGTCGGGCGGATCGGCGGGCTGATGGGCTCGGCCGAAGTGCTGCGCCTGGACACCGGCGAAGCGGAGTTGCGCGTCACCCTCGACCAGCGGCCACCGGCCAAGCTGCCATTGACTCTGGTGTTGGCCCTGCCACGCCCCAAGATGCTGCGCAGGGTGTTCCAGACCGTGGCGGCCATGGGTGTGCCACGGATCGTGCTGGTCAACAGCTATCGTGTCGAGAAGAGCTTCTGGCAGACTCCGTTCCTGGAGCCCGAGGCGATTCGCGAGCAGTTGATCCTCGGCCTCGAACAGGCACGGGACAGCGTGCTGCCGGAAGTCGTCATCGAGAAGCGCTTCAAACCCTTCGTCGAAGACCGTTTACCGGCGATCACCGACGGTACCCTCGGTCTGGTGGGGCATCCGGGCAATTACCCGCCCTGCCCTCGCGCACTCAGCGAACCGGTGACCCTGGCCATCGGCCCCGAAGGTGGCTGGATTCCCTACGAGATCGACCTGCTGGGCAAGTCCGGCCTGCAACCGGTGCAACTGGGCGAGCGCATTCTGCGGGTCGAAACCGCCGTGACCGCGCTGCTGGCCCGACTTTTCTAAATCCCTACGCGATCACTGTGGCGAGGGGGCTTGCCCCCCCGTTCGGGTGCGCAGCAGCCGTAAAAAAGTGCATGCGGTTTGGCTGGAACAAACAACAGTGGCCGCTTCGCGCCCAAACGGGGGGGCAAGCCCCCTCGCCACAGATCACCGCGCATCTGAAAAATCCTGAGCACCTATAGATCCGCACAGTCCAGCCGATACACCCCCCATAAAACCAAATTGTGGTCCAGGGAGTTTCAGCATGTACCAATGGCTAGCCGAGAATCTGGGAAACGTCAGCGTCAAACGCAAGCTGGGGATCGGCTTCGGCCTGGTGCTGTTACTGACCCTGCTGATCACCTTCACCGGCTGGAGTGGCCTGAGCGGCGTGACCAGCCGTGGCGATAAACTGGGGTTCATCGCCAGTCTCAACGACCTGACCAAGGACCTGCGCATCGCTCGCCTGGAATACGAGATGCGTCGCGGCGAACAAGGTCCCGGTGTCGTCAACGATCTGTTGGGCAAACTCGAAAGCGGCCTGCAGACCGCCCGCGGCCTGATCGAGCAACCGGCTGATACGGCCATGGTCGATCAACAACTGGCCGCGGTCGCCGAATACCGCCGTGCCTTCAGCGACATGACCCAGGCCGGCGCCCAGCGTGAGGAGGCCCGCAGCAAACTCGGCGCCACCGCCGACAATGCCGTGGCCCGCGTCGCCGAAGTGGAAAAATCCATGCTCCAAGGCGACAGCATGGCGGCGTTCAACAGCGTGATCGACCTGAGCAAACTGATCCAGCAGGCGCGTTTCCAGGTGCGTGGCTACACCTACAGCGGCAAGAGCGAGGCCGAACAACCGGCCCTCGACGCGATTGACAACGCCCTGAAGAACCTCCAGAGCCTGCCGGCCAAACTGCCTGAAGAACACATCGCCAACCTGCAACAGGCGACTGATTCGCTGAAGGCCTACCGCGCCGCTGTCAGCCAGTTCCGCGACTCTCAGGTGGCCAGCGCCAAGGCCCTGGTACGCATGTCTGCCCAAGGCGATACCCTGTCGGGCATGAGCCAGAAACTCACCGTCTCGCAAACCGTCGTGCGTGACACCGACGCCGCCCATGCCAAGAACATGCTGACCCTCGCCACTGTGCTGGCCATCGCTTTCGGCCTGCTGGCCGCTTGGGCGATCACCCGGCAGATCATCATTCCGTTGAACCAGACCCTGGCCGTCGCCGAGCGCGTCGCCAGTGGCGACCTGACCCACAACCTGACGTCGCAGCGCCGCGACGAACTCGGCCAGTTGCAGCGTGCCATGCAGAGCATGACCCAGGGTCTGCGCGAACTGATCGGCGGCATCAGCGATGGCGTCACGCAAATCGCCAGCGCCGCCGAAGAGCTGTCCGCCGTCACCGAGCAGACCAGCGCCGGAGTCAACAGCCAGAAGGTCGAGACCGATCAGGTCGCCACTGCCATGAACGAAATGGCCGCCACCGTGCAGGAAGTCGCGCGCAACGCCGAAGAAGCCTGCGAAGCTGCCGTCGCCGCCGACCAGCAGGCCCGCGAGGGCGACAAAGTGGTGGGTGAAGCCATCGCCCAGATCGAACGCCTGGCCAAGGAAGTCGGCCACTCCACCGCTGCCATGGGCGAACTCAAGCGCGAAAGCGACAAGATCGGCAGCGTGCTCGACGTGATCAAATCCGTGGCCCAGCAAACCAACCTGCTGGCACTCAACGCGGCGATTGAAGCCGCCCGCGCCGGTGAAGCCGGGCGTGGTTTTGCCGTGGTGGCAGACGAAGTCCGCAGCCTGGCCCAGCGCACTCAGAAGTCCACCGAAGAGATCGAAGAGCTGATCGTCGGCCTGCAAAGCGGCACGCAGCAAGTGGCGACCATCATGGACAACAGCCGCAACCTGACCGACAGCAGTGTCGAACTGACCCGCCGCGCCGGCAGCTCACTGGAAAGCATCACCCGCACCGTCTCGGCGATTCAGGCGATGAACCAGCAGATCGCCGCTGCCGCCGAACAGCAAAGCGCCGTGGCCGAAGAGATCAACCGCAGCGTGCTGAACGTGCGGGATGTGTCGGATCAGACCTCGGCAGCCAGTGAGGAGACCGCAGCCTCCAGTGTTGAACTGGCGCGACTGGGTACACATTTGCAGATGCTGGTGGGCAAGTTCAGGGTTTGAGTAGCACCCCGTCGCGAGCAGGCTCGCGATGGGAGCGACGCGGTATAACTTTTGAAGCCAAAAAAAACCCGCTTTCGCGGGTTTTTTCATTATGCCAACTGAGGCTGCACACTCATTGGCTTGAGCGGCAGCAACGGCGCGTGGGGATCGGCCTTGACCGACTTGCGCCATGCATCCAGCCACTCGGCATGGCCTTCGCTCCAGACCTGCTCATGCAGGCGGGCCAATGCCACCGGGTCGCTCAACAGTTGCACACGCTCGTTGTTGCTCAGGCCTTCAGGTCCAACCTTCATCGCGTGCCGTACCCGCTCGATCCGCAGCCATTCGATCGGCTCGGCCTGACGGTGACGCGAGGTCGCCAGCGAGCACGCCAGGGCGTTCTGCTGTGGATCGACCACCGAACGGACGAAGCCGTCGTTCAGCGCGTGCCAGCGGTTTTCGTGGGTGTACTGGTCGGTGGCCAGCAACGCCTGCGGCGGATTGTATTCCTCAGGGATCAGGAACAGGCTCTCGTCACGGGACTTGAGGCCCAGGCCAACGCGGCTGGAGATCACCGACACCGGGATCGACAGCATCAACGAACCGACGATCGGCACCAGCCACCACAGGAAGCTCGGGTTCAGCCAGATCACCAGCATGGCCCAGAAGAAGCCCAGCAGGGTTTGCGGGCCGTGGCGCTTGACCGCCTCGCTCCACGGCGTGGAGTCGTCGTCACGTTGCGGCGAGTTCCAGGTCGCGGCCCAGCCGAGGAACGCGGCGAGGACGAAACGGGTGTGGAAGATCATCCGCACCGGCGCCAGCAGCATGGAGAACAGCATCTCCAGCAGCATCGACAGGGTCACCTTGAACTTGCCGCCGAACTCTTTCGCACCCTTGGCCCAGATCAGGATGATGCTCAACAGTTTCGGCAGGAACAGCAGCACGACGGTGGTCGAGAACAGCGCAATCGCCTTGTCCGGGTGCCATTGTGGCCACAACGGGTAGAGCTGGCGCGGTTCGAGGAAGTACTGCGGTTCCATCAGCGTGTTGACCGCCAGCAGCGCGGTCGACAACACCAGGAAGAAGAACCACAACGGTGCCGACAGGTAGGACATCACACCGGTCAGGAACACCGCGCGGTGCACCGGGTGCATGCCCTTGACCAGGAACAGGCGGAAGTTCATCAGGTTACCGTGGCACCAGCGACGGTCACGCTTGAGTTCGTCCAGCAGGTTCGGCGGCAGTTCTTCGTAGCTGCCCGGCAGATCGTAGGCAATCCACACGCCCCAACCGGCACGGCGCAT
Source organism: Pseudomonas sp. PDM26 (assembly GCF_019219185.1). NCBI lineage: Bacteria > Pseudomonadati > Pseudomonadota > Gammaproteobacteria > Pseudomonadales > Pseudomonadaceae > Pseudomonas > Pseudomonas sp. PDM26. The sequence goes on along the minus strand of NZ_JAHUWC010000005.1, from coordinate 227,486 downwards.
CAGCGCGGCTTCAACGAAGTCGTGGGACAGGATCGCGCCGGAGAACGCGCCTTTACCCGGCAACGGCGCCAGGGCGCAGTGATCGATGAACGGCTTCATGCGGATGATCGCGTTGTGGCCCCAGTAGTGCGACTCGCCCAGTTGCCAGAAGTGCAGGCCGGCGGTGAACAACGGGCCATACACGCGAGTGGCGAACTGCTGCATGCGCGCATACAGGGTGTCCATGCCCGACGCACGTGGCGCGGTCTGAATGATCCCGGCATCCGGCGTGGCTTCCATCAGGCGCACCAGACTGGTCAGGCACTCGCCGCTCATCACGGAGTCGGCATCGAGTACGACCATGTACTTGTAGTCACCGCCCCAACGACGGCAGAAGTCATCGAGGTTGCCGCTTTTACGTTTTACGCGACGACGACGACGGCGATAGAAGATCTTGCCGAAGCCCCCGGCTTCGCGGCAGACATCCAGCCAGGCCTGTTGCTCGGCGACACAGATATCGGCGTCGTTACTGTCACTGAGGACAAAGAAGTCGAAGCGGTCCAGGTCACCCGTGGCCGCGACCGACTCGAAAGTCGCGCGCAGACCGGCGAATACCCGTGGCACGTCTTCGTTGCAGATCGGCATCACCAGGGCGGTGCGCGCATCCTTGGGAATCGGCTCATTGCCGGCACTTTTACCGGAGATACGGTATTTATCGTGGCCGGTGAGCAATTCGAGGAAGCCCATCAGTGCGGTCCAGAAACCAGCCGAGACCCAGCAGAACAGAATCCCGAACAGGATCAGGATGCTGGTCTGCAAGGCATACGGCAGCACTTGTGTGGCGGTTTGCAGCAGCGGTTGGTGCAGCACTTCGTTGAGGTCGACGAACGACCAGCCCTGGTACGGCATGATGCCTTTCATGTACCAGCCGGCGACGATGGTCTGGCCGAGCATCAGTAGCAACAGAATGTAGCGACGGGTCGAACCCACGGTGCGCCAGCGCGCAGCAGGCAACACCCGTTCGTCCTTCGGCGGCTTCGGCGGGTTGGTACGACCGGTCATCCGGCGCCAGCCACGCACCAGAATGTTGGTGCGCCACGGCTCCGGCACGACCTTGGTCCGCCGGATCGGCGGGGTCGCCTTGAGGCAGACCCGGCCGTTGGCGTCGAGTGCCAGCATTTCCGCGTCCTGCAACTCCTCGGCGGTGCTCAGGGTCAGGCGTTTGCCAACCGAAGCCTGGGCGGCTTCGGTCGGGGCGTCGAACGTCGATGACGACAGGCGTTCGTGCAATTCGCTGAAAGACTGGCAGCCCGCGAGTTCCGCGCGCTGCTGGTCGGTCATCGGCAGATGCGCCAGATACTCGGAGAGAGTTTCTGGCCGTACTTGAGAGTTACTCATCGGCAGGCAACTGATAGCTCCAGGTTTCGGTCAGGACTTCTTCAGTCGGCGCCGATTCCGGTGTGGCTGGGGCCGCGTCGGCAGCGGCAGGCTGCTTGGCGTCTTGATTGGCCTTGTCCTTGGCATCTGCAGCAGGCTTCGCGTCAGCCTGCTTGGCCTCTGCTTGCCTGGCTTCCTTGTCCTCTTTCTCCTGTTGCCTGGCGGCAACCTTGTCGGCCTTGGCAACCGACGAGTTCGACGACGGAATCGAAGTCTTGGCCAGGTCCGCAGGCACGATGTTCTGCACCAGCGCGGCACGCATCTCGGTGGACTTGCTCGGATCCTTGATCTTCATCCGCAGGGTCAGGCGCCAGCCCTTGGTTTCAGGGTTGAAACGCACGCTGTTTTCCACCAGTTCGGCATTGTCGCCGACGCTGACCTGGCTGCGAACCTCCGCATCGGCAGGCAATGCCGCCAGGGACGGGCCTTCGAAGTCCACCAGGTAGGCGACGCTGCCATCCGGCTGACGAATCAGGTTGGACTGTTTGACGTCACCGGTGGAACGCAGGGTCTGTTTGACCCAGGCGCTGTCCGGCGCATGAATCGTCTCTTCGTCCATGGTCCAGTGCATACGATAAGCGACATCGAGCGGCTGACCAGGTTCCGGCAATTTTTCCGGGTTCCAGAAGGCTACGATGTTGTCGTTGGTTTCGTCGGCGGTCGGAATCTCGACCAGGTCGACAGTGCCCTTGCCCCAGTCACCCTTCGGCTCGATCCAGGCGCTTGGGCGCTTGTCGTAGCGATCGTCGAGGTCTTCGTAGTGGCTGAAGTCGCGGCCACGTTGCAGCAGACCGAATCCGCGCGGGTTTTCCACGCTGAAGTTGCTCACGGCCAGGTGTTTCGGGTTGTTCAGCGGACGCCAGATCCACTCGCCGTTGCCGGCATGGATCGCCAGACCGCTGGAGTCGTGCAGTTCGCGACGGTAGTTCAGTACCTTCGACGGCTGGTTGGCGCCGAACAGGTACATGCTGGTCAACGGGGCGATACCCAGCTTGCCGACCTTGTCACGCAGGAACATCTTCGCCTTGACGTCGACGATGGTATCGCTGCCCGGACGCAGGATCAGGCGATAGGCACCGGTGGCACGCGGAGAGTCGAGCAGGGCGAAGATCACCAGGTGCTTGTCGCCTGGCTTGGGCTGCTGAACCCAGAATTCGCGGAAACGCGGGAACTCTTCGCCGGACGGCAACGCGGTATCAAGCGCCATGCCGCGAGCGGACAAGCCATAGACGTGACCCTTGCCGACGACGCGGAAGTAGCTCGCGCCGAGCATGGTCATGATTTCGTCTTGCTTGTCGGCCTTGTTGATCGGGTACAGCACACGGAAACCGGCATAGCCCAGTTGTTCGGTGGCCTTGGGATCGAACTGCAAGTCGCCGAAGTCGAAGCGACTCGGGTCGTATTTGATCTCTTCGACGGTGTTCGCAGTGATTTCGTTGATTTTCACCGGCGTATCGAAATGCATGCCCTGGTGATAGAAGGACAGCTTGAACGGCGTCTTCTGATCAGCCCATTCGGCTTTTTCCGTCAGAAAACGAATTTTCTGATAGTCCGCGAATTTCATGTCGCGGAACTCGTTCGGCAGGTTACTGCGCGGCGCTTCGTACTTCTGCGCGGCCAGCTCTTTTGCCTTGACCGATACATCATCCAGACTGAATGCCCAAAGCTGGCCGGCGCTGAGCAGGCAGAGCAGTGCAGAGCCCGCTACCAGGGCGCTGCGTAACCGTTTGGCAGACAATTTTGGTGCAATACAGGGACTAACAATCACGAGCAACCCTCGCCGAAAACAGATCAAAAAACCAACGGCCAGTTAAAGGGTCTGCTCGGTGTACGGTATGAAAAAACCGCCCTTGCAAACCACTCTTGCCAAGTTGGCGAGCATTGTTCCGACTCCGCTGGGGCGAAATGATTCCCCAATCGGATCCGGACAATTCTCTACCTAAGTCAAAATGGACCAACGAACGCTGATCCCCGTAGCGCGCGATTATCTAGTAGGCCGCGTTACAACGCATCAGGGGTAACAAAGTATTTATCGCGAAAAAGTCCTGTTTTCAGTCGAATTGAGCGTAAAAACTTGTTTCAAACGCTTTCAGGTCTGTAACAGGAAGGTTACCGGGCCATCATTGACCAGGTGCACCTGCATATCCGCGCCGAATCTACCTGATGCCACAGTGCCATGCACCTGTTTCGCTTTGCTTAATAAATAGTCGAATAGCTCCTCGCCCAGCGCCGGAGGGGCCGCGGTCGAGAAACTCGGACGCAACCCGTTTTTAGTATCGGCAGCCAGAGTGAACTGAGAGACCAGCAGCAGCCCGCCACCCACATCCGCCAGGGACAGATTCATCTTGCCCTCAGCGTCACTGAACACCCGATAGTTAAGCAGCTTATTGAGAAGTTTGTCGGCGCTGGCCCGCGTGTCGTCGGGCTCTACGGCTACCAGCACCAGCAATCCCTGATCGACGGCACCTACGACTTCGCCCGCGACCTCGACCCGCGCGCCGCGCACCCGTTGCAACAGGCCCTTCATGCTTCTTCAGGCGGCAGGTCAAGCAGTCGCCGGGCCATCAGATTGGCGGCGCGCACCAGCGCGTCGGTAATGCCCGGTTCGGAAGCGGCATGGCCGGCATCGCGGATGACCTGCAGTTCGCTGTTCGGCCAGGCTTGATGCAGTTCCCAGGCGTTATCCAGCGGGCAGATCACGTCATAACGACCATGGATGATCACGCCGGGCAAATGGGCGATCCTGTCCATGTTGCGGATCAACTGGTTCGGCTCCAGGAAGGCGTGGTTGCTGAAGTAGTGGCATTCGATGCGGGCAATCGACAATGCACGTTGTGGCTCGGAAAAGCGATCGACCACCAGCGGGTTGGGACGCAGGGTCGCAGTGCGGCCCTCCCAGGTGGACCAGGCCTTGGCCGCGTGCATCTGGGCAATCTGGTCGTTGCCCACCAGACGCTTGTGGAACGCGGTAAGCAAGTCGTTGCGCTCGTCCAGAGGGATCGGCGCGATGTAGTCCTGCCAGTAATCGGGGAACAGGCGGCTGGCGCCGGACTGGTAGAACCATTCGATTTCCTGCGCACGGCAGAGAAAGATCCCGCGCAGGATCAGACCGTGTACACGTTCAGGATGGGTTTGTGCGTAGGCCAGCGCCAGGGTCGAACCCCATGAGCCGCCAAACAGCACCCATTTGTCGATGCCCAGGTGCTGGCGAATCCGCTCAAGGTCGGCGACCAGATCCCAAGTGGTGTTGTTTTCCAGGCTGGCGTGGGGGGTGGAGCGACCGCAACCGCGCTGATCGAAAGTGACAATGCGATAGAGATTGGGATCGAAGAAGCAACGACTCTGGGCATCACATCCGGCACCGGGACCACCATGGATGAACACCACGGGCAAACCTTCCGGTGAACCGCTTTCGTCGACGTACAGGGTGTGGGTCGCATCGACGGCCAGATCGTGCCGGGCGTAGGGTTTGATCTGTGGGTACAAAGTCTGCATTGCGCACTCCGTAAGGGGTCAAGGTCATCCCTGGGGGGACTTCTATTATTCTGCCGTCCGGCATCATAAACCCGAATTACGTCAATGAGCATGCCCGTGCGAAGTCAGAGTTTCTCCGCCAGATATCCGAACAAGGTTTCGTACAGCGCATCGACCTCGGCCACCTGCCCGCGACCCCGCAAACAGCCATGAACCAAACCCTCGCCGATATATAGCGTGGCAGCCACGCCCGCAGCCTTCAGTCGCCCGGCATACAGCACGCCGTCATCGCGCAACGGGTCGAATTGCGCCACGGCGATCCATGCCGGTGGCAGTCCGCTGAAATCCGTGGCGAGCAATGGCATGGCGTAGGCGTTCGGATGGCGGGTGCCTTGCAGGTAAAGCGCGTGATAGCAATCGACGTCAGTGCTGCTAAGTAACGGCGCGTCGATGCACTCACTGCGCGACGGCAGGCGGGGATCGCCGCCCAACCCCGGATAGATCAGAACCTGCGCGCAAGGCAGCGGCTCGCCGGTATCGCGCAGCGCCAGGCACAACGCCGCCGCGAGGTTGCCACCGGCACTGTCGCCGGCCACCAGCATGCGCGCAGGGTCAAGTTGAAACGGCCTGGCGAGCAGTGCTCGCCAGACCTTCAGGCAATCATCGAATGCAGCGGGAAACGGATGCTCCGGCGCCCGGCGGTAATCGACCGCAATCACCCGTACACCCAGTGTCGATGCCAATTCGACGCAAATGAAATCGTGGGAATCGAAGTCCCCCACCACCCAGCCACCGCCATGCAGGTAAACGATGCACGACGCACCGCTGGTCGGTGGTTGATAGGAACGAACCGCAACACCGTCCAACTCGAAATCGACCACCTGCAACCCGGTGGGGCGTTCCGGGGTAAACGCCCGGCACATCTCGCTGTAGGCCTGGCGCAACCCGGTGATACTGCTGTCGGTGCTGTTGAAACTGACGGTTTTCTCGATGAATGCCGTCATTTGCTCGGAAAGCGGGTAAGGAGCCATGAGCCTGGTGCCCGTTCAGGGAAATGCATGGCCTGTAGGAGCGAGCTTGCTCGCGATGATCGTCAACGATAATGCGGGAATCCTGATACCCCGCGGCGTTCTCGTGTTTATCGCGAGCAAGCTCGCTCCTACAGGGGTTTGCTGTCAGTTTTTCAGGCTGGCCTGAACCGTGGCAACGCCGTCCTTGCCATCAAAGCTGCTGACCCCGGCCAGCCAGCGCTGAAGATCTTCCGGATGGCCACGCAGCCATTTTTTCGCGACATCCTGAGCTGTCTGGCGCTCCATGATCGGCACCATCAACTGGCTTTCCTGAGCCGCGCTGAATGTGAGGTTCTCCAGCAGCCGATTGACGTTCGGGCAGCGCTGGGCGTAATCCGGCGCGGTTACGGTGGAAACGGTCGCGGCACCTTCATTCGGCCCATAGACGTCTTCGCTGCCGGTCAGGTAGTTGATCTTCATGTTGATGTTCATCGGGTGCGGGGTCCAGCCGACGAACACCACGAACTCCTTGCGATTCACCGCCCGCTGCACGGCCGCCAGCATCCCGGCCTCACCGGACTCGATCAGTTTGAAATCCTTCAGGCCGAAGTGATTGCTCTCGATCATGGTCTTGATCGTGGTGTTCGCGCCGCTGCCCGGCTCGATGCCGTAGATCTTGCCGCCGAGCTGATCCTTGAATCTGGCGATGTCGGCGAAGGTATTCAGCCCGGCCGCTGCCACATAGGCCGGGACCGCGAGGGTGGCCTGGGCATCGGCCAGGCTCGGTTGGTCCATGACCTTGACCTGATTGGCCGCCACGAACGGTGTGATGTTTTTATCCATCGCCGGTTTCCAGTAACCAAGGAAGATGTCCAGCCGCTTGTCGCGGATGCCGGCGAAGATGATTTGCTGCACGGCGCTGGTTTGCCTGCTTTCGTAGCCAAGACCGTTGAGCAGTACATCCGCCATGCCACTGGTGGCGATCACATCGGTCCAGTTGACCACGCCCATGCGCACGGTTTTGCAGGAAGCGTCGTCCGCGGCCATGGCGCCGGCGCTCAACAGAGCGGTGCCGCAGAAGATTGAGAGACAGCGGGTGAACAGACCTTTGGGGCTTGTCATAGAGAGCATTCTCGTGCGGCAGCGGATTATTGTCGGGGCGGTGTCTTTGTGCACCGTGGCCAGAACATTACGCAGCAGACGAGCGGTAGAAGCGACCTGTGGCGACCGTGTTTTGCACGGTGGCGACTTGTAGGAGCGAGCTTGCTCGCGATGGAGGACAACGATGACGCGGGCTGCCTGAATGCACACGTTGACCTGACGTTTTTCGCGAGCAAGCTCGCTCCTACAGAGACCGCACCAAGCCTTAATGCCCGTAGTGTTTTTCACCCCAGGCCAGCAACCCTTGCAGCAACTCCTTGAGCACCTCCCGCGTCGGCTCCGCCAGGTCCGGGCGATAACGGAACGGCTCGAACTCTTCCATGTAGGTGCACTGCCCCAGCTCCAGTTGCACGGCGTGGATGTTCTCGACCGGGTTGCCGTAATGGCGGGTGATGTGGCCACCCTTGAAGCGTCCGTTCAGCACGTGGGTGTAGTTTTCGTGACGTGCGCAGATCGCTTCCAGTTGGGTCGCAAGCTGTGGATCGCAACTGGCGCCATTGAAGGTACCAAGGTTGAAGTCCGGCAGTTTGCCGTCGAACAGGTGCGGGATTATCGAGCGGATCGAATGCGCATCGAACAGCAGCGCGTAGCCGAACTCGGCCTTCAGTCGCGCCAGTTCCTGCTGCAAGGTGCTGTGGTATGGCGTCCAGATTTGCTCAAGATAGGTTGCGCGCTCTTGTTTCGAAGGCTCCAGTCCTTCGCGGAACAACGGCACACCATCGAACAGCGTGGCCGGGTACAGGCCGGTGGTTGCACCCACGTACAAGGGTTTGTCGTCGGATGGCCGGTTAAGGTCGATGACGAACCGCGAATACTCGGCAGCCAGGGTGCTGGCACCCAGCTCCTCGGCAAAATCGTACAACTGCGGGATATGCCAGTCGGTGTCCGGCAGGCTTTTCGCCTGCGGGATCAACCCGGCTTCCACCGCAGGCGTCAAGCGCACACCAGCGTGGGGCATGCTGATCAGCAGCGGTACGCGGCCTTGTTTGAAGTTCAGAACCTTATCCACAACAGATCTCCTACAGACTTGATTCGACGCCGTGGCGCACGACGCGTTTTTCCAGGTCACCACCCAGCCAGTACGACAGGTCGGCCGGGCGATCAATTTGCCAGGCGACGAAGTCCGCGACCTTGCCGGCCTCCAGCGAACCATGAGTGGCGGCCATGCCCAGTGCGGTGGCAGCGTGAATCGTCGCGCCGGCCAGGGCTTCTTCCGGGGTCATGCGAAAACAGGTGCAAGCCATGTTCAGCATCAGGCGCAACGACAGTCCCGGCGAGGTGCCCGGATTGAGGTCGCTGGCGATGGCGATTTTCACGCCGTGCTTGCGCAGGGCGTCCATCGGCGGCAATTGGGTTTCACGCAGGAAGTAAAAGGCGCCGGGCAACAGCACCGCAACCGTGCCGGACTTGGCCATGGCAATGGCGTCGTCCTCGGTCATGAACTCCAGGTGATCGGCGGACAACGCGTGGTAACGCGCCGCCAGGCTCGAACCGTGCAGCGACGACAATTGCTCGGCGTGCAGCTTCACCGGCAGGCCCAGTGCCTGGGCGGTGATGAATACACGCTCGACCTGCGCCGGGGAGAACGCCAGGTATTCACAGAAGGCATCCACCGCGTCGACCAGCCCTTCAGCGGCCAGGGCCGGCAGCATTTCGGCGCAGATGTGATCAATGTAGTCATCGGCGCGATCGACGTATTCCGGCGGCAGGGCGTGAGCGGCCAGGCAGGTGCTGCGCACGCTGACCGGTAGTTCGGCGCCGAGGCGACGGGCCACACGCAGCATCTTGCGCTCGTTGGCCAGGTCCAGGCCGTAGCCGGACTTGATTTCGATGCTGGTGACGCCATCACGCATCAGGCTTTTCAGACGTTTGCTGGCGCTGGCGAACAATTCATCTTCGCTGGCGGCGCGGGTGGCGCGCACGGTGCTGGCGATGCCGCCACCGCTGGCGGCGATTTGCGCGTAGCTGACGCCTTGCAGGCGCTGCTCGAATTCGCCGCTGCGGTTACCGCCGAACACCGTATGGGTATGGCAGTCGATCAGGCCCGGTGTGACCCAGGCTCCGTTCAAATCATTGACGGCCGGATACTCGCCCGCCGGCAATTCACCGCGCGGGCCGATCCACTCAATGTGCGCTCCTGACGTCACGATGGCCGCGTCCTCGATGATCGAGTAGACGCCTTGTGCCATGGTTGCGACGTGACAGTGTTGCCAGAGAGTTTTCATCCTTGGCCTCCATTAGGTTATCGATGAGAAAAAACAGGGTCCTGTGTCACCAGGGCTGCCTGGCCCGCCGCCGGTTTCACCCACGTCAGGTAAGCCAGCACCAGCAACACGATCCAGACCACGCCGACAATCAGCGCTGCCTGGGTGTCCGGGAAATAGCCGAGCACGCCGAAAATGAACAGCATGAAGGCAATCGCCGCCGCCGGCGCATAGGGCCAGAGCGGTACCGGGAATTTCAGTTGTGCAACCTGTTCGGCGCTCATGGACCGGCGCATGGCCACTTGGGTCACCAGAATCATCAGCCAGACCCACACCGTGGCAAAGGTCGCAATGGAAGCGATCAACAGGAACACGTTTTCCGGGATCAAATAGTTCAGCAACACGCCCAACAGCAGCGCGGCGCTCATCACCACCACGGTCAACCATGGCACGCCATTGCGCGACAGACGGGCGAAGCCCTTGGGTGCATGGCCTTGCTGGGCCAGACCGAACATCATGCGGCCAGCGCCGAAGATGTCACTGTTGATCGCCGAAATCGCCGCCGTGATCACCACGATATTGAGAATGGTGGCAGCCGAGCTGATCCCCAGCTTGTCGAAAATCTGCACGAACGGGCTGCCCTGGCTGCCGATCTGCTGCCATGGAAAGATCGACATCAGCACCAGCATTGTCAGCACGTAGAACAGCAGGATGCGCAACGGCACGGCATTGATCGCCCGGGGCAGCACGTGCTGCGGGTCTTTGGCTTCACCCGCCGTTACGCCGATGATTTCAATACCGCCAAACGCAAACATCACCACTGCGAACGAAGCAATCAGACCGCCCATGCCATTGGGCATGAAGCCGCCGTGGTTCCAGAGGTTGCTGATGTCGGTCGCCTGGCCGGGGGCCGAGCTGATGCCGAACCACATGATGCCGAAACCGCCCAGGATCATCGCGACGATGGCCGCGACCTTGAGCAGCGACAGCCAGAACTCCATTTCACCGAAGACTTTGACGTTGCACAGGTTCAGGCCGCCGACGATGGAAACGACACCCAGCACCCAGATCCAGCGGGAAACCTCCGGGAACCAGAAGCCCATGTAGATACCGAACGCCGTGACGTCGGCCATGCCGACGATGACCATTTCGAATGCGTAGGTCCAACCGAGGATGAAGCCCGCCATCGGCCCCAGGTAGGTGCTGGCGTACTGGCCGAAAGAGCCGGCCACCGGGTTGTGCACCGCCATCTCACCGAGGGCGCGCATGACCATGAACACCGCCGCGCCACCGATCAGGTAAGCGAGCAGTACTGCAGGCCCGGCCATTTGAATGGCCGAGGCAGATCCATAAAACAGCCCGGTGCCGATCGCCGACCCCAGCGCCATGAAGCGAATATGTCGGGCAGAGAGCCCGCGTTTCAAACCTTTTTCTGGCTGTTGCATTGCTCGTCCCTAATTATTGTTATTCGACGCAAAATCGAATCGCCGGCAAGCCGGCTCCTACAGGTTTATGCGACCCCCTGTAGGAGCTGGCTTGCCAGCGAACGGGCCCTTAAAGGCTCGGCAGCAACTTCGCCGCCACCAGCTCGTTCAGGCAACGCGAGGCCAACAATTCAGTCGCCGCATTGATGTCCGGCGCGAAGAAACGGTCTTTCTCATAGAAAGGCACTTCGTTACGCAGAATGGCACGGGCCTTTTCCAGTTTTGGCGAGGTTTTCAGGCCGTCGCGCAGATCCAGACCCTGAGCCGCCGCCAGCCATTCCACGGCGAGAATCCCGCGGGTGTTCTCGGCCATTTCCCACAGACGCTTGCCAGCCGCCGGAGCCATCGATACGTGGTCTTCCTGGTTGGCGGAAGTCGGCAGGCTGTCCACCGAATGCGGATGGGACAGCGCCTTGTTCTCGCTGGCCAGTGCCGCTGCGGTCACCTGGGCGATCATGAAGCCGGAGTTCACGCCACCGTTGGCCACCAGGAACGGCGGCAATTGCGACATGTGCTTGTCCATCATCAGCGAGATACGGCGTTCGCTCAGGGAGCCGATTTCAGCGATGGCCAATGCCATGTTGTCAGCGGCCATGGCCACAGGCTCGGCGTGGAAGTTACCACCGGAGATCACGTCGCCTTCAGCGGCGAACACCAACGGGTTGTCCGATACGGCGTTGGCTTCGATGGCCAGCACTTCGGCGGCCTGACGGAACTGGGTCAGGCAGGCGCCCATGACTTGCGGCTGGCAACGCAGGGAGTATGGATCCTGGACCTTTTCGCAGTTTTCATGGGAGTCGGAGACTTCGCTGCGCTCGCCCAACAGATCGCGGTACGCGGAGGCGGCATCGATCTGGCCTTTCTGGCCACGGGCAGCGTGGATGCGTGCGTCGAACGGCGAACGCGAACCCAGTACCGCTTCAACGGTCAGGCCGCCCAGCGCCAAGGCACCGGCGAACAGGTCTTCACCTTCGAACAGGCCACGCAGGGCAAATGCGGTGGAGACTTGAGTGCCGTTGAGCAGCGCCAGACCTTCTTTGGCGGCCAGGGTCAGCGGAGCCAGACCGGCGACTTTCAGCGCTTCGGTGGCTTCCATCCACTCGCCTTTGTAGCGCGCCTTGCCTTCGCCCAGCAGCACCAGTGACATGTGGGCCAAAGGCGCCAGGTCACCGGAGGCACCGACCGAACCTTTCAATGGAATATGCGGGTAAACCTCGGCGTTGATCAGGGCGATCAGCGCATCGATCACCACACGACGGATACCGGAGAAACCACGGCTCAGGCTGTTGACCTTGAGCACCATGATCAGGCGTACCAGATCGTCGCTGATCGGCTGACCGACACCGGCGGCGTGAGACAGCACCAGCGAGCGCTGCAGGTTTTCCAGGTCTTCGCTGGCGATGCGGGTCGAGGCCAGCAGGCCGAAACCGGTGTTGATGCCGTAAGCGGTGCGGTTCTCGGCGAGGATCTGCTCCACGCAGGCAACGCTGGCTTCGATCTGGGCCGAGGCGCTGTGGTCGAGGGTCAGTTTCACCGGCTGCTGATAGACGTCACGCAGTTGGGCGAGGCTCAGTTGGCCGGGAATCAGGTTTAGCGCAGTCATTTTGTGCTCCTTTTGAGAGTTGTTGTTAACTCACCAGACGCTCCGGAGATGTCCGTTGTCCGTCGCGTCTGCCTTTTGGGGAGCCGCGCCTTGGCACGCTGGTGTTGTGGAAGTCAGTTCAGTTCTGGAAAAGCGTTGTGCAGCAAAATCGGGTCTTTCAATACCGCAGCAGCGGCGGCAATGTCCGGTGCCAACCAGCGATCCTGGTCGTAGGGGGCAACATGCTCGCGCAGCAGGCGCCAGGCAGCATCGGTGCCCGTGCCGAAGCGTTGTTCTTTGAGGAACTCGAACGCCTGGGCCGCCAACAGGTACTCGATGGCGAGGATCTGCGTGCAGTTTTCCAGCGCGCGATGCAGTTTGAGCGCGGCGTTGGTACCCAGGCTCAGGTGGTCTTCCTGCAGACCGGAAGTCACATAGTTGTCGAGCACTGCCGGTTGCGCCAGTTGACGGTTTTCCGCGCACAGCGAAGCGGCGACGTATTGCACGATCATCATCCCGGAGTTCACACCCGGGTTGGCCACCAGGAAGGCCGGCAGGCCGCTGACGTGCGGGTTGATCAAACGGTCCAGGCGACGCTCGGCGATGGAGCCGATTTCCGCCATGGCAATCGCCAGCAGGTCCGCCGCCATTGCCACGGACTGGCCATGGGGGTTGGCCTGAGACACCACGCGGTAATTGTCCGCAGTACCCAGCACCAGCGGGTTGTCGGTGGCGCCGTTGAGTTCGGTTTCGATCTGTCTGGTCGCATGCACCAGTTGATCGCGTGCGGCGCCGTGCACCTGCGGAATCGAGCGGATGCTCAGCGCGTCCTGGGTACGAATGCCTTTGCTCTGGGCAATCACTTCGCTGCCGTCGAGCAAGGCTCGCAGGTTGATCCCGACCTGTTGCATGCCCGGGTGTGGCTTGAGCGCGATGATCTCGGCGTCGAAGGCGTCGATTTGCCCGCGTTGGGCTTCGAAGCTCATGGCGCCGATCACGTCGGCCCATTCCAGCAGGCGCGTAGCATCGGCAATGGCCAGGCAGCTCAGGCCAGTCATGCACGGTGTGCCGTTGACCAGGCACAAACCGTCCTTGGCGCCGAGCTTGACTGGTTGCAGGCCTTCTTCGGCCAGCGCTTGCTGCGCGCTAACGACCTGACCGCGATAGCTGACATTGCCGACGCCCAGCAGCGCGATGCCGATGTGGGCCATGTGGGTCAGGTAACCCACGGAACCCTGGGACGGCACTTGCGGGGTGATGCCACGGTTGAGCAGTGCCAGCAGTGCTTCGACGACCTGACGGTGCAGGCCGGATTTGCCGTGGCTGTAGTTGACGACGGCGGCGCACATGATCGAGCGGGTCTGCTCGTTGCTCAGCGCTGCACCCACGCCACAGGCGTGGCTGAGCAAGGTGTTGCGCGACAACTGGCTGAGTTGTTCGTCCTGCAGCGAGACGTTGCACAGCGCACCCAGGCCGGTGTTGATGCCATAAGCACGTTCGCCGCTGGTGACGATGCGCTGAACGATGGCCTGCGCGTTTTCGATGCGCGCCCAGATCGGCGCCGACAGCACAAGCTGTGCGCCATCGCGGGCCACGGCGACCACGTCCTGCCAGGTTACCTGCGCTTGGGTGATAACGATTTTTTCAGCCTGGGACATCTTCAACCTCATCTAAATAAAATCAAAAGATCGCAGCCTTCGGCAGCTCCTACACCGGGTACGGCTCGCTCCTGTAGGAGCTGCCGCAGGCTGCGATCTTTTAAAGACTCAAACCACCGCCGCCCGACGCTGCACAAAGCGGTCGACGTACTCATCCGCCGGCGAGTGCAGGATCTCTCTCGGCGTACCGACCTGGATCAGGCGGCCATCCTTGAGGATCGCGATACGGTTGCCGATGCGCACGGCCTCGTCGAGGTCGTGGGTGATAAAGACGATGGTCTTGTGCAGGGTCTTTTGCAGCTCCAGTAACTGGTCTTGCATCTCCGCGCGGATCAGCGGGTCGAGAGCGCTGAAGGCTTCGTCCATCAGAATGATGTCGGTGTCCGCCGCCAGGGCACGGGCCAGGCCCACACGCTGACGCATGCCGCCGGAAAGCTGATGCGGATATTTGTTTTCGTAGCCCTTGAGGCCCACGGTGTTGATCCAGTGCTGCGCACGCTCGGCGCACATGGCTTTGCTTTCGCCGCGGATTTTCAGGCCGTAGGCGACGTTGTCCAGCACGCTCTTGTGCGGCAACAGGCCGAAGCTCTGGAACACCATGCTGATCTTGCGTCGGCGAAATTCGCGCAGGGCTTCCATGTCGTATTGCAGGATGTCCACGCCGTCCACCAGGATCGCGCCGCTGGTCGGGTCGATCAGGCGGTTGAAGTGGCGCACCAGGGTCGACTTGCCGGAACCCGACAGGCCCATGATCACGAAGATCTCGCCGCTGCCGATGCTCAGCGACAGGTCGTTTACACCCACCACGCAGCCGGTTTCGGCCAGCACCTGATCCTTGGTCTTGCCCTGGCCGACCATGGCCAGCGCGTCCTTGGCACGGTTGCCGAAAATCTTGAAGACGTTTTTGACTTCGATCTTGCTCACGGTTGCGTTGTTCATTTGCTCACCTCATGCCGTGCGCGACCGTACGCCTGAGTAATGCGGTCGATCACCACAGCCAGAATCACGATCGCCAGACCGGCCTCAAGACCACGTCCGACGTTGAGGGTCTGAATCCCCACCAGCACGTCTTCACCCAGACCACGGGCACCGATCATCGAGGCGATCACCACCATCGACAGGGCCATCATGGTGGTCTGGTTGATCCCGGCCATGATGCTCGGCAGGGCCAGCGGCAGTTGCACGCCGAACAGTTGCTGCCAGCGGTTGGCACCGAAGGCGTTGATCGCTTCCATCACTTCGCCGTCGACCTGGCGAATGCCCAGATCGGTCAGGCGGATCAGCGGTGGCGCGGCGTAGATCACGGTGGCGAAAATCGCCGGGACCTTGCCCAGGCCGAACAGCATCAGCACCGGAATCAGGTACACGAAGCTCGGCATGGTCTGCATGATGTCCAGCAACGGCATCAGCACCGAACGCAGGCGGTTGCTGCGCGCCGAGAGAATGCCCAGCGGGATGCCGATCAACACCGAAATGATCGTCGCCACCATCATCAGCGCCAGAGTCTGCATCAGCTTGTCCCAGAGGCCGACTGCACCCACCAGGAACAGCAAGCCGACGATGACGGCGGTGGTCACGACTTTACGGGTCGCGTGCCAGGCCACGCCCGCCACGATTGCCAGCATCAGCCACCAGGGCGCTGCACGCAGCAGGCTTTCAAGATTGACGATGGCCCACAACAGGGTGTCGGAGATGTGCCGGAACACGTCGCCGTAGTTGGTGACCAGCGAATCGACCCAACCGTTGACCCAGTCGGCGATGGAAAAGGTAAAGCTTTCGGGAAACATAAGAGACTCTCAATCAAGGGGTTGCGATCAAGCATCCGACTGCCGTCGCCGACAGTCGGAGAAGCCCGACCTACAAGGCCGCGTCGATTTTCTTGGCTGCGTCTTCGCTCACCCATGCGTGCCAGACTTCAGGATGTTCCTTCAGGAAGATCTTGGCCAGTTTTGGTGACTCGATCCGCTCTTTGGTCATGCGCCCCAGGTTCTGGTTCAGCAGGTCGATTGGCACGTTGACCTTTTCCAGCACGGCCACCAGTTCCGGTGCTTCGTCGTGGAAAGTCTTGGACAGGCCGACCTTGATATCCACGGTCTTGTTCACGCCTGGTTTCTCTTCGAGCTTGACCACGTCAACCTGGCCCATCAGCGGCGTTGGCGACCAGTAGTAGAACAGGATCGGCTCGCCACGCTTGTAGCTCGACAGCACGGCGGCATCCAGCGCCGGGCCGGTGCCTGGGCGGAAGTTGGTGTAGGTGCTTTCCAGGCCGTAGCTTTTCAGCATTTCGCTGTTGTCCAGCTCACAGGTCCAGCCAGCCGGGCAGTTGTAGAAACGGCCCTTGGACGGCTCTTCGGCGTCCTTGAAGATCGCCGAGTACTTGCCCAGGTCAGCAATGTTTTTCAGGTCCGGCGCCTTGGCCTCCAGCTTGCGCTTGGCATCGCCTTCGATCACGTAGCGCGGCACGTACCAGCCTTCAATTGCACCAACAACCGGTGCGCCGACACCGACGACCTTGCCGGCCTTCTCGGCCTTGTTCCAGACTTCGCTGCGGCCGACCCACTCCTCGGCAAACACTTGAATATCGTTGCTGCTCAGGGCGTTTTCCATGGTGATGGAGTTACCCGGCAGGCTGTCGGTCTTGCAGTCGTAGCCTTTCTCCAGCACGACTTGCAGCACGTCGGTCAGAAGCATGGCGCTTTCCCAGTTCAGGCCGGCGAATTTCACCGGTTTGCCCGACTCGCACCAGCCCGCCGCCTGAGTGGCGCCAGCGCTGGCCAGCAGGCCCATGGAAAGCAATGTGGTCAGCAGGGTCTTGTTCGATTTCATTGTTGTGACGCTCCTAATCATGAGTTGGCTTACGGCAGTCAAGAGGCATCCAGCCATGTCCACGTCCAATCAGGCCTGCGCAACCGCGCGACCCGCCCCGCTTGTTGTTAGGTCTGCAACGTCCTGATCTCTGCAGGAGGTGCCGCAGGCTGCGATCTTTTGCTTTTAAAAGATCAAGATCAAAAGATCGCAGCCTTCGGCAGCTCCTACAGGTTTGCATTGGGCCAAGGCCCGCTTTCTTTATTTGCCGGTAATCATCGGCAGGTTCAGCCCTTGTTCCTTGGCGCAGTCGATGGCGATCTGGTAACCGGCATCGGCGTGACGCATGACACCGGTGGCCGGGTCGTTGTGCAGCACGCGAGCGATACGCTCGGCCGCTTCGTCAGTACCGTCGCAGACAATCACCATGCCCGAGTGCTGGGAGAAGCCCATGCCGACGCCGCCGCCGTGGTGCAGGGACACCCAGGTCGCGCCGCTCGCGGTATTGAGCAGGGCGTTGAGCAGTGGCCAGTCAGACACGGCGTCGGAACCGTCCTGCATGGATTCGGTTTCGCGGTTAGGGCTGGCAACCGAACCGGAGTCCAGGTGGTCGCGACCGATCACGATCGGCGCGGACAACTCGCCGCTGCGCACCATTTCGTTGAACGCCAGACCCAGCTTGGCGCGCAGGCCCAGGCCAACCCAGCAGATACGTGCCGGCAGACCCTGGAAGCTGATGCGCTCGCGGGCCATGTCCAGCCAGTTGTGCAGGTGGGCGTCATCCGGGATCAGCTCTTTGACCTTGGCGTCGGTCTTGTAGATGTCTTCGGCGTTGCCCGACAGCGCAGCCCAACGGAACGGGCCGATACCGCGGCAGAACAGCGGACGGATGTAGGCCGGTACGAAGCCCGGGAAGTCGAATGCGTTTTCCACGCCTTCTTCTTGTGCCATCTGACGGATGTTGTTGCCGTAGTCGAAGGTCGGCACGCCCATTTTCTGGAAGTCCAGCATCGCTTTAACGTGAACGGCCATCGATTGCTTGGCGGCCTTGATCACAGCGGCCGGCTCGGTCTTGGCGCGAGCGCGGTACTGGTCCCAGGTCCAGCCGGCCGGCAGGTAGCCGTTGAGCGGGTCGTGGGCGCTGGTCTGGTCGGTAACCATGTCCGGGCGCACGCCGCGCTTGACCAGTTCCGGCAGGATTTCTGCCGCGTTACCCAGCAGGGCGATGGAAATCGCTTTGCCTTCGGCGGTGTATTTGGCGATGCGGGCCAGAGCGTCGTCGAGATCGGTAGCCTGCTCATCGACGTAGCGGCTTTTCAGACGGAAATCGATGCTGACCTGCTGGCATTCGATGTTCAGCGAGCAAGCACCGGCCAGGGTCGCGGCCAGAGGCTGAGCGCCACCCATGCCACCGAGGCCTGCGGTCAGGACCCAACGACCTTTCAGGTCATCGTTATAGTGCTGGCGACCGGCTTCGACGAAGGTTTCGTAGGTGCCCTGGACGATGCCCTGGCTGCCGATGTAGATCCAGCTGCCGGCGGTCATCTGGCCGTACATGGCCAGGCCTTTGGCGTCCAGTTCGTTGAAGTGTTCCCAGCTCGCCCAGTGTGGAACCAGGTTGGAGTTGGCGATCAGTACGCGCGGGGCGTTGCTGTGGGTCTTGAACACGCCGACCGGCTTGCCGGATTGCACCAGCAGGGTCTCGTCGTCGTTCAGGTTGGTCAGGCTTTCAACGATCTTGTCGTAGCATTCCCAGTTACGTGCAGCGCGACCGATACCACCGTAAACCACCAGTTCTTTAGGGTTCTCGGCGACTTCCGGATCGAGGTTGTTCATCAGCATGCGCAGCGGCGCTTCGGTCAGCCAGCTCTTGGCGGTCAGCTTGTTACCGCGTGCGGCACGGATTTCAACGTCACGAAACTTTGTAGGTTTAATGTCAGTCACGAAAAAGACTCCTCAGCAATCAATCCAAACCAACCCAGGCAGTGGGCGAGCAAGCCAATGGGCATCAGTGCACACCGGCGAATCAGTGGACGATGGTTGAGTCCTCGTGACTCATACGCATACGTCTTTACTTGTACATACAAGCATATGCAATCAAGCGGCCAACTTGTTGGATGAGTATTCAAGAAAAATTCTGAAACGGCTGGAGAGCGCCTGGGACAAGGGTTCTGGCGTAGATGAAATTTTTTCGGGAGGATTTTTGTCGCAAGGGGGTTTTGTTACTTGAGCTTGGTTTTGCGCCACGCTGGGGCGTTCGGTAACAAAGTGGTGCGCTGTGGGGAACGTAATTTTTTTTTTGGGGGGGGGGAACGACATCGCGAGCAAGCCCAACCCCTGTAGGAGCAGCCGGTCGACGCTCGATTGCTCGCGATGGTCGTGAACGATAACGCGTAAAACCAGATGCCCTGCGGCGCCTATGGGTTTTTCGCGAGCAAGCTCGCTCCTACAGGAGATCAGCGCGTTGTCAGTTCGATCACGCAGCAGGCGCCGTTGCTGGAGATTTCCAGCAGACCAGTGTTGCCTTCGAGTTGCAGACAATCATGCCGGCCAAGTTGCGAAGCGTTGCTATCGACCACCACTTCCAGCGCATCGCTGATGCTGAACACCAGCACCGTGCCCGCCGAGCTGAAAAACCGCTGCTCGCCACTCAACCACTGCAACCGCGCACCGTAACGCTGCGGCGCATAAATCAGGTTGAAATCGCGAATCGGCCCACCCAGCAATGTGCAGGAAACCTTGCTTTCACCACTGAAGGCAAGCGGGTCCAGCGGTAACAGTGGCCGCGTTACCTGACCATCAACCGACAGGGTCATGCCATCGCCCTGCAACACGGTGATGATCCGCTCGTAACCGGCGAAGATGGAAAACCCACCCGACTCGCCAATGTCGGCAATCGACAGGCGCCAGCCAAACCCGTCCAGACCTGTACCCGCATCACGAGTGATTTCTTCAGTGCTGCCGCCACCGTTCTTCCACGGCATGCGCGGATAATCCTTGGCGCGTAAAACCTTCAACTGTTTCATTTGTGAAACCGACCTTCCAGACGATGACGAGAACCGGGGTGGATCAAGCGCGCAGCAGTCACCGGCTGACGACCGGACCAGGTGCGGCGGCGAATCAGCAGGCACGGCTCGCCCTTTTCAATCTGCAGCAATTTGCATTCGGATGGCTCGGCCAGGATCGCCTCGACCACGTGCTCGCCCTCGGTCAGCGGCGCGACCTGGTTCAGATAGGCGTAGGGCGTTTGCAGGGTGAAGTCCTGCTTGAGGTAGTCCGGCGCCACCAGCGCATTGACGAAACGGTCTTCGATTTGCACCGGAATATCGTTTTCGAAATGCACGATCAGCGAGTGGAACACCTTCTGCCCTTCGCGCATGTCCAGGGCCAGGGCGCGCTCGGAGCCGGCGGCCTCCTCTTCAAGGGTGATGACCTTGCAGGTGTGGCGATGACCGCGGGAGGCAATTTCATCGGCGATATTGTGCACTTCGAACAGTGCAGACTGGCTTTTCGGCTCGGCGACGAACGTACCGACACCTTGCATGCGCACCAGCAGGCCATCGGCGGTCATCTCGCGCAGGGCGCGGTTGATGGTCATGCGGCTGAAGCCCAACTGGCTGACCAGCTCGCTTTCCGACGGAACGCGGTAGTGCGGCGGCCAGTTTCCACTGTCGATTTGCTGGGTGATCATTTGTTTGACGCGGGCGTACAAGGGCGCCGGACTGTCGCCCATGTTCGCGGCCAACGGAGAGACTGGAGGCGGAGTCGGCACGGTTAATCCTTGGTCGTTTGATAGATGTCGCTAGCTTGCCGGAGTTTACCGGGCAGGCAAACGTCTGTATATGTATATACAAATAACACACGATGGGGTGATGAACCATGTCCGCCTTCTTTGCCGAACGCGCGCTGCTGCCTAGTGGATGGGCCAACAATGTACGTCTTGAGGTCAGCGCCGATGGCGTTTTGACCCATATCCAGGCCGATTCCCATGCAGATGGCGCCGAGCGGCTGAGCGGTCCGCTGCTGCCTGGCATGCCGAACCTGCACTCCCACGCCTTCCAGCGGGCCATGGCCGGGCTGGCGGAAGTGGCGGGCAATCCGAACGACAGTTTCTGGACCTGGCGCGATCTGATGTATCGCCTCGTCGGAAAAATCAGCCCGGAACAACTCGGCGTCATCGCCCGCCAGTTGTATATCGAAATGCTCAAGGCCGGTTACACCTCGGTCGCAGAATTTCACTACGTGCATCACGACCTCAATGGTCAGCCTTACGCGGATCCGGCCGAACTGGCCCTGCGTATCAGTCAGGCTGCCAGTTCCGCGGGTATCGGCTTGACCCTGCTGCCGGTGCTCTACAGCCACTCAGGCTTCGGTGGCCAAGCGCCGAACGACGGTCAGCGTCGCTTTATCAACAGCACCGAAAACTACCTCAAGCTGCAATCGCGCCTGCAACCGTTGCTTGCGCAGCAACCGGCGCAGTCGCTGGGCTTGTGTTTCCACTCGCTGCGCGCGGTCACGCCGCAGCAGATCAGCGAGGTGCTGGCGGCCAGCGACAAGCAATGCCCGGTGCACATCCACATTGCTGAACAGCAGAAAGAAGTCGACGACTGCCTGACCTGGAGCGGTCGTCGCCCGCTGCAATGGCTGTACGAAAACATCGACGTCGATCAGCGCTGGTGCCTGGTCCATGCGACCCACGCCAACCCGGAAGAAGTCACGTCGATGGCCAAGAGTCGCGCCGTCGCCGGCCTGTGCCTGACCACCGAAGCCAACCTGGGCGACGGGATTTTCCCGGCGGTGGACTTCCTCGCCCAGGGCGGGCGCATGGGCATCGGTTCCGACAGTCATGTGTCATTGAGCGTGGTGGAAGAATTGCGCTGGCTGGAATACGGCCAGCGTCTGCGCGACCAGCGGCGTAATCGTTTGTATGGCGCGGATCAGCCAATGGTCGGCCGCACGTTGTTCGATGCCGCGCTGGATGGCGGTGCTCAGGCGCTGGGCCAGCCGATTGGCGCACTGGAAGTCGGCAAACGCGCCGACTGGCTGGTGCTCGACGGCAACGATCCGTATCTGGCAACAGCCAATGGTGACGGGATTCTCAACCGCTGGCTGTTTGCCGGTGGCGATCGCCAGGTGCGGGATGTGCTGGTGAATGGCCAGTGGGTGGTGCGTGACGGGCGGCATGCCGGCGAGGAAGAAAGCAATCGCGCCTTCACTCAGGTACTGCGCGACTTACTCGGTTAAAAGCAAAAGATCGCAGCCTTCGGCAGCTCCTACATGAACCCGGTTGGCCGCAATAATGCGGATCAACACGAAACCTGTAGGAGCTGCCGCAGGCTGCGATCTTTTTGGTTACACCATTAATTTGAAGTCTCGGCCATCTGCTGTTCCGACGCCCGCCAGATCAGTCGCGTGGTGTCGTAACCCTGCTGACGCGCCTTGCTCAGCAGCTCCTCACGCACCACACCATTCACGTTCGGCGTGCGCGACAACAGCCACAAATACTTCCGGCTTGGATCACCGACAATGGCGGTCTTGTAGTCATCGCTGACGTACAGCACCCAGTATTCGCCCTTCGCCGTACCCGGGATCAGCCTGGAGAACCAGGTATCGAACTCGATCCACAGCTTGTCGCCCTTGCCGGGCTCCTGTGGATAAGCCGTGCCTTTGACCTCTTCCCATTGCCACTGCGCCGTCAGGCAGCGGTTCAGCACCGCCACGTTACCGTCAGGCTTGAGCGTGTAATGGGCTTCGGATTGCGCACAGTCGCGCTGGAAGTACATCGGCATGCGCGCCAACTCGTACCAGGTGCCCTGGTAGCGCTTGAGATTGACGCTTTTGACAGTCTTGGGGGCCAATGGGTCCTGGCCAGACGTGGCACAGCCGGCCAATAGCAGACCGGCAAAAAGGATGATCAATAACCGTTTCATTATTTTTCTCCCGCGGGCAAACGCCCCGGTTTACTTCAGGCCTTGGCCGGAAAACATCAGCACTTTGTCACCGGCGAACTGCACGCTGATAAAGCTGTTCTTGTCGCCCCAGGTGCAACTGGACATGCCGAGCGCGCCTGAACAATCGGCGGGTTTGCCCAACAGGGTCTCCACCTCGGCCTTGGCCATGCCAGCCGAGAGCTTAGAGTAGTTTTCCTGATTGACTTTGCTGCAGGCAGCCAGCAACACGCAAAACGAAAGCAAGGCGATGGAACGCAGCGACATGGTGAAACTCCGGGGGGGCGTAGGGGATTGGCATGGCTGCCAAGCTGAAGCTTAGAAGAGAAAACCCCTGTGAGGTTCCGTGCCCAGCAGGCTATTTATCGGGCCACTCGTCTACCTTTTGCCGAAAATCGGTCACTTTCCTTGTTCATCGAGCATTTCGTCGTTTTTCAGAACATCCGCCTAATCTTTGGCGCCGATCAGTCGACATACATGCAACGCAAAGCCACGTCGGTGGCATTTGCTCCCCCATTTTGTAGAACAGCCCCTCTGCGGTAGCTCATCCATGACCAGAAACATGAAGTTCAGCCACAAGATATTGCTGGCTGCTGCCCTCGTGGTAGCCGTCGCATTCGCTTGTTTCATCCTGTTCAACGACTATCGCCAGCGCGAGACCTTGCGCAACAGTACCGAAGCCTCGATGCAGGAACTCGGCAGCCTGACCACCAGCAACATCCAGACCTGGCTGGAAAGCCGCATGCAATTGCTGCAGTCGATGGCCCAACAGGTCAGCGCCGATGGCAATGCTGCCGCCAGCCTGAAACGGATCATCGACCTGCCCGCCTACACCGGCAACTTCCAGCTGAGCTACTTCGGTGGCGCCGACGGGGTGATGTTCTCGGTCCCGGCGGGCAACCGCGCGGCGGACTACGACCCGCGCGCCCGTGGCTGGTACAAGGCGGCCAATAGCGCACAACAGACCATCGTCACCGAACCGTACATTGCCGCGTCTTCCGGCAAACTGGTGATCACCGTGGCCACCCCGGTGCAGCACCAGGGCCAGATGATCGGCGTCGCCGGTGCCGACATCGACCTGTCCAGCGTCAGCGCGATCATCAACTCGCTGAACTTCGGCGGTCACGGTCATGCGTTTATCGTCGGTGCCGACGGCAAGATCCTGATTCACCCGGACAGCAAGCTGGTGCTCAAGAACCTGGCCGAGGCCTATCCGAGCGACACGCCCAAAGTCAGCCCGGGCATGAAAGAAGTCGAGATCGACGGCAAGCGTCAGTTCATCTCCTTCACCCACGTCAACGGCGTGCCATCGGCGAACTGGTACGTGGCACTGGTGCTCGACCAGGAAACGGCGTTCTCGATGCTCAGCGAGTTCCGTACCTCGGCGATCATCGCCATGGTGATTGCCATAGTGATCATCATTGCGCTGCTGGGCATGCTGATCAGCCTGCTGATGCAGCCGCTGCTGACCATGGGCCGCGCCATGCACGACATCGCCGAAGGCGAAGGTGACCTGACCAAACGCCTGACCATTCATGGCCACGACGAATTCGGCGCGCTGGGGCTGTCGTTCAACCGCTTCGTCGAGCGCATTCACACCTCGATCATCGAAGTGTCCTCGGCCACCGGCCAGGTCAACGAAGTGGCGTTGCGTGTGGTGGCCGCGTCGAATTCGTCGATGTTCAACTCCGACCAGCAGGCCTCGCGTACCAGCAGTGTGGCCGCGGCGATCAACCAGCTCGGTGCCGCCGCCCAGGAAATCGCCCAGAACGCCGCCCTCGCCTCGCAACATTCCAGCGATGCCCGCAGCCTGGCCGAAGACGGCCAGCAGGTGGTGGATAAAACCATCGCGGCGATGCAGCAGTTGTCGGCCAAGATCAGCGATTCGTGCGGCAGCATCGAAACCCTCAACAGCAACACGGTCAATATCGGGCAGATTCTGGAAGTGATCACCAGCATCTCCCAGCAGACCAACTTGCTGGCGCTCAACGCCGCCATTGAAGCGGCACGTGCCGGTGAGGCCGGGCGTGGTTTCGCGGTGGTGGCCGATGAGGTGCGCAATCTCGCTCACCGCACCCAGGACTCGGCGCAGCAGGTGCAGACGATGATCGAAGAACTGCAGGTCGGCGCCCGGGCAGCGGTGGGCATCATGACCGACAGCCAGCGCCAGAGCGAAAGCAGCGTCGGCATCGCCAACCAGGCGGGCGAACGCCTGGGCAGCGTGACCCTGCGCATCGGTGAGATCGATGGCATGAACCAGTCGGTCGCCACTGCCACTGAAGAACAGACGGCTGTGGTGGAGTCGATCAACGTCGACATCACCGAGATCAATATGCTGAACCAGGAAGGGGTGGAGAACCTGCAGTCGACCTTGCGTGCGTGTGCCGATCTTGAGCAGCAGGCGGCGCGGTTGAAGCAGTTGGTGGGTAGTTTCCGGATCTAAAGATCAAAAGATCGCAGCCTTCGGCAGCTCCTACAGGTTCAGGGTTCGACGCAAAAACCGCGGCGCAACACCAATCCCCTGTAGGAGCTGCCGCAGGCTGCGATCTTGGCGACCTCGACTACAGCGTAAATATCAAGACTAAAAACGCGACCCTGGCTTCGAAAGAAACGCCAACTCTTCTACCGTAGATTCGCGCCCCAACACCGCATTGCGATGCGGAAAGCGCCCAAACTGCGCAATCACTTTCTGATGCCGCTCGGCGTAGTCCAGGTAATCGCTGAACAGCGCCCGATCGATTTCCGGTTGCTGCGCCACCAGCTCGATGTAGCGCGAGACACCTTCGTTCTGCACCGCGAGGTCTTCGCTGTGCTCGAACACCAAGTAGATGAACACCCGCTGGATCGGCTGCAACTGCCGGTCGTAATCCGCGGCAATGCCTTGGGCTACCAGCTTCTGCGCCCGGAGATCGCCTGCAAAGGCTTTGGGAGTATCGCGAAAGATCATTCGCGGGATTTGATCGAGCAACAGCACCAGGGCCAGCCAACCTTCGGGATGTTGCATCCACTCGGTCAATCCGCCGGCCAGTGCCTGCTCGGTCCAGTCCCCGAAACGCTCGCGCGCTTCGAGGTCCTGGCTGTCGCGCTTGCCGAACCACAACTTGCGCTTCTGCGCCGCCACTTCCCTCGCTGATTCGGAGCTTCCGAACCACCAGTCAAGCAACGGCTGCCAGGGCGCGGTCATGATTTATTCCTTGTGGTAAGCCGTGACGCGGGCAACTTCTTCTTTCGAACCGAGGAACACCGCAACACGCTGGTGCAGGCCTTCCGGCTGGATGTCGAGGATGCGCTGGTGGCCGTCGGTGGACGCACCGCCCGCCTGTTCCACCAGGAACGACATCGGGTTGGCTTCGTACATCAGGCGCAGTTTGCCCGGTTTGGAAGGCTCGCGGCTGTCGCGTGGGTACATGAACAAACCGCCGCGGGTCAGGATGCGGTGCACGTCGGCCACCATCGCGGCGACCCAGCGCATGTTGTAGTTCTTTTTCAGCGGGCCGGTCTCACCTGCCAGCAATTCGCCAACGTAGCGCTGTACCGGAGCTTCCCAGTGACGCTGGTTGGACGCGTTGATGGCGAATTCCTGGGTGGTTTCAGGAATGGTGATGTCTTCGTGGGTCAGGACGAAGCTGCCCATTTCACGGTCCAGGGTGAAGCCCTTCACGCCGTGGCCCAGGGTCAGGATCAGCATAGTCTGTGGACCGTAGATCGCGTAACCGGCGGCCACTTGCTGGGTGCCTGGCTGCAGGAAGGCCTTTTCATTCAAAGGTTCGTTCTGGCTCAGGTATTCGTTCGGGCAACGCAGTACCGAGAAGATGGTGCCGACCGGCGCGTTGATGTCGATGTTCGACGAACCGTCCAGCGGGTCGAATACCAGCAGGTACGCACCTTTGGGGTATTTGCCCGGGATCTGGTAGGCATTGTCCATTTCTTCGGACGCCATACCGGCCAGGTGACCGCCCCATTCGTTGGCTTCAAGCAGGATTTCGTTGGAGATCACGTCGAGCTTCTTCTGCACTTCGCCCTGGACGTTTTCAGTGCCCATGCTGCCCAGAACGCCACCCAGGGCGCCTTTGGACACGGCGTGACTGATCTCCTTACAGGCACGCGCCACCACTTCGATCAGGAAGCGCAGATCGGCAGGAGTGTTGTTGCTGCGGGTCTGCTCAATCAAATAGCGACTCAAGGTAACGCGGGACATGGAAGGCTCCGGAGGAATGGGGGGGGGCTAAAAACCCGCGCAGTTTAGCGCGAGTCGGGGCGCATTTCCTCCTATCAGACGTGATCGGCCGAAGAGAGTTCATGCGCGGGGATGAGCGTAGTTGGAAATGGGCTGGGTGTGGGCCTGAGAACTGCAGTCATTTCGGCATTTTCAGTGACTGGGCGAACGCTTTCGCGAGCAGGCTCGCTCCTACAGGGGTACGCGTTCCAAATGTGGGAGCGAGCCTGCTCGCGATTGGGTGCGCAGCACCCACTATCAGGATTTGGCTGGTGGTTTGCGCAACAAACTGAATGCCATCGCCGCCAGGAACAAGACACTGAGCAACAACACTGCCCACAAGCCGAACTTCTTCCACTGGGTGTCCGTCGTCGCCAGCGTTTTCTCAGTCGATGCATTCGAGACCACCGCCCCGACCTCCACCATGGCCCGGCCCAGGGTCGCCAGCTTCGCCGGGCTGTAATCCGGAATCAGCGTCGACAGCGGCAAGTTCGCCGCCTTCGTCGTCGCATTCCCCACGACCAGCGTGTAAGGCCCCGGCCCGCGCGCCAGGAACACCAGTTGCGTGGCGCGCACGGCAAACTTCAGCGTCGGCGCCTGATCACCCAGGCCACCGCCGCGTTCGTCTACGGTCAGTTTCAATTGCTGGACGATTTGCCCTGACAACGGCAATTCGTTTTGCACCACGTCCTGACCGTTCTGGGTCAGGCGATAGAGCAAACCGCTGCCCAACGGCTGCCATGGCAGGCTGCTGTCGCGCCGACCGGCCAGGCTCACCGGCGCCAGGCTGCCGGGCTGGCTCAGCTCGACCTGCACTCGCTCGACATTCAGCCCCGTCGGCAACTGCCAGGTGTACTCACCCGCCTTCGTGCTGCTGCCGGCCAACGCCTGGGACCAGACCAACGGCAGCGGCAGGCTGCGGGGACTGGCGCTTTGCAGTTGCGCCGAAGTCAGCGTCGGTGCCGAATGCGGTGTAATCCACAGCAAACGCAGGTAGCGCGCCGACTGGCCCGGCAGGTTGACTTCATGCTGCTCGACCCGCTCGTCGGCAAAGGTCAGGCGCGCCACCTGCCCTTCGCCCCAGAACTGCCAATGCTGTAAATCGTCGCTGGCTTCGAGGGTGAAACGCTGGAAGCCGTCGCGCTCGCTGGTCCAGTCGAGAATCAATTGCTGCAACGGCGCCTTGATCGCGGAAGCGTCGAGCAACCAGCCGCGCAACTCCTCCTCACCCGGCTCCAGCTGACTGGAGGGCTGCACCTCGACCAAGGTGCCGTTGGCGCTCGATTGCACCCGTACGCTCGGCGCGCTTTCAGTGGCGTCCACCGAGTTGTACAGCGCAAACCTTTTCACCTCGTTCAAGGTGCGCGTTTCACTGCTCTGCGCCGACTCCCGGGCCAGGGCATAAGCCTGAACATCACCGACGGCGTTGAACACCCGCAGATCGCTCAGGTCGGCCTGGCGTGCATTCAGTTGTACGTTCAGGGGCAGTTCAAGGCGATACCAGGGGCCTTCGCCCGTCACCGACAAGGGCACTTGGGTGGTGAAGTCAGCCGGTTTTTCCTGGGCAACCGCCGAGAACACCACACCCATCGCAACAGCGCCCAGCCACCCCAGGTTCAGCTTCTGACTCAAGATGACACTCCTTCGGATTCCGCGAGCGGTTTCCCGGTATCCGGCACAGCGTCGGCGCGCTTGGGCGGCAGCGGGGCGAAATAGCCCACCACCAGCAGCAACACGCCGACTCCGATAAAGGACACGATCCGCGCCAGCCCGCCGCGATTGCTCAATTCGACAAAGAACAGCTTGGCCACGACCACGCCGATCAAGGCGGCGCCGATCAACCAGACTTCGCGGCGGCGACGCAAATGGCCGCCGATCATCAGGCTCAGGGCCATCAGGGTCCAGACGATGGACAGGCCGGCTTGCACCCGCATCGACGCCAACAACAGATCCAGCTCGAACGGCACCCCGCTCCAATGGTGCGCTGTGCGCATCACCAATGCAGTAAAGAACACGAACAGCGAGGCGCCGGTGACCCCTTGCGTGGCGATGGCGACGTAATCCTCGCGGACCGCCAGTTGTGTCATGGCACTGCGGGACCAGACATAGACGCCGAACAGCGCGAACAACAGGCCGAGCTCCAGCGGGTTGATCAGTGGCACGTAGGGCAGTGGCTCGGCATTGCCGTCACTGGCGACATTCGCCAGCCAGAACCAGCCGAGCATCAGCAACGCCAGCGGCGCGGCGGCGTATACACGGTATTCCCTCGAATATGCCGACACCGGCCAAGGCCACGCGCGAGGTGCCGCCATCGACACCAGATACAGACTTGGCAGGATCGCCCAGCCCAACCAGCGCCAGGCGTTGTATTGCTCGGACAACACCAGCAAGGCGTAACGCAGTTCCAGAGCCAGCACCCCCATCAACAGCCAACAGCCGAGCACATGGGCGACGCTCAGCACGCGCGCCGGCAGCATGGGTGCCAGACGCCGCAGGGACATGAAATGCACGACGAACACGGCGGCCCACGCCAGCCAGCCGACGTTGGCCGCCGGGTGGTAACGCGAGTGCCAGGCCGCCAGCAGCACCAACGCTGCAGCGGGAATCAACACCGTGCAGAGCACGCCCAGTGACGGCCAACTCAGGCGCTGTGCCAATGCCGTCCACAGTGCGACACTCACGGCAGCCATACTCAACAAAAAAGTCGCCTGCATCGGCAACGACGCGAAATGCAGCACCTCGATGACCCAGGCCAACGCCCACCAGCCTGCGCCCCACACCAGCAACGCCTGGGACAATCGCAACAGACTCAGCCCTTCGAACGCTCCGAGCGAATGACCAACCTGCAAACGCCAAGCCCCGACCATCGCGGCCAGCCCTAGCACCAGCGGCGCCCAGAACCCGCCATGGGCCAAGGGGATCACCCCTTCACTGAACTGCGGCCCCGTCGCCAGGAACAGCGCGCCAGCCAACAGTTGCACAGCGAGCGCGGTGAACACGAACGTGCGCGATGGCAGGTGCAAGCCAACCCACAACGTCAGCGCCCCGGCCAAGGCCCAACTGATCACAGTGCCGTGACTGAAGAAAAACAGCGGTGCCAGCAAATAGAGAAACGCCAGCCCGAGGCAAGCCAGGACTGGCAGGCCTATCAGCTCCCAAGGCCTGATCTGCTCCGGCAAGGCTTTGCGTAACAGGTAGAAGCTGAACAACAACGCGACACCCAACAACAGCGCGCCTAATGGCACACCGCCGAGCAGGCTGCTCTCGCTGCTGTGCAACTCGCTGAGAAACGCCAGCGCCGCCCCCAGTTGCAGGAGCAAGGCAAAGGCCCGGGCCAGGGGCCTTTGCTGACGCAGACCGAGCCAGAAGATCCCCGCGCCTTCCACCGCCCACGCCGCCGTCGTCCAGCGCGCATCGAGCCCCAGCGGAATCGCCAGGCTGGCGAAAATCACCCCCAAGGCCAGGCAGGTTTCCCCCAGCAACAGCGTGCGCCCGGCCATCAGCCAACGGGCGAGCCCCATGTAAATCATGCCCAGCGTCAAAGCACTGAACGCCGCAGCGAATTCCAGATGCTGCACCAGTGCGAACTGCAAGCCGAAACCCACCAGCGGCGGGCCAAACAGCAGCGTGCCGTCGACGTAGTCACCCTTGCGCGCCGACCACTGCAGCAGCGCTTCGCGATTGCCCTCTGCCGGTGCATCGCTCATCGCCATCAACTTGCGCCGGGCGTACAACAGACCAATGGCCAGGTACATCAGGAAAAACACAATCAGGAACGGCTCGGTGCTCCACAGCAACTCCGGCGAGTAGGAGCGCAGGCCCCAGGCGAAACCGATGCCGAAGGTGCCGGTGAATCCGATGACGTTCAACAGCCGCCAGGCCTTGAACCAGGCAATGGCGAGGATGCCGGCATTGAGCAGGGCAAAGTAACTGAACAGCGCGACGTGGCTGCCGGCGCCGGTGGAGGCCAGGATGGGCGCGGCGAAGCCACCCAGTGCGGCAGCGGCGGCCAGCCCCAGGGAGTCCTGGGTAATGGCGAGAATCGCCGAACAGATCGTCACCGCCACCAGCAGGCCAAACGCCGCCGAGGGATCGAGCAACGGATGCAGGCGCATCGCGGCAAACACGGTCAGGTACAACACGGCGATCCCGGCACCCTGCAGGATCAATGCGTAACTGCTGTTGCGCGCTCGCAACCACCAGCCCAATCCGAGCAACCCCAAGGCTGCCGCCGCAACGCCTGCGTAGCGCAACTCAAGCGGCACCACCACGCCTTCGGTGGCATAGCGCAGCAGAAAGGCCAGACCGAGGAACAGCAGCACCACACCGACACGCAAGACGGTATTGCCGCCGAACAACCAGGCACGGGCGCGGCTGATGGCGCGGTCGATGAGGTTCGGGCCATGCGGGGGGATAGTCGATTGTGCTTCGCGAGCGGTCGGCTCGGGTTTCCAGGCATCGGCGATTTCGCTGGCCGCTGCGGGGATTGGCTCGAGCTCGGGCGGTAGCTCCCAGATCAATTCCGGGGCTGCGACAGGTGTTTCATCAAGGAGGGCTTCAGGCGATACCAGCGGTTCACGGGTTTGCGGCGCCTTGACGCCTGATGCTTCAAGCACTGCCAGCCGTTGCTCGACCGCTTGCAGCGCAACCTGTGCCTGTTCCAGCAGTCGCTGCTGCTCGACTGCCCGAAAGTCCATTCGAGCCATGCGAACGGCCTGGCCGATACCCAATCCGAGTAATGCACCCAGCAGTGCATCACTGAATGACTCGTCGAGTATCCAGCCGAGCACCAGCCCGATCAGCATGAAAATCCATTGCATGGTCGATATCCCTAAGCGCAATCCCGAAAGATTAGCGTAACCAGCGGCCAAAAGATCGCAGCCTTCGGCAGCTCCTACGCGATCCTGTAGGAGCTGCCGAAAGCTGCGATCTTTTCCGGCGCGCCAGTATATCCACCTGCCTGAAGACTTACTCCAGCGCCTTCCAGATCTCCGTGGCGTACTCGCGAATGGTCCGGTCCGACGAGAACCAGCCCATCCGCGCCGTGTTCAACACCGCCGAACGCCACCACTGGTTCGAATCGTGCCAATGGGCTTCGACGCGCATCTGTGCGTTCCAGTACGAGTCGAAATCGGCGCAGACCAGGAAGCGGTCGTAATCCACCAACGAGTCGATCAGCCCGGTGTAACGGGACGGATCATCCGGCGAGAACACCCCACCACGAATCGCTTGCAGCACATCGTTGAGGCGATGGGAGGCGGCAATATCCGGTGCCGCATTGAACTCATGGTTCTGTTTGCGTGCCTCGACCTGCTGTGCGCTGAGACCAAAGATAAACATGTGCTCGGTGCCGATGCGCTCGCTCATTTCCACGTTGGCGCCGTCCAGGGTGCCGATGGTCAGCGCGCCGTTCAGGCCGAATTTCATGTTGCTGGTGCCTGACGCTTCGAAACCGGCGGTGGAGATCTGCTCGGACAAATCCGCCGCAGGGATGATGCTCTCCGCCAGGCTGACGTTGTAGTTGGGCAGGAACACCACTTTGAGCAAACCACGCACGGTCGGGTCGTTGTTCACCACCCGGGCGATGTCGTTGGTCAGTTTGATGATCAGTTTGGCCTGGTGATAACTCGCGGCGGCCTTGCCGGCGAAGATTTTCACCCGTGGTACCCAGTCGATTTCCGGTTCCGCGCGAATCGCCTGGTACAACGCCACGGTGTGCATCAGGTTGAGCAACTGGCGTTTGTATTCGTGGATTCGCTTGACCTGCACGTCGAACATCGCCGCCGGGTTGACCGCGACGCCCAGCCGCTCATGAATCAGGTACGCCAGGGCTTTCTTGCTGTGCAGGCGTTGCTCGGCAAACGCCTTGCGAAATGCATTTCTCTCGGCGAACGGTTCGAGGGCGAGCAAACGCTCTTCCGGGTTATCCAGCACTTTAGGCCCGAGGGCATCGACCAGCATCGAGGTCAGCTCGGGGTTGGCCTGGTACAGCCAGCGTCGGAAGGTAATACCGTTGGTCTTGTTGTTGATTCGCTCCGGGTACAGCTTGTGCAGTTCAGAGAACACCGTTTGGCGCATCAGTTGCGTGTGCAACGCGGACACACCGTTGATGCTGTGGGAACCGAGAAACGCCAGATTGCCCATGCGCACCCGACGACCGTTGTCTTCCTCGATCAGCGACACCGCACGCAGCACGTCGAAATCGTGGATGCCCTTGGCTCGCAGGGAGTCGATGTGCTGGGCGTTGATCAGGTAAATGATCTGCATGTGCCGCGGCAACATGCGTTCCATCAGGCCGACCGGCCAGGTTTCCAGCGCTTCTGGCAGCAATGTGTGGTTGGTGTAGGAGAGCGTATCGACGGTGACCTGCCACGCCGCATCCCACGCCACGTCATACACGTCGACCAGTTGCCGCATCAGTTCAGCCACCGCAATCGAGGGGTGAGTGTCGTTGAGCTGGATCGAAGCGTGATCGCCCAGGGTCAGCACCGAGGTGTGCATGTTGCGATGGCGGCGCAGCAAGTCCTGCAGGGACGCCGCGACGAAGAAGTATTCCTGGCGCAGTCGCAACTCCTGGCCGGCTTCGGTGCTGTCCGCCGGGTACAGCACCCGGGAGATACTTTCGGCCCGGGCCACTTCGGCCACGGCGCCCAAGTGGTCGCCGGCGTTGAAGCGCTCCAGGTGCAGTTCTTCCATGGCCCGGGCGCGCCACAGGCGCAGCGTGTTGACGCTCGCCCCGCGCCAGCCGACCACCGGCGTGTCGTAGGCAATGGCCCGCACGGTTTCCGCCGGATGCCAGACTTGCCTGGACTTGCCGTTTTCATCGGTCACGGTCTCGACACTGCCGCCAAAGCCGATCGGGTACACCACCTCCGGCCGCTCGAACTCCCACGGGTTGCCGAAATCCAGCCAGTGTTCGGTCTGCTCTTGCTGCCAGCCATCGACAATCGCCTGGCGGAACAACCCGTGCTCATAGCGGATGCCGTAGCCATGACCGGCGATGCCGAGGGTCGACATGCTTTCCAGGAAACACGCCGCCAGACGCCCGAGGCCGCCGTTGCCCAGGGCCGCATCGGGCTCCAGCAAGCGAATGCGCTCAAGGTCGACACCGAGTTCGGTCAGGGCTTCGCGGGCCACGTCGAGCAGGCCGAGGTTGCTCAGGCTGTCGAACAGCAGCCGACCGATGAGAAATTCCAGGGAGAGGTAATAAACGCGCTTCTGACCTTTGCGGTAGATCTGCCGCGTATGGTCCATCCAGTGCTCGACCATGTGGTCCCGCGCGGCCAGGGCAATGGCCTCGAACCAGTCATGGTCGAAGGCGTGATCCGGGTCTTTACCCACTGCATAAGTGAGTTTGGTCAAGACGGCGTCGCGGAATGCGGCCACCTCTGCTTCGCGAACAAGTGGTTCTTGAGTCATCGATAGGACCTCGAGCGAGCTTGAAGTTGTCTGAGCCTAGACGGTCTGACAGGCGGTAGAGGCTCTTGTTCGGCAGTTTTTCCAGTTAGTGCGAATCGGGTTGGCAATACATTGTCGTGTACCTGATTCAATGCAGGGGTTGTGCCGGATTAACGGCTTATTGGCCGGCAGTGAAAAAATCTGGCGAAAGGTTGTTCAAAAATCCACCAGTCCCGGTATTATCGCGCGCCCTGATGCACACGCTGGTAACAAACGATGATGAAGCCGAACCTGATCGCTGCCGCAGAGATCGACCGCCTCGATACCTGGGCCAAGTACTCTGCCCCGATGTGCGGCTCGTGCATGTCCAGTTGCTGCACCCTGCCCGTCGAAGTCAAGATCAAGGATCTGATCCGCATCGGCGTGGTCGATGAGTTCGAGCTGGGCGATCCACCGAAGAACATCGCCAAACGCCTGCAAAAGGAAGGTTTGGTCGAGCGCTTCAACCAGAAGTCAGGAATCTTCACCCTCCAACGCATGAGCAACAATGATTGCCTGTATCTGGATCGTAAGAGCCGTCTGTGCACTATTTATGAAAAGCGCCCGGATACCTGCCGCAACCACCCGAAAATCGGCCCGCGGCCGGGGTATTGTGCGTACAAGCCGAAGGAAGTGGAACGCGAGCGTAGTTCGCGGAGTATCGAGCGGTTCTGATCCGTATTGCATCATCTGTGGCGAGGGAGCTTGCTCCCGCTGGGTTGCGAAGCGACCCCAAGATTTTACGACTGCTGCGCAGTCGAGCGGGAGCAAGCTCCCTCGCCACAAGGTCTCGCACAAATCGCAGACAAACAAAAACGCCCCCGGCCTTTCGACCGGGGGCGTTTTTTTGTCAGCTAACTAAATGACTTAGTTACCGGACTTCTTGGCAGCGCGGGTACGCTCGCTTTCGCCCAGGATCTTCTTGCGAAGACGGATGGACTTAGGCGTGACTTCACACAGCTCGTCTTCTTGTACGAATTCCAGAGCTTGCTCCAGAGTGAAGCGTACAGGCGGAACCAGAGCGATGGTTTCGTCTTTACCCGAAGCACGCATGTTGTCGAGCTTCTTGCCTTTGGTTGGGTTAACACCCAGGTCGTTGTCGCGGCTGTTCAGACCAACGATTTGACCTTCATAGATGTCCTGGCCGTGTTCGATGAACAGCTTGCCACGCGACTGCAGGGTTTCCAGCGAGTAGGTCAGTGCCTTACCGGTAGCAACCGATACCAGCACGCCGTTCTGACGGCCGGACATGTCACCGGACTTCATGGTGTCGTAACGGTCGAAGATCGAGGTCAGGATGCCTGCACCGGAGGTCAGGGTCAGGAACTCGTTACGGAAACCGATCAGACCACGGGCCGGGATGTTGTACTCAAGGCGCACACGGCCCTTGCCATCCGGAACCATGTTGGTCAGGTCGCCTTTACGGATACCGATCTGTTCCATGATCGCGCCCTGGGATTCTTCCGGCAGGTCGATGGTCACGTTTTCGTACGGTTCGTGCTTGACGCCATCAACCATACGGATGATCACTTCCGGACGACCAACACCCATTTCGAAGCCTTCGCGACGCATGGTTTCGATCAGTA
Organism: Pseudomonas sp. PDM26; assembly: GCF_019219185.1. Lineage (NCBI taxonomy): Bacteria > Pseudomonadati > Pseudomonadota > Gammaproteobacteria > Pseudomonadales > Pseudomonadaceae > Pseudomonas > Pseudomonas sp. PDM26. The sequence goes on along the minus strand of NZ_JAHUWC010000005.1, from coordinate 191,505 downwards.
CCGAGAGGTGCAGCTCACCACGGCCGGAGACTTTGAACTTGTCGGCGGTGTCGCCTTCTTCAACGCGCAGAGCAACGTTGAACAGCAGTTCCTTGTCCAGACGTTCCTTGATGTTACGGCTGGTCACGAACTTGCCTTCTTTACCGCAGAAAGGCGAGTCGTTTACCTGGAAGGTCATGGAAACGGTTGGTTCGTCAACGGTCAGCGGCTTCATCGCTTCGACGTTCAGTGGGTCGCACAGGGTGTCGGAGATGAACAGCTGGTCGAAGCCACTGATGCAGACGATGTCGCCAGCCAAAGCTTCTTCAACGTCAATGCGGTGCAGGCCGTGGTGACCCATCAGCTTCAGGATACGACCGTTGCGCTTCTTGCCGTCAGCGTCGATAGCCACAACCGGGGTGTTCGGCTTGACGCGACCACGGGCGATACGGCCAACGCCGATCACACCCAGGAAGCTGTTGTAGTCCAGTGCGGAGATCTGCATCTGGAACGGACCGTCACGGTCGACTTTCGGTGCTGGTACGTTGTCGACGATCGACTGGTACAGCGGGGTCATGTCTTCAGCCATTTCGGTGTGGTCCAGACCGGCAATACCGTTCAGGGCCGAGGCGTAGACGACTTTGAAGTCCAGCTGTTCTTCGGTGGCACCCAGGTTGTCGAACAAGTCGAAGATCTGGTCCAGAACCCAGTCCGGACGCGCGCCTGGACGGTCAACCTTGTTGATCACCACGATTGGACGCAGGCCGGCTTCGAAAGCCTTCTTGGTCACGAAACGGGTTTGCGGCATAGGGCCGTCTTGAGCGTCAACCAGCAGCAGAACGGAGTCGACCATCGACATTACGCGTTCAACTTCGCCGCCGAAGTCGGCGTGGCCCGGGGTGTCCACGATGTTGATGTGGTAGCCGTTCCAGTTGATGGCGGTGTTTTTCGCCAGAATGGTAATGCCGCGCTCTTTTTCCTGGTCGTTGGAGTCCATCACGCGCTCGTCGTTGAGCTCGTTGCGCTCCAGGGTGCCGGATTGACGCAGGAGTTTGTCTACCAGGGTGGTCTTACCATGGTCAACGTGGGCAATGATGGCGATGTTGCGTAGATTTTCGATCACTTGTGTATCTCGATCAGAGGATTCGGTGTGCTGACAAGTCTTGGCAGCGATTAACAGTAGCGTCCGTGAAAGCCGTTACAGCTTGACGGTGGCATCGGGGGGCCGGTGACGCAGGCCACAGGCAAACAGCCCCGGGCACTTAGCTCGGTCGATAAACGCGCACATTGGCATGCCCCTCACTGAGCAAATGGTGGGCATGCAGGCGACTCATCACGCCTTTGTCGCAATACAGCAGGTACTGGCGAGTAGGGTCCAGTTCCTTGAAACGAGCGTTCACTGCATAAAACGGCATCGTTTGTACCTCGATGCCAGCGAGTTCCAGCGGGTCGTCTTCAGCGGCATCCGGGTGGCGGATGTCGATGACGATCTGACCGGCCAGCGCTTCGCTGACTTCTTCAATCTGCAAGTCCTGGCCCAATTCGTCGATCACGCGATCGATCGGCACCAGCTTGGCGTTTTCGAGCGCACGCTCGAGTACCGCCATATCGAATTCTTTCTCTTCATGCTCGACGCGATAGCGCTTGGCCGCGGTCTTCGGATTGACCGAGATGACGCCGCAGTATTCCGGCATGTGCCGGGCGAAATCGGCGGTACCGATTTCGTTGGCCAGGTCGATGATGTCCTGCTTGTGGCTGGCGATCAGCGGACGCAAGACCAGCTTGTCGGTCACACAGTCGATCACGCTCAGGTTCGGCAACGTCTGGCTCGAAACCTGGGAGATCGCCTCACCGGTGACCAGTGCGTCGATGTGCAATCGATCGGCAATTTGGGACGCAGCGCGCAACATCATACGCTTCAATACTACGCCCATATGACTGTTATCGACTTTGCCGAGAATTTCGCCCAAAACTTCTTCGAACGGCACACTGACAAATAGCACGCGTTGCGAGCTGCCGTACTTCTTCCAGATGAAATGCGCGACTTCCATGACGCCCAGTTCGTGGGCACGTCCGCCCAGATTGAAGAAACAGAAGTGTGCCATCAGCCCACGGCGCATGATCTGGTAGGCCGCCACGGTGGAATCGAAGCCGCCGGACATCAGCACCAGCGTCTGCTCCAGGGCGCCCAGCGGATATCCGCCGATGCCGTTGTGCTGGCTGTGGATCACGAACAACCGTTGGTCGCGAACTTCGATGCGGACTTCGATTTCCGGCGTTTTCAGGTCGATCCCGGCGGCGCCGCACTCGCGACGCAGCTTGCTGCCGACGTATTTTTCGACGTCCATCGAGCTGAACGGGTGCTTGCCCGCCCGCTTGCAGCGCACCGAGAAAATCTTCCCGGCCAGCGCATCGCCGTAGTGGTGTTTGCACTTTTCGGTGATGTCGTCGAAGTCGCCCAGCGGGTACTCGTCGATCTGCAGAAAGTGCGCGATGCCCGGCATGCAGGTCAGGCGCTCACCCATCTCTTTCAAGGCTTTGGGGTCGGTGACACGGGTTTCCAGCTCGAGATTGTCCCACACGCCGCTCACCACCACGGCCGGGTCCAGATCGCGGAGCACGGCGCGGATGTTTTTGGCCAACTGGCGGATAAATTTCGTCCGGACAGGTCGACTCTTGATGGTGATCTCGGGGAAGACTTTTACGATTAATTTCATGGAAACAGCGCGCGCAGGGCCTGCCGAAAAAGGGGGGCGCGGATTATAGCGGAAATTGCTCAAGGTTTAACCAGTTAATGTGTAGAAGGTTTTTCGCGCACCAAAACAGGTCACTTATTGGATTTGACGCCACATTACAGGGCGATATTTTCTGCTTTAAAGCGTAAAACAGCCTCACAAGCGTGAATTTGGGGCAAAAAACCCATGCTGGGGCACTGGCATGCAATTTGCTCCCTTGTGAGGCAGGTTGCCTTGGCAGAGTATTCGCGCCGGCATCACCCACATTATAAGGGCATCCATTACTAGCCCGAAGCCACCCGGAGGACACTATGTCGAAGTCGGTTCAACTCATCAAAGATCATGACGTCAAGTGGATTGATCTGCGCTTCACGGACACCAAAGGCACTCAGCACCACGTGACCATGCCGGCTCGCGATGCGCTGGATGACGACTTCTTCGAAGTCGGCAAAATGTTCGACGGTTCCTCCATCGCTGGCTGGAAAGGCATCGAAGCTTCCGACATGATCCTGATGCCGGACGACTCCACCGCTGTTCTGGATCCGTTCACCGAAGAACCGACCCTGATCCTGGTCTGCGACATCATCGAGCCTTCGAGCATGCAAGGCTACGATCGCGACCCACGTGCGATCGCCAAGCGCGCCGAAGAGCACCTGAAAGCCACCGCTATCGGTGACACCGTATACGCCGGTCCAGAGCCAGAGTTCTTCATCTTCGACCAGGTGAAGTTCAAGTCCGACATTTCCGGCTCCATGTTCAAGATCTACTCTGAGCAAGGTTCGTGGATGTCCGACCAGGACATCGAAGGCGGCAACAAAGGCCACCGTCCAGGCGTCAAAGGCGGCTACTTCCCGGTTCCGCCGTTCGACCACGACCACGAAATCCGTACCTCCATGTGCAACGCACTGGAAGAAATGGGCCTGACCGTCGAAGTTCACCACCACGAAGTGGCAACTGCCGGCCAGAACGAAATCGGCGTCAAGTTCAACACCCTGGTGAAGAAAGCCGACGAAACCCAAACCCTGAAATACGTTGTGCACAACGTAGCCGATGCCTACGGCCGTACCGCTACCTTCATGCCTAAGCCGCTGTACGGCGACAACGGTTCGGGTATGCACGTACACATGTCCATCTGGAAAGATGGCAAGAACACCTTCGCAGGCGACGGCTATGCCGGCCTGTCCGACACCGCTCTGTACTTCATCGGCGGCATCATCAAGCACGGTAAGGCCCTGAACGGCTTCACCAACCCGGCGACCAACTCCTACAAGCGTCTGGTTCCAGGCTTCGAAGCCCCAGTGATGCTGGCCTACTCGGCTCGCAACCGTTCCGCTTCGATCCGCATTCCTTACGTGTCGAGCCCGAAAGCCCGCCGTATCGAAGCGCGCTTCCCGGATCCGGCTGCCAACCCGTACCTGTGCTTCGCCGCACTGTTGATGGCTGGCCTGGACGGCATCCAGAACAAGATCCACCCTGGCGACGCTGCTGACAAAAACCTGTACGACCTGCCGCCTGAAGAGGCCAAAGAGATCCCACAAGTTTGCGGCAGCCTGAAAGAAGCCCTGGAAGAGCTGGACAAAGGTCGTGCGTTCCTGACCAAAGGCGGCGTTTTCAGCGACGACTTCATCGACGCTTACATCGCCCTGAAAAGCGAAGAAGAAATCAAGGTACGTACCTTCGTACACCCACTGGAATACGAGCTGTACTACAGCTGCTGATCCGGTAGCGCCTGCGCAAGCGGCGTGACAAAAAGAGAGGCCTCCTTCGGGAGGCCTTTTTTATGAGCTCAATTCAACGACCGACAAAGAACCCTGTGGGAGCGGGCTTGCCCGCGAAGGCGTCGGTACATCCAATATCTCTTTCTCAGACAGACCGCTTTCGCGAGCAAGCCCGCTCCCACAATGAATTACTGCGTTCTATAGAGATTGATAATTCATACCCAAATGTTAACGCGCTGGGCCAATCGACAGCCCTGCCCTATGCTGCAACCCAACGTTTTCGTTTCCGGTCGATTCCATGGGTCGCGGTTCTCTCTTCATCCTGCTGCTGATCGTTCTGCCCGCCACGGCGCAGATCTACAAGTACACGGACGCCAACGGCGCCACCGCGTACAGCAATCAACCGCCTGACGGCATCAGCGCCCATCCGGTCGACCTGCCGCCCCTCAACAGCGTCGAGCGCCAGCCTCCCGGCGAAGCCGCACCTACTGCCGAAGCCGCTCGCAATGAACCGCCCCACAAGGCCTACGAAGTACTGGAGCTGACCGGCCTGCCCACCACCGAAGCCCTGCGCGCCAACAACGGAACGTTCACCATAACGGTACTGATCAAGCCGCGCCTGCAAGGTCCCCACCTGCTGCACCTGCTACTGGACGGTCAGCCCTACGGCCAGCCAGGCAACGTGCCGACCCTGCAACTGGTGAACATCGATCGCGGCGAACACCGCCTTGCCGTACAAGTGATCGATGGCGAAAACGTTGTGCAGCAGAGCCCTGCGGTGACATTCACCGTACAGCGGGTGCACAAGCCTTGAAGGCCTGGCTACTGATCGCCTGCCTGATCGCCCTGCCCGCCTCGGCAGAGGTCTTCATGTATATCGACGCTCAGGGCAATCGGGTTTTCACCGACCAGCCCAAACCCGGCGACGCCAGGCGCGTACCGCTGGCAACGACCAATCGAACGGCAGCCAACCCCGCCAGCGCAGCGCCGTTGCTTGCCCGGAGCAGCCCTGAAGTACAAGCGCTGTTCCACTATGAAGTACTGCGCATCCTGATCCCGGAACCCGACGCCACCATCCGCAGCAACACCGGCAAAGTCATCGTCAGCGCCACCAACGAACCGGCCCTGCACCCCGGTCACCGCTACCGGTTGCTGCTCGACGGCCAGCCCATCGCCGAACCCGGCCTGAGCCCGGTGTTCGCCTTGAGCAACATCGATCGCGGCAGCCATACCCTGTCCGTGGAAATCCTCGACGAACAGGGGCGCATCGTCGAACGCAGCGCCAGCCAGCCTTTCCACATGCAACGCACGTCTCTCGCCCAGAAGCGCAGGATCAAACCCTGCACTCTCGAAGACTACGGCCAGCGGCCGGAATGCCCGCTCAACAACAAACCCGGCGAAGAAAAAAATCCTTTCCTGAGACTTTTCTAACCTCGTTCAGGTTTGCGCACTATATTGGTGCAATTGCTTGCACCGTACTCACATTCCAACCCATTTTGGTTCGAAAGTACCCGCGAAAGCTGGCAAAGCGCCACGCAAACGAGCGTCAAACGCCCGTTTCAGGCGCTGAACGCTTCTTTTCGGAGCCTTGGTTTGGTTTTTGCATTTTGCCCGTACCAGCGCTTTTTTCTTGCGCATGCTCTGCCCTAAAAGAGGTCCCGATGACCATTAGCGACGCACTCCACCGCTTGCTACTCGACAACCTCACCACTGCCACCATCCTGCTCGACGCCGAACTGCGCCTCGAGTACATGAACCCGGCGGCGGAGATGCTGCTGGCCATCAGCGGTCAACGCAGCCATGGGCAGTTCATCAGTGAGTTGTTTACCGAGTCGACCGAAGCGCTGAATTCGTTGCGCCAGGCCGTCGAACAAGCGCACCCGTTCACCAAACGCGAAGCCATGCTCACCGCCCTCACCGGCCAGACCCTGACCGTCGACTACGCGGTAACGCCAATCCTGAGCAACGGCGACACGATGCTGCTGCTCGAAGTCCACCCGCGTGACCGCTTGCTGCGGATCACCAAGGAAGAAGCACAGCTTTCCAAGCAGGAAACCAGCAAGATGCTGGTCCGCGGCCTGGCCCATGAAATCAAGAACCCGCTGGGCGGGATTCGCGGCGCGGCACAATTGCTGGCCCGGGAACTGCCGGAAGAAAGCCTGCGCGACTACACCAACGTCATCATCGAAGAAGCCGACCGCCTGCGTAACCTGGTGGACCGCATGCTCGGCTCCAACAAGTTGCCGTCGCTGGCCATGTGCAATGTCCACGAAGTGCTTGAGCGTGTCTGCCATCTGGTGGAGGCCGAAAGCCAGGGCTGCATCACCTTGGTGCGCGACTACGACCCAAGCATCCCCGACGTGTTGATCGACCGCGAGCAAATGATTCAGGCCGTGCTGAACATCGTGCGCAACGCCATGCAGGCCATCAGCAGCCAGAACGAACTGCGCCTGGGCCGCATCAGCCTGCGCACCCGCGCCATGCGCCAGTTCACCATCGGCCACGTGCGTCATCGCCTGGTGACCAAGATCGAGATCATCGACAACGGTCCGGGCATCCCTGCAGAACTTCAGGAAACCATTTTCTTCCCCATGGTCAGCGGACGTCCGGACGGTACCGGACTGGGCCTGGCCATTACCCAGAACATCATCAGCCAGCACCAGGGCTTGATCGAATGTGACAGCCACCCCGGCCACACCACCTTCTCGATCTTTCTGCCACTGGAACAAGGAGCCACATCGACATGAGCCGTAGTGAAACCGTGTGGATCGTCGATGACGACCGTTCTATCCGTTGGGTCCTGGAAAAAGCCCTGCAGCAGGAAGGCATGACTACGCAAAGCTTCGACAGCGCCGATGGTGTGATGAGCCGCCTGGCGCGCCAGCAGCCGGACGTGATCATTTCCGACATCCGCATGCCCGGCGCCAGCGGCCTGGAGCTTCTGGCGCGGATTCGCGAGCAGCACCCACGACTGCCGGTCATCATCATGACCGCTCACTCCGATCTGGACAGCGCTGTCGCGTCCTATCAGGGCGGCGCTTTCGAGTACCTGCCCAAGCCGTTCGACGTCGACGAGGCGGTTTCCCTGGTCAAGCGCGCCAACCAGCACGCCCAGGAACAACAAGGCCTGGAAGTCGCCCCGACCCTGACCCGCACCCCGGAAATCATCGGCGAAGCGCCGGCGATGCAGGAAGTGTTTCGCGCTATCGGGCGCTTGAGCCACTCCAACATCACCGTACTGATCAACGGCGAATCGGGTACCGGTAAAGAGCTGGTGGCCCACGCCCTGCACCGTCACAGCCCGCGGGCAGCGTCGCCGTTCATCGCGCTGAACATGGCGGCGATCCCCAAAGACCTCATGGAATCCGAACTGTTCGGCCACGAGAAAGGCGCGTTCACCGGCGCGGCCAACCTGCGTCGCGGACGCTTCGAACAGGCTGACGGCGGCACGCTGTTCCTCGATGAAATCGGCGACATGCCGGCTGACACCCAGACCCGCTTGCTTCGCGTACTGGCTGATGGCGAGTTTTACCGCGTCGGCGGTCATGTGCCGGTGAAGGTCGATGTGCGCATCATCGCTGCGACTCACCAGAATCTGGAAACCCTGGTGCATGCCGGAAAATTCCGTGAGGACTTGTTCCATCGCCTCAACGTGATCCGCATCCACATCCCGCGCCTGTCGGACCGTCGCGAAGACATCCCGACCCTGGCCAAGCACTTCCTCAGCCGCGCAGCCCAAGAGCTGGCCGTCGAGCCAAAGCTCCTGAAAAGCGAAACCGAGGAATACCTGAAGAACCTGCCGTGGCCCGGCAACGTACGGCAGCTGGAGAACACCTGCCGCTGGATCACGGTGATGGCTTCAGGTCGCGAAGTGCATATCGGCGACCTGCCGCCGGAGCTGCTGAGCCTGCCGCAGGATTCGGCGCCCGTGACCAACTGGGAACAGGCCCTGCGCCAGTGGGCCGACCAGGCGCTGGCCCGCGGTCAGTCGAGCCTGCTCGACAGCGCCGTGCCGGCCTTCGAGCGGATCATGATTGAGACCGCGCTCAAACACACAGCCGGCCGCCGTCGCGATGCCGCCGTGTTGCTGGGCTGGGGGCGCAACACCTTGACCCGCAAGATCAAGGAACTGGGGATGAAGGTGGATGGTGGGGATGATGATGAGGGGGATGAGGGTTAAGTAATTCCTCGTCATTGGAGGACCCCTTCGCGGGCAAGCCCGCTCCTACAGGATTACATTTGACCTGTAGGAGCGGGCTTGCCCGCGAAGCTTTTTGGGCTCTTGTGCACCGACTGAATGCACCGTGAACCGCAATCGCGCACAAAAACAGCGTCGAAACCCTGCCTGCGTTCGCAATCGAACCCCTATTGAAAAAACACGAAAGCCCCGGATTACGGGGCTTTCGGCGTTTATACGCAGCTTTCTGTTTCAATTTGTTAAAACCTGGCACGTCCCCTGCAACAACCCTTTCAAGTGAATCAGTTCACCCACCCGATTTCGGGGACCTTGGTACAGGCAGGCCGGGGATTCCCCTCTTTACACCGGGCTCACATCGCATCCGCGACGAGCCCAGCCGTTTTGGGGTCCTTGGTACAGGCAGGCCGGGGATTCCCTCTTTACACCGGGTTCAGACGCGATGCGCGAACCCTCCCGTTTCGGGGACCTTGGTACAGGCAGGCCGGGGATTCCCCTCTTTTATTGCTCCCGGAGATGGATCTCCAGCCGCCAGTGGTCATCGACCTCGCTACCGGCCCACTCGCCCTGCAGGGGCCGGGCCGCCACCAGTGTCAGCAACAACCCCCCATCGCTCAAACGTACCCGCCAGTTCACGTCCTTGCCGCCGAGCTTGAGCTGGCCTTTCTGCGCCTTGCCCTCGGCGCCAAACAGCAGCGCGACACTGCCATCAACCATCTCGCCGTGGGTCTTGGGTTCGTTGTTGAACCACACCACCAGCCCGTCGCTCGTCTCCTCAACCTGCTGCAACCGGCTGGGGTCTGGCGTGGTCAGGCGACCGATCATCATCCCGACCATCACTCCGACAATCGCCAGCGAGCCCATTACCCGCAGGAATAGTTTCGAACGCACGCCTTCTGGCGGCGTAGAATGCGCGTCATCTTTACCTTCGGAGCCGTGCATGTTTCACGTCATCCTTTTCCAACCAGAAATTCCGCCGAATACCGGCAACGTTATCAGGCTGTGCGCCAACAGTGGCTGCCACCTGCATTTGATCGAACCGCTGGGCTTCGAGATGGACGACAAGCGCCTGCGCCGGGCCGGCCTCGATTACCACGAGTATGCCACCCTGCAACGCCACGCGGACCTTGCCAGCTGCCTGGAAAGCCTCGGCCATCCACGACTGTTCGCCTTCACCACCAAGGGTTCGCGGCCGTTCCACGATGCCAGCTTCGCCCCGGGCGATGCGTTCCTGTTCGGCCCGGAAAGCCGGGGCTTGCCGGCTGAAGTGCTCGATGCACTGCCGGCTGAACAACGTCTGCGCCTGCCGATGCGCGAGGGCTGCCGCAGCCTGAATCTGTCGAATACCGTGGCGGTGGCCGTTTACGAAGCCTGGCGTCAGAACGACTTCAAATAACACCCAAAAAAATGTGGGAGCGAGCTTGCTCGCGATGGAGGTGCATCAGTCAACATTGATGTTGAAGCTGCTGACCTCATCGCGAGCAAGCTCGCTCCCACAGTATTGAAACGCTTTTATTGTACGGTCGGCGTCTCGCCAGCTGCCTGCATGCGTTGCAGCTCTTGCGCGTACAGCGCATCGAAGTTCACCGGAGCCAGCATCAGTGCCGGGAACGAACCGCGGGTCACCAGGCTGTCCAGGGTTTCACGAGCGTACGGGAACAGGATGTTCGGGCAGAACGCACCCAGGGTGTGGCTCATCGAAGCGTCATCCAGGTTCTTGATCAGGAAGATCCCGGCCTGTTGCACTTCAGCGATGAACGCCACTTCGTCACCGTTTTTCACGGTAACCGACAGGGTCAGCACGACTTCGTGGAAGTCGGCTTCCAGCGTCTTCTGACGGGTGTTCAGATCCAGACCGACGCTCGGCTCCCACTGCTGGCGGAAGATCGCCGGGCTTTTCGGAGCTTCGAAGGACAGGTCACGCACATAAATGCGCTGCAAGGAGAATTGCGGAGCAGTTTCTTCTTCGTTCGCAGCAGTGTTCTGTTGGTCAGTCATCGCAGATCCTTCTTGATCCAGGGTTCTTTTAGGTTTGCTTGTTTGGGGTATTACCGTCAGGCCCTGAGCAGCGCGTCGAGCTTGCCGGCACGCTCCAGGGCGAACAAATCATCACAACCGCCCACGTGAGTGCTGCCGATCCAGATTTGCGGCACGGACGTACGACCGGCCTTCTGGGCCATCGCAGCGCGCACCTGCGGCTTGCCATCGACCTTGATCTCTTCGAAGGCCACGCCTTTGTTCTCGAGCAGGTACTTGGCTCGCGAGCAGAAAGGGCAGTAATCGCTGGAATAGACGACGACGCTACTCATATCACTTCACCAGCGGCAGATTGTCGGCTTTCCAGCTGGAGATACCGCCGGACAGCTTGGCGGCAGTGAAGCCGGATTTCATCAGTTCGCGGGCGTGGGTGCCGGCGGTCTGGCCCATGGCGTCGACCAGGATGATGGTCTTGGCCTTGTGTTTTTCCAGTTCGCCAACGCGGGCGGCCAGTTTGTCCTGGGGAATGTTCAGCGCGCCGACAATGTGACCGGCGGCGAAATCCTTGGTTGGACGAATGTCGATCACCACGCCTGCGTCCTTGTTGACCAGCCCGGTCAGTTCGCCGGTGCTCAGGCTACGGCCGCCGCCCTGCATTTGATAGGCAATCAGCAACGCCAGCAATACGACGAAGATACCGACGAGAATGTAGTGGTTAGTGGCGAATTCAATCAGGTGAGCAACCATCGAAGGAGGTTCCAGGGCGTTAAAATGTCGGCCAGTATACACAGCCACTATGGTGGGCCAAACCCCGTCCGGCGGTGACGCGGCCGGAACTTCGCTTTAAACTGCGACTCCCTTTTTCCATTACCCCTTTTACCTCAGCCACGAGTGGATTCCATGACTACCACGCCTAAACCTTTGGTCCTGATGATTCTCGACGGCTTCGGTCACAGTGACAGCCCCGAATCCAACGCCATCTATGCGGCCAAGAAGCCCGTACTCGACCGTTTGTGGGCCACCGTGCCTAACGGCCTGATCTCGGGCAGCGGCATGGACGTCGGCCTGCCGGATGGCCAGATGGGCAACTCCGAAGTCGGCCACATGAACCTCGGCGCCGGTCGCGTGGTGTATCAGGACTTCACGCGCGTCACCAAATCGATCCGCGACGGCGAGTTCTTCGAGAACCCGACCATCTGCGCCGCCGTGGACAAAGCCGTCGCCGCCGGCAAAGCCGTGCATTTCATGGGCCTGCTGTCCGATGGCGGCGTGCATAGCCACCAGGATCACCTGGTCGCCATGGCCGAACTGGCCTTCAAGCGCGGTGCGCAAAACATCTACCTGCACGCCTTCCTCGACGGCCGCGATACTCCGCCAAAAAGCGCGCAGTCGTCGATCGAACTGCTCGATGCGACCTTCCAGGCCCTGGGCAAAGGCCGGATCGCCAGCATCATCGGTCGCTACTACGCCATGGACCGCGACAACCGCTGGGACCGCGTGTCTCAGGCCTACAACCTGATCGTCGATGGCCAGGGCGAATTCAACGCCGCCACCGCCCAGGAAGGCCTGCAAGCAGCCTACGAGCGTGGCGAGAGCGACGAATTCGTCAAGGCCACCTCCATTGGTGAGCCGGTAAAGGTCGAAGACGGCGATGCCGTGGTGTTCATGAACTTCCGCGCCGACCGCGCCCGCGAACTGACCCGAGTGTTCGTCGAAGACAACTTCAGTGAGTTCGAGCGTGCCCGCCAGCCGAAACTGGCCGGTTTCGTCATGCTGACCCAATACGCCGCCAGCATCCCTGCGCCGTCGGCTTTTGCTGCCGGCAGCCTGGAAAACGTGCTGGGCGACTACCTGGCGAAAAACGGCAAGACCCAGCTGCGCATCGCTGAAACCGAAAAATATGCCCACGTGACCTTCTTCTTCTCCGGCGGCCGCGAAGAACCGTTCCCGGGCGAAGAACGCATCCTGATTCCATCGCCGAAAGTCGCCACCTATGACTTGCAACCGGAAATGAGTGCACCGGAAGTCACCGACCGCATCGTCGATGCCATCGAAAACCAGCGTTACGACGTGATCGTGGTCAACTACGCCAATGGCGACATGGTCGGCCACAGCGGCGTGTTCGAAGCGGCGGTCAAGGCTGTTGAATGCCTGGACCTGTGCGTGGGTCGCATCGTCGATGCACTGGAAAAGGTCGGTGGCGAAGCGCTGATCACGGCTGACCACGGTAACGTCGAGCAAATGTCCGATGAGACCACTGGCCAGGCGCACACTGCGCATACCACCGAGCCGGTACCATTCATCTATGTTGGCAAGCGCGACCTGAAGGTCCGCGAAGGCGGTGTGCTGGCGGACGTGGCGCCGACCATGTTGAAGTTGCTGGGCCTGGAACAACCGGCTGAAATGACCGGGACTTCGATTCTGGTCTGATTAGATCTTCCGAACGCCACAAAACCCTGTAGGAGCGAGCCTGTGTGGCGAGGGGGCTTGCCCCCGTTCGGCTGCGTAGCAGTCGTAAAACCATTGCATGCGGTGTACCTGATACACCGCTATTGCAGATTTTGGGGCCGCTTCGCGACCCAGCGGGGGCAAGCCCCCTCGCCACACAGGCTCGCTCCCACATTGGTTTTTGGGTGTTTTCAGGGGCAACTCTGCTCCAGTCATCACACAGTCAGAAATGGGCATTTTTTTTGCCGCCCATGGCGGGCATACTAGGCCGTCCCTTTCCCTGGTGCCGCCCGCCCCTATGCTTCGCGTCCTGATAGCCCTAGCCTTGACATGCCTGCTCCAACCGGCCTTTGCTGACGAGCGCGCAGACACCCAACAGCAGTTGGACGCCACGCGTCAGGACATTGCCGAGTTGAAGAAACTGCTGGGCAAGCTGCAGGAAGAGAAGTCCGGTGTGCAGAAAGAGCTCAAGGGCACCGAAACCGAAATGGGCAAGCTCGAGAAGCAGGTCGAAGCCCTGCAAAAAGAGCTGAAGAAAAGCGAAGCCGAGCTACAGCGCCTCGATGTGGAGAAAAAAAAACTCCAGAGCGCGCGCACTGAACAGCAACGACTGATCGCCATGCAGGCCCGGGCGGCCTACCAGAACGGTCGTCAGGAATACCTCAAGCTGCTGCTCAACCAACAAAATCCGGAAAAATTCGCCCGTACCCTCACCTATTACGACTACCTGAGCCAGGCTCGCCTGGAGCAGCTGAAAAATTTCAACGAAACCCTGCGCCAACTGTCAAATGTCGAGAAAGACATCGCCATGCAGCAGGCGCAATTGCTGGTGCAGCAAAGCAGCCTCGATACCCAGCGTGGCGAACTCGAGAAAGTTCGCCAGGAGCGCCAGAAAGTCCTGGCCAAACTCAATGACGACGTAAAGGCTCGCGATCAGAAACTGGCGGCTCGCGAGCAGGATCAGGCAGACCTGTCTAAAGTCCTTAAAACCATTGAAGAAACCCTGGCCCGCCAGGCCCGTGAGGCAGAAGAAGCGCGACAAAAAGCGCTGATTGCCCAGCAGGAAGCCGAAAAAAAGCGTTTACGTGAGGCCCAGGCGCAGGCAGATGCCAGCGACGATGCCCCACGCAAACCGATCAGATCGACACCAGGCGCACTGGTTTCCAGTTCCGGCGAGACCTTTGGCGGGCCGTTTGCGTCAACCCGCGGCAAACTTCCCTGGCCTGTCGACGGTCGACTGCTGGCGCGTTTCGGTGAAAGCCGTGGCGACGATGCCCGGACCAAGTGGGACGGCGTGATGATCGGCGCGTCTGCCGGCAGTGCGGTGCGTGCCGTACACGGTGGTCGCGTGGTGTTCGCCGACTGGTTGCGTGGCGCCGGGTTGCTGGTGATTCTCGACCACGGCAATGGTTATCTGAGTCTGTACGGTCACAACCAGACGCTGCTCAAGTCTGCGGGTGACGTTGTAAAAGCCGGTGAGCCTATTTCCACTGTCGGTAACAGTGGCGGGCAGGACACACCAGCGCTGTATTTCGCAATTCGTCAGCTGGGTCACCCGAGTGACCCCGCGCAATGGTGCCACGCGCAAGGATAGGCGTTGAGTTACCTACATTAGGAGTTCGTTCGACATGCTGTATTTGTCCCGCCTTACCTCGCTGGCCCTGACGATCGCCCTGGTGATCGGCGCGCCTCTGGCGTTTGCCGCTCAACCAGCCCCGGCGGTTGCGCCTGCAGGCACTGCTGCGACCACCAAGGCGCCACTGCCACTGGACGAGTTGCGCACCTTTGCCGAGGTGATGGACCGGATCAAAGCCGCTTATGTCGAACCGGTGGACGACAAGACCCTGCTGGAAAACGCCATCAAGGGCATGCTCAGCAACCTCGATCCGCATTCGGCCTACCTCGGCCCTGAAGATTTCGCCGAGTTGCAGGAAAGCACCAGCGGGGAATTCGGTGGCCTGGGTATCGAAGTCGGCGCCGAAGATGGCTTCATCAAAGTGGTGTCGCCCATCGATGACACCCCGGCCTCCAAGGCCGGCATCCAGGCCGGTGACTTCATCGTCAAGATCAACGGCCAGCCGACCCGCGGCCAGAGCATGACCGAAGCCGTCGACAAGATGCGCGGCAAGATCGGCCAGAAAATCACTCTGACCCTGGTGCGCGACGGCGGCACACCGTTCGACGTGACCCTGACCCGCGCTGTCATTCAGGTGAAGAGCGTGAAGAGCCAGTTGCTGGAGTCGGGCTACGGCTATATCCGCATCACCCAGTTCCAGGTCAAGACCGGCGAAGAGGTTTCCAAGGCCCTGGCCAAGCTGCGCAAGGACAACGGCAAGAAGCTCAAGGGCATCATTCTCGACCTGCGCAACAACCCGGGCGGGGTGTTGCAGGCGGCGGTCGAAGTGGTCGATCACTTCATCACCAAGGGCCTGATCGTTTACACCAAGGGCCGTATTGCCAACTCCGAGCTGCGCTTCTCTGCCACCGGCAAGGACGAAAGCGAAGCCGTGCCAATGGTCGTGCTGATCAACGGCGGCAGCGCTTCGGCTTCGGAAATTGTCGCCGGCGCCCTGCAGGACCAGAAACGCGCCGTACTGATGGGCACCACCAGTTTCGGCAAGGGCTCGGTACAGACGGTTCTGCCGCTCAACAACGAACGCGCATTGAAGATCACCACGGCGTTGTATTACACGCCGAACGGCCGCTCCATCCAGGCCCAGGGCATCGTCCCGGACATCGAAGTGCGCAAGGCCAAGATCACCAGCGAGCAGGACAGCGACTACTTCAAGGAAGCGGACCTGCAGGGTCACCTGGGCAACGGCAACGGCGGCGCCGACAAACCGACCGGTTCCAGCGGCAAAGCCAAGCCGATGCCACAGGACGATGATTACCAATTGGCCCAGGCCCTGAGCCTGCTCAAAGGGCTGAGCATCACGTCCGGCCGTTGAGATGCTTCTGCGGTTGCTGATCGGGCTGTTGTGTTGTCTGGCGGGTGTTGCTCACGCAGAACCCGCCGGATCGACGCCCCACAAAGCCTACCTGAGTCTGATCATCGATGACCTGGGGCAGAACCTGCCCCGGGATCGCCGCGTGCTGGCCCTGCCCGGCCCTGTGACCACGGCAATCATGCCCGACACGCCCCACGCCACCGAGTTCGCCCGCGAAGCCCGTCGCGCCGGCAAGATCGTCATTCTGCACATGCCTATGGATCCGGCCACCGGACCGTTCGCCTGGCATCCCGAGCTGCCCGTCGAGGAGCTGGAAAAACGCCTGAACGCCGCGTTCAAGATGGTCCCGTACACCAGCGGCATCAACAACCACATGGGCAGCCGCATGACCGCACAACCAGCGGCTATGGCATGGTTGATGGCGGACTTGCAACGACGACACAAGTTCTTCGTCGATAGCCGCACCAGCGCCCGGACCGTGGCCGCTGCCCAAGCGCAGAAGATCGGTCTGGCGAGCGTTTCGCGGGATGTGTTTCTCGATGATGAACGTACTGAAGCAGCAATCCTGACCCAGTTGCAGACCGCGATCAGCCTGGCGCACAAGCAGGGTTCGGCGGTGATGATCGGGCATCCGTATCCGCAGACCCTGGCAGTGCTGGAACGCGAATTACCCAAGCTCAAGGCCCAGGGGATCGAGTGGATTGATATCCGGCAGATGATCAGTGTGCGCGGCAATCGGGCGACGTCGGCGCATGGCAAGGATGGGGTGTACCGCCTCCCGGTCACCCCGTAATTCCTCGCAGCCCACTTCATTTCGCGATAACTATTTATATCTGTCAGCACACCGACGCGTGCCACCATGGCGCTCACCCTGAATTTCATCACCAAGGAATGGCCATGAAATACTTCAGCTACCTTTTTTCCACAGGCCTGATTGGCCTGCTGGCTACTTGCGCAGTGCAGGCCCGCGACCTGGGCGAAGGTGCCGTCAACGATTCACCTTCAAGAGCCCTGCACAACAGTGGGCATTTTTATGAAATCTGGAGCGGTGTGGGGCGACTCAGTCTGCAGTCGGGAGAATCCTGTAGTGCCGTTCTTCTGGACACGCGAAACAGGCAAGGCCGTGCTACCGGCCCTGCCTATCTACTCACCAGTGGTCATTGCGTGTTCTTTCAGTACGGTTCGGCGCGGACCAATCTGCCTTTGAAAGCCAGCGTCACCTTCCACTACTTTCATGACACGCCAAAACGTCAGCGCCAATACGCCATCCGAACCGCCCGATGGAGCAGTATGGTCGGGACCGATCTTGCAGTGCTCGAGGTCGAGGCCACATTGGCATCGCTCATACGGGCCGGAATCAATCCGCTCAAGCTGGCGTCCCATCAAACCGACGAGAGCCATGACGTGCTTAACGTTGGCGCGCCGAGCGGCTTTACCGAACAGGGGCTTCGATTGAGCGCCTGCGCTGAACAAACCGCCGGAACGTTCATCGATCACCCGGGGGTGTTCCCTTTGTCCATGAAAAACAGCTGCGACCTTCACGCTGGCAGCTCCGGCAGCCCGATGCTGAACCGCCGCACCAACGAAATCACCGGCATCGTCAGTAAAGTCGCGGTTTCGCGCAATACACCAGCGCCGCCCGGCTGTGAGCAATCGACGTCTTGCACGGCCGCCCGTTTCAACTACAGCTACTCTGCCAACTTCCTGCACAAGTGCTTTATTGACGGTGTTTTCACCAGCGATGGCGTGGACTGCTCGTTGGAGCCGGTCGAGTTGACTGTCACGGAGCCTTGGAAGCTCAAGTCATACGTTCATAGAACGCAAAATGCGGATGGGCAGATTGTATTACCTACCTGGGACTTCAGGTTCTCCCTCGAAGCGCCCTTCTATCGCTACAAAACAGTCCGTAACGCCAGGAACTGCAAAGCTTTCGACAATTACAGCACCACCATCAGCGCTGAAGACGCTTATATCAATACTGAAATCGGGCCACAAAGCGGCGCACATGCACTCTGCATTATCGGCGTCGGCTCCGCACAACAGAGCCTGACAAGGGCATCACTGAATAACGTGTTCACGAGGGCTGTGTATGCCGCTCCGTTTCAGGTTATATCGAGGTGATGATTACAGATACCGCGCCATGATGTCGTCCACCACACCTTCCTTGCGCAGCTGATCCAGCGCGGCTTGCAGCTTGGCGACGGTTTCGTCCGGCACGTTCTTGTTCAGCGCCAGGTACAGCTCGGCACTGTTGAATCGCAGCACGGTCTTGAGTCCGGTTACACCATCCTGCCGCGCCAGATACCGCCCGGCAGGATCACCGGTGGCCCACAGGTCGATCTGGCCGTTGACCAGTTTTTTCGCGTTGTCCTGATCACGCAACACAACGATCGGGTTGAGGCCTTGCTTGGCCAGCGTCTCGGCAATGGCGTCGCCCTTGTAGGCGCCGATCTTGTACTTGCGCGCATCATTCAAGGTTTCGAGGGTGATCTTGCTGTCAGCCTTGGCCAGCATGATCCAGTCGTCCGGGCCAATCGGACCGACCCATTTGAACAGCTTCTCGCGATCCGGCAACCGCGCCATGACGAATACGCCGTAACCGGGTTTTTCCAGGGTGAGTTTGTAGATTCGCTCCCAAGGGAAACGCAGCGTCAGGCTGTAGGTAATGTCGGCGCGCTTGAAGATCTCGCGGACGATATCAGTGGCGATGCCATTGATGTTCTCGTCCTGAGCGAAGTTCTTGCCGTTCTTCGCCATGTTGTATGGCGGGAAGTTTTCCGTCAGCAACACCAGGTCGGTATCGGAACGGTCTGCAGCGTGCGCCCCGTTAATGAGCAACAGAGAAGCACTGGCGAGAACGAGAAGAAAGCGTTTAAGCATATCTGGCTACCGAAATCCATGGCGTACCCAAGAGTGCCTTGGGCCCGCCATGATGTCCACCAGCCTGTATGTTTAGCGCATCACTATTCCGCGATGGGCCATATAGGCCTTGGCTTCCTGCACGGTGTATTCGCCGAAGTGGAAAATACTTGCCGCCAATACCGCACTGGCGTGGCCTTCGATAATGCCGTCGGCCAGGTGCTGCAGGTTGCCGACACCGCCGGAGGCAATCACCGGAATGCCCAGCGCATCGCTGATGGCGCGGGTGACGCCCAGGTCGAAGCCGTTTTTCATGCCGTCCTGGTCCATGCTGGTCAGCAGGATTTCGCCGGCGCCCAGGCCTTCCATTTTTTTCGCCCACTCAACGGCGTCGAGACCGGTTGGCTTGCGACCGCCATGGGTGAAGATTTCCCAGCGCGGGGTTTCGCCCGGTCCGGAAACCTTCTTCGCGTCAATGGCCACCACGATGCATTGCGAACCGAAATGCTGCGCGGCTTCGCCGACGAATTCCGGGTTGAACACAGCTGCGGTGTTGATCGAAACCTTGTCCGCACCGGCATTGAGCAGGTTGCGGATGTCCTGCACGGTGCGCACGCCACCGCCCACGGTCAGCGGGATGAACACCTGGCTGGCCATGCGCTCGACGGTGTGCAGCGTGGTGTCGCGGCCATCGACACTGGCGGTGATGTCGAGAAAGGTAATCTCGTCGGCACCCTGCTCGTCGTAGCGACGGGCAATTTCCACCGGGTCACCGGCGTCGCGGATGTTTTCGAATTTCACACCCTTGACCACCCGGCCGTTGTCCACGTCCAGGCAAGGGATGATGCGTTTGGCCAGCGCCATGATCAGTCCTCAGCCTTTGTACGAATCGCAGAAAGCTTGCGCTTCAGCGACATCGAGGGTGCCTTCGTAGATCGCACGACCCGTGATCGCACCGATGATGCCTGGCGCCTTGGCGTCGAGCAGGGTCTTGATGTCACCCAGGTTGTGGATGCCGCCGGAAGCGATCACCGGGATCTTGGTGGCTGCAGCCAGTGCAGCGGTGAACGGTACGTTGCAGCCCTGCATCATGCCGTCTTTGGCAATGTCGGTATAAACGATCGCGGAAACGCCGTCGGCTTCGAATTGCTTGGCCAGATCAATCACCTGGATGGTGCTGATTTCAGCCCAGCCGTCGGTGGCGACAAAGCCGTCTTTGGCATCCAGACCGACGATCACCTTGCCCGGGAACGCGCGGCAGGCTTCAGCGACGAAGGCTGGATCTTTCACGGCCTTGGTGCCGATGATCACGTAGCTCACGCCCGCTTTCACGTAGTGCTCGATGGTTTCCAGCGAGCGGATACCGCCGCCGATCTGGATCGGCAGGTTCGGGTAGCGCTTGGCGATGGCGGTGACCACCTCGCCGTTGACTGGCTGGCCTTCGAACGCGCCGTTCAGGTCGACCAGATGCAGACGGCGGCAACCGCCCTCCACCCACTTGGCAGCCATGCTCACCGGGTCATCGGAGAACACCGTGGAATCTTCCATACGGCCCTGGCGCAGACGAACACAGGCACCGTCTTTAAGATCGATAGCGGGAATAATCAGCATCTGGCAAACCTTCAAATTTGAATGTTCAGCTTGGCTCGGAAATCAGTTTTTCTCGAGCGCCCACAGGTCGCTTTCGATGCTTTCGAACCTCTCTTTGAGGTGCGCCTGCACATCGAAAATCGCCCTGTTGTAATAGTGCGGAGCAATTTCACGGGTAAACAGCTCAAGAATCTCCGCCGCCTCGAACGAGCCGAGGACGAGTTCGAAGCGGTCTTCCATGAAACGCTTGATCTTGCGATTGGCCTCGTTCTCCTGCTCGGGAGTGAGGGTCAGAATCGGCGGCTTGGACTTCTTGGTTGCCATTTACCAGCGACCGTCCCACGCAGCGAAGTTCTGCAGCAACTGCAGGCCATGGGTATGGCTTTTCTCCGGGTGGAACTGCACGGCGAAACGCGAGCCTTCGGCCAGCGCCGCGGCGAAATCGACACCGTAGTGACCGCCACCCACCACCTGCCGCGCGTTGGCGGCAGCGATGTAGTAGCTGTGCACGAAGTAGAACCGCGCCATGTCCGGAATGTCGTGCCACAGCGGGTGACTGACCTTCTGCTTCACTTCGTTCCAGCCCATGTGCGGGACTTTCAGGTGTTCGCCGTCTTCGACCAGATCCTTGCCGAAGAACTTCACCTGGCCCGGGAACAGGCCGATGCAGTCGACGCCGTCGTTCTCTTCGCTGGTGTCGAGCAAGGCTTGCATGCCCACGCAGATGCCGAGGAACGGACGGTCCTGGCTGACTTCACGCACCAGCGAATCGAAGCCGAGGCGACGGATCTCCGCCATGCAATCGCGAATCGCGCCGACGCCAGGGAAAACCACCCGGTCGGCTTCGCGAATCACGTTCGCATCGCTGGTGATCAGCACCTTGCCGGCACCGACGTGCTCAAGGGCCTTGGCCACCGAATGCAGGTTGCCCATGCCGTAATCGATAACCGCGACTGTCTGCATTACAGGACGCCCTTGGTCGATGGCATTTGCCCGGCCATGCGGTCATCGAGCTCCACGGCCATGCGCAGGGCGCGGCCGAAAGCCTTGAACACGGTTTCGATCTGGTGGTGGGTGTTGGTGCCACGCAGGTTATCGATGTGCAGGCTGACCAATGCATGGTTGACGAAGCCCTGGAAGAATTCCTGGAACAGGTCAACGTCGAAGCCGCCCACGGTGGCGCGGGTGTACGGCACGTGCATCTGCAGGCCTGGGCGACCGGAGAAGTCGATCACCACGCGCGACAGCGCTTCATCGAGCGGCACGTAGGCGTGGCCGTAGCGACGGATGCCTTTCTTGTCGCCGATGGCTTTGGCAAACGCCTGGCCGAGGGTGATACCGACGTCTTCCACCGTGTGGTGATCATCGATATGCAGGTCGCCCTTGCTGACAATATCCAGGTCGATCAGCCCGTGACGGGCGATCTGGTCCAGCATGTGCTCAAGAAAAGGAACACCGATATCGAATCGGGCCTTTCCGGTGCCATCGAGGTTGATCGAGGCTTTGATCTGGGTTTCCAGAGTGTCGCGCTCGACAGACGCCTTACGTTCGGCCATCACCAGCTCCGCAAAATCATTGGGCGAAAAAGGCAGTCATTATAGGGGCGCGGGCGCCAAACAGAAACACGTGAGGTGATATCCCTGACGGAGTGAATTCTGGGGTGCCGACGATAGACATGTCCATACAAGCCATTTCAGCCCCCCCAAAACAACTGTAGGAGCAGCCGGTCGACGCTCGACTGCTCGCGATGAGGCCCTCACATTCAACATCATTGTCGACTGTCGGACCGCTATCGCGAGCAGGCTCGCTCCTACAAGGGTGATGCGTTTACTTAGTGAAACAGCACCGCGGTTTTTTGCAAGGTCACCCACACACCCCACGCCAGCGGAATGCCCACCACCAGCCACGCCGCAATCGCCAGCGGCTTCGTACCCGGAGCGGCTTTCCACTCCAGCACGGTGCTGCTGTCGGCACCTTTGTCATGGCCCAGCGCCTGTTCGGCAGCCAGTTCGGCGTCGGTCATGAAGTACTTGTCCGCCACCGGACGCACCAGCAGGTTGCACAGGAAACCCAGCACCAGCAGGCCGGCGAGGATGTACAGGGTGATGTCGTACGCCGCTGCGCGCTCGACGCCGATGCTCAGCTGATACTCACGCAGATAGTTCACCAGCACTGGACCGAGCACGCCGGCAGCCGCCCACGCCGTCAGCAGGCGACCATGGATCGCACCGACCATTTGCGTACCGAACAGGTCCGCCAGATACGCCGGAACAGTCGCGAAACCACCGCCATACATCGACAGGATGATGCAGAACGCCGCCACGAACAGCGCGACATTGCCCAGGTGGCCGAGGTTCGGAATCAGTGCGTACAGGGCAAATCCCAGGGCGAAGAACACGAAGTAGGTGTTTTTGCGGCCCAGGTAATCCGAGAACGAAGCCCAGAAGAAACGCCCGCCGATGTTGAACAGACTCAGCAAACCGGTGAAACCGGCAGCAATGGCGGCAATCGAAGCCAGTTGTGAAGCATCGAGTTGACCGAATGCCAGGTCATTGCCCAGCAACTTGCCACCGAACACTTCCTGCAACAGCGGCGACGCCATGCCGAGGATGCCGATACCGGCCGATACGTTCAGGCACAGCACCAGCCACACCAGACGGAACTGCGGCGTCTTCCAGGCCACATTCACGTGAACATGACGATGAGTGATCATTGCGTTCGAGGCTTTTTTCGCCGGGGCGGTCCAGCCTTCAGGCTTCCAGCCGGTTGGCGGGACGCGGTAGGACAATGCGCCACCGATCATGAACACGAAGTAGATGGCGGCCATCACCAGGAAGCTCTGCCACACGCCGACGCTGGTTGGCGAAGCGAAATGCCCCATCAACGCCGCCGCCAGTGGAGCACCGACCATTGCGCCGCCGCCGAAGCCCATGATCGCCATGCCGGTCGCCATGCCGCGCTTGTCCGGGAACCACTTGATCAGGGTCGACACCGGCGAAATGTAGCCCAGGCCCAGGCCGATACCGCCAATGACCCCGGAGCCGATCCACATCAGCCAGATCTGGTGGGTATACACCCCCAGCGCCGAGATCAGCAGACCACCACACCAGCACAGCGCCGATACAACACCGGCCTTGCGCGGCCCGGCATGTTCCAGCCAGCCACCCCAGATGGCGGCCGAGCAACCCAGGAAGATGAAGAACAGGGTGTAGATCCAGCCGAGCATCGAGATCGGCCAGTCACACTGGGACGAAAAGACTTGCGCGATAAAACTCATGTCTGGCGCGCAGGCCACTGGAGCGGTGATGCCCAGTGCCTTGGACAGCGGCAACCAGAACACCGAAAAGCCGTAGGCCATGCCGATGCACAAGTGGATGGCCAACGCGGCCGGTGGTACCAGCCAGCGGTTGAAACCGGGCTTGGCGATGATCCGTTCCTTGGACAGGAACGCTGACTGGTCGGCGCTGAAGCCGTCCGCCGTGATGCTCGTGGTCATTGTGTATCCCCCAATTATCAGTAGGGTTCGCCAGCCACGGTTCACTCCCGGCCTTGATACACGCAGGCATGACCGTTTTTTGGTGGAGCACCTTGTTGTGCGACAACAGGTCGCAGAAGGACGGACGAACGGGCAAAGGTTACCATCTGCAAGTGACAGAAAAACCAAACTGACATCACCTTTTGTACGTCATCCGATCTCCATCGCCTCATAACCTCACGGGAGTCACCATGCCGATCATTGTCGAGCCGCTGAACCAAGCCACTGCCCAGGATCGGCAGGATCTGCACAAGATCTACCACGACGCCCCGGACTGGCTGTTCGCGCCGTTTTCCGGGGAAGCGCAGTTGATCGAAGACTGTTTGCGCGACGGCACACTGATTGCCGGACGCTTCAATGATCGCCTGCTGGGCGCGGCCCGCTTGCAAAGGCACCAAGACGCCTGGCACTTGTCCCAAATATGTGTGCGAAAAATTACCCGTCGCCGTGGGGTTGCCGAGCGACTGGTCGCCGAAGCCCGGAAAATG
This sequence comes from Pseudomonas sp. PDM26, assembly GCF_019219185.1. Classification (NCBI taxonomy): domain Bacteria; kingdom Pseudomonadati; phylum Pseudomonadota; class Gammaproteobacteria; order Pseudomonadales; family Pseudomonadaceae; genus Pseudomonas; species Pseudomonas sp. PDM26. The sequence continues at coordinate 167,033 of NZ_JAHUWC010000005.1, read as the reverse complement.
GCCGAGCAATCGGGCATGACGCTGCGCTTGCTGGCGCCTGCCGGGCATCTGGAGGCGCAAGCACTGGCGGCCAAGTTGAAACTGCCGCTGGATGTACTGCCGACGTGATCGCTGACCGGCCGTCTGTTCGGGGGCGCTATACTCCTCGGCTAAATTTTGAATTCGACTAATTACAAGGACTCGCCCATGAAAGCGTTCGGCAAAATCCTGGGTCTGGTACTTCTCGGGCTGTTGCTGATCATTGTGGCGCTGGGCTTTGCCCTGACCCACCTCTTCGATCCCAACGACTACAAAGACGAGATCCGCCAGATAGCCCGCGACAAGGCCCACATCGAGCTGACGCTCAATGGCGATATCGGCTGGAGCCTGTTCCCGTGGCTGGGCCTGGAGTTGCACGACGCCAGCGTCGCGACCATGGTCAAACCGACCGAACCGTACGCCGACTTGCAGATGCTCGGCCTGTCGGTGCGCGTACTGCCGCTGCTGCGCCGCGAAGTGCAGATGAGCGACGTGCGCGTCGAAGGCCTGAACCTGCGCCTGAACCGCGACAAGGACGGTCACGGCAATTGGCAAGACATCGGCAAGCTGCCGGCACCGACCAACACCGACGCGACCAGCACCCCGCCGGCCGCTGGCGAACCTGCGCCCGAAGCCAACGTCGCGGCGGAAAAACCGCCGCAACCGATTCGCCTGGACATCGACAGCCTGACCGTGAACAACGCACGGGTTGAATACACCGACGAACGAACCGGCAAGAGCTTCAGCGCCGAAAGCATTCAGTTGAGCACCGGTGCGGTTCATGACTCCGTCAACATTCCGCTCAAGCTCACGGCTTTCCTGTCAGCCAACCAGCCGGCATTGCGAGTGCGTACCGAGCTCAACGGTGAGGTGCGCATCGCACGTGCACTGCAGCGCTATCAGCTCGAAGACATGAGGTTGTCCGGCGAAGTGACCGGCGACCCATTGCAAGGCAAGACCATGACGTTCGCCGCCCAGGGCCAGCTGGTGCTGGACAAGGCCGCCAACATTGCCGAATGGACCGGTATCAAGATCTCCGCCAACCAACTGCGGGCACTGGGTGAACTGAAGGTCAACGACCTCGACAAGACCCCACAGGTCAGCGGCGGCATCTCGATTGCCCAGTTCGACCTGGCGAAATTCGTCGACAGCGTCGGTCAGAAGCTCCCGGCCATGGCCGAAGGCAGCCTGAGCAAAGTCGAGCTGGTCAGCCGATTGGCAGCGACACCGACCAGCCTGTCGCTTGACGATCTCAACCTGAAAGTCGACGACAGCACCTTCAGCGGCCGTATCGCCGTCGAAGACTTCGCAAAGCAATCGTTGCGCGCAGCACTCAAGGCCGACACTTTCAACGTCGACCGTTACCTGCCGCCGAAATCCGCCGAGGCCAATAGCGCGACACAAGTGCGTCAGGCCGAAGTCGCCAGCACCGAAGCCGATGCCATGGCCGGCGCCGGCAGTACTCCGTTGCCACCTGCGCCGACCAAGGACGCTTGGAGCAGCGAGCGCCTGTTGCCAGTGGAACGCTTGAGCAAGCTCGATGTGGACGCCGATCTGAGTTTCGGCCAGTTGACCCTGCAAAAACTGCCGATCCATAACGCTGCGCTCAAGGCCACCGGCCAGGGCGGCCTGCTGACACTGGCCAACCTGCGCGGCGACCTGTACGAGGGCAGCTTCGAAACCACCGGCACGCTCGATGTACGCCAGCCAGTGCCGGCGCTGAACCTGCAGACGAAGATCAGCCGGGTACCGGCAGAAAAAATCCTCGAAAGCCAGGGCAAGAATCCGCCGGTCAAAGGCCTGGTCACGCTCAACAGCAGCCTGACCGGTAGCGGCAACAGCCAGAAAGCGTTGATCGAAACCCTCAACGGCAACGCCAGTTTCGTCATCAACAATGGCGTGCTGCTCAACGCCAACCTTGAGCAACAGCTGTGCAAAGGCATCGCCATGCTCAACCGCAAAACCCTCAACGGTGAGTCGCGCGGCAAGGACACACCGTTCCAGGAGCTCAAGGGCAACCTGACCTTGCGTAACGGCGTGGCCAGCAACCCGGACCTGAAAGTGCGCATCCCGGGCATGACCGTCAACGGTGACGGTGACATCGATCTGCGAGTGCTGGGCATGGACTACCGCGTCGGCATCATCGTCGAAGGCGATACCAGCGCCATGCCGGACCCGGCCTGTCAGGTCGGCGACAAGTTTGTCGGCATCGAGTGGCCACTGCGCTGTCGCGGCCCGCTGGAGCTGGGCGCCAAGGCTTGCCGCCTGGATAACGACCGCATGAGCCAGGTCGCGGGCAAACTGGCAGGCGACAGGATCAGCGAAAAAATCGACGAAAAATGGGGCGACAAGGTCGACCCGAAACTGAAAGACGCGCTCAAGGAGCTGTTCAAGCGATGAGAGCCGAGCAGTTTTCAACGGCGGTGCTGGACTGGTTCGACCGCCACGGACGTCACGATTTACCCTGGCAGCAGGACATCAACCCGTATCGGGTATGGGTCTCGGAAATCATGTTGCAGCAGACCCAGGTCAGCACCGTACTGAACTACTTCGACCGTTTCATGGCTTCGTTGCCAACGGTCGAAGCCCTGGCGGCGGCACCGGAAGACGAAGTGCTGCACCTGTGGACAGGCCTGGGTTACTACACCCGCGCGCGCAATTTGCAGAAGACCGCGAAGATAGTCGTCGAGCAGTACGGCGGCGAATTCCCCCGGGACGTGGAAAAGCTCACTGATCTGCCGGGAATCGGCCTGTCCACCGCCGGTGCCATTGCCAGCATCAGCATGGGCCTGCGCGCGCCGATCCTCGACGGCAACGTCAAACGGGTGCTGGCGCGCTTTACCGCACAAGAGGGCTACCCCGGCGAGCCGAAGGTTGCCAAACAGCTCTGGGCCAACGCTGAGCGCTTTACACCGCACGACCGGGTTAACGCCTACACCCAGGCGATGATGGACCTGGGTGCCACGCTCTGCACCCGCAGCAAACCGAGCTGCCTGCTGTGCCCGCTGGAAAAGGGCTGCGAGGCGCACATGCTCGGCCTGGAAACCCGCTACCCGATCCCCAAGCCGCGCAAAGCCATCCCGCAGAAACGCACGCTGATGCCGATGCTCGCCAACGGCGAGGGCGCGATCCTGCTTTACCGTCGCCCGTCCACGGGCCTGTGGGGCGGTTTGTGGAGCCTGCCGGAACTCGACGACCTCGACGACCTGCCGCATCTGGCATCGCAGCACTCGCTGGAATTGGGCACCCAACAGGCATTGCCGAGCCTGGTGCACACCTTCAGCCATTTTCAGTTATCCATCGAACCCTGGCTGGTTCAGGTCCAGGAGTCCGGCCATCACGTGGCCGAGGCTGACTGGCTCTGGTATAACCTCGCCACCCCGCCGCGCCTGGGCCTTGCCGCCCCGGTCAAAACCTTGCTCGAACGCGCGGCCGCCGTATTGAACGCAGGAGAGTCGTCATGACCCGCACCATCATGTGCCGCAAGTACAAAGAAGAATTACCAGGCCTGGAACGCGCTCCCTTCCCGGGCGCCAAAGGCCAGGACATTTTTGACCACGTCTCGGCCAAGGCCTGGGCCGACTGGCAAAAACACCAGACCCTGCTGATCAACGAAAAACGCCTGAACATGATGAACGCCGAAGATCGCAAATATCTTCAGGGCGAGATGGACAAGTACTTCTCCGGCGAGGATTACGCCAAGGCCGAAGGCTACGTGCCGCCGTCGGAATAACCCCGATTTATCGGGGGTCGGAACGTAAGCGACGGTAATAATTAAAATTTTTTTGAAAACTTGCTTGACGCCCCCCTGAAAAACCCGTTTAATGCGCCCCGTTGCCCAGATAGCTCAGTCGGTAGAGCAGGGGATTGAAAATCCCCGTGTCGGCGGTTCGATTCCGTCTCTGGGCACCAAATACCGAAAACCCTGAATCGCAAGATTCAGGGTTTTTTTATGCCTGCGATTTGTCCAACCCTATCGCCACAGAAAATTCCTACATCCGCTACGCCTGGTCCTACCAATCGTCCCCCCCTCTTCTTACGTCACTTTGGGACACGCCTGATCGAGCGCCCTCCCTTACAAGGTGAAACTTATGCAGCAGCAAATCTGCCTGCATTCAACGTTTCAAAGTAAGGAAGCATTTCTTGAATACGCTTTTGAAGTTTCTCGCCCTGTCGACAATCATCGCCACAGCAAGCGGCTGTGTCAGCTACAACAACAGCCAGCCTTCTTCGCCGATCGACAGCACCGTCAAAGCCGACCTGAAAGCGGACATCGCTGTCGGCGACACCATCTCCGGCCAGTCTTCGGTCAACGTCCTGTTCGGCGTCCTCAAGTTTGGTGGCGACTCCCAGTTTGCGGACGGCGTCAGCTACGGTGGTCAGAGTGGCGGCCTGGGCAGTCTGGGCCTGGATCCCGTCAGCGCAGTCAAATCGGCAGCAGCCTATAAAGCGGTCAAGTCTTCCGGCGCCGACCTGATCGTCGCCCCTCGCTACGAAGTGAACGAAGAAAACTACTTCATCTTCAAAAAAGTTTCCGTCACGGTAAAAGGTAACAAAGGCAACATCCGTAGCATCCGCTAACTCCTCCCCCCAGGTGATTGTTCAGCAAACCATCCACCGCGCTTTGGCAAACCGAAAAACCTAGCGCAGTGCGCTCCGCAAGCAACCATTGAAAAACGGCTGCTTGCGGACTTGAGGACTGACTGAATTACCCCTTCTACATACCGGCTTACGGCCAAATCTCCAGCCTCGTCGATACCACCGGACAGTCGGGCAACCCCGTCTGGCATTGATGATCGCCCCCTCTTGGCAGACTCTCAGGTCTGTCGGAACGCTCCGTATACTTTCACGGAAATGGATGACATACGCTGATCATGGAATTCAGCAGAACCCAATCGTTACATCCTTTGGATTCCCTGCTGGAGGGAGGGGCCCTGGATTGATTTGGCCTGAGTACGAAACGTACTACGCCATTTGTTCCTCAGCCCTCAGCCGGATTCAGACCCGTCCTGCCGCAGAAGCTGGTATTTCCTGCCTGTTTCTCAGTAACTCCCGGCATCTTCGAAGGGTGCTCATTTGTCATTCTCTTTCGCTGTTCAACCTGCTGCGGAAGACCTCATGACGGCCCTCACACCCAACGACACTCACGACCCACATCTGGCATCACTGCTTGGCAACCTTGGCAAATTGATCCATCAGGCACGTCAGAAGGTGCTTCGGGCGGTCGATACCGTTCAAGTGCAGACCTGTTGGCAGATTGGTCGACACATCATTGAGTTCGAACAGAACGGCGCGCGACGGGCGAGGTATGGCAAAGAGTTACTGTCGACCTTGGCCAAAGCGCTAACTGCTGAATTCGGAAAGGGATTTGATGCTTCCAACCTTCGGTATATGCGCCTGTTCTATCAAGCCTTTCCAATTCGTGACGCACTGCGTCACGAATTGAGCTGGACCCACTACCGCCGCCTGCTTCGGGTCGACAACGACAGCGCTCGTCTCTGGTACATGAACGAATCGGCCACCCAAAACTGGTCAAGCCGCGCCCTGGAACGCCAGATCAATACCTTGTATTACGAACGCCTGCTGGCGAGCCGCGATCGCGGCAGCGTCAAGCAGGAGGCCGCCACCCACATTCAAAACATGAAGGCCAGCCCTCGGGATTTCATCCGTGATCCGGTAGTACTGGAGTTTCTTGGCTTACCCAATGCCGGCAAGCTTCAGGAAAGCGAGATCGAACAAGCGCTGATCGAACAATTGCAGGGCTTCCTGCTGGAGCTGGGAAAGGGCTTTGCGTTCATTGCCCGCCAGCAACGCATCAGTACCGACAGCAAAGACTTCTACATCGATCTGGTGTTCTACAACTACCTGCTCAAGTGCTTCGTCATCTTCGATATCAAGCGCGGTGAACTGACCCATCAGGATGTGGGGCAGATGGACATGTACGTGCGCATGTACGACGACTTGAAACGCGGCGTGGAAGACGGCCCCACTGTCGGCATCATTCTCTGTGCGCAAAAGGATGAATCCGTGGTGCGTTACTCAGTACTTGAAGGAAACGAGCAACTGTTCGCCAGCAAGTACAAGCCTGTCCTGCCGAGTGAGGAGGAACTGCGTAACGAGCTGGATCGGGAACGGGCGGCACTTGAAGAGCGACTGCTCGATCAACAACTGCGTTGAGGCGAATGGATTGTTCATCAACGGTATCAGGACTATCGTTGGCAGCTACCCGCAAAGGACTGACGCCGATGAATTTGCAGGAAACGCCTTCACTCGTCCCAACTCAAATCGAGTTGCCATTGCAACGCATCGCGTCCGGTGAACCGTTCAAGGAAACCGCTGCAGACGGCTTTGTCCTCGGCGGCTTCACCTGGCGCCACGCTACCCGGGACACCACTCGTCCAGTTGTCATTATCAACGCCGCCACGTCCGTCCGTTGCCGCCACTACTCGCGCTTCGCCGACTACCTGTTCGCCCACGGCTTCGATGTCATCACCTATGACTACCGTGGCATCGGCGAGTCGCGGCCGGCATCGCTCAAGGGGTTTCAAGCCTCGTGGACCGATTGGGGAGCGCTGGATTTCGAGGCGATGCTCAAGCGCGCACAGCGCGAGTTCCCAAGGCAGCCTATCGATGTGGTCGGCCACAGCTTTGGCGGCTGTGCAGCGGGCCTGGGGGCGTCCGGGCACCTGATCCGGCGCCTGGTGACGGTCGGGGCGCAATTCGCCTACTGGCGCGACTATGCGCCCGCCCATCGCTGGCGCATGTTCGGCAAGTGGCATGTGCTGATGCCATTGGTAACGATGATCTACGGCTACTTTCCGGGCAAACGCCTCGGATGGCTGGAAGACACACCCGCCGGCGTGGTCCGAGACTGGAGCCTCTCCACCGCCCGTTTCGAGAAGCGCTCCAGCAGCCGCGCGATCAGCAAAACCACCGGACAGCTACCCTTTGCCGGCGTCACCGCGCAAACCCGGGCCATCAGCATCAGCGACGATCCCTACGGCACGATCCCGGCCATCGAACGCCTGCTCAGCTACTTCACCGGCAGCACAAACTCCCACTTGCGTATCCACCCCGAAGACATCGGCGAAGAAGAAGTCGGACATTTCGCCTTTTTTCGCAGCGCATACCAAGCCACACTATGGCCCATTGCATTGACCTGGCTGAAAAACGGCGAACTGGCCCCCGATACCCTCGGGCGGCGAGTGCCACGCAGCTAGGCCTTTTGCCCTTTCAACGAATACGGAACGATGCCCATGGCCTCCGCCAACAAGCAGCAAAAACGCGCCACCCGCGCCAAGGCCAAAGCCAAGCAGAACCGCACCCAGCGGGCTGCCGCGCCGGTGGAACTGGACCCGAACGACGATCGCATCGACTTCGAATCGGTGGACCTGACCGACATGTTCAAGGAGATGATCGACGCACAAAAGATCAGCCAGCAGGCCATGTGCGCGGCCTTTCTGGAACATCCGCTTATCGCACTGGTACTGGAGCAGGAAGGTGAGGAAACAGCGACAGACTTCATCCTCGCTGCTCTGATCGAATATCGCCAATGGTCCGCTGAAACCGACGAGGCTGGCGCCCTGGCGTGGATCGAATCACCGGCCTTCCAGGCTGACTACGTGGCGGCGTCCGACGCCATTGCCGCGCAAACCCAACAGAAACCGAACTGAGTTCCCATGGCCTCCCTGAACAAGCAACAGAAACGCGCCAAGCGCGCAAAAGCCAAAGCCAAGCAGATCAATATCCACGGCCGCAAACCCGCCGCGCTGGACGATGACCTTGGCCACCTCGCCGAGCCGATTCCGGAATACACCCTGTCGATGTTCAGCAAAATGCGTGACGCCGAAGCGGTCAGCCGCGGCGAAATGCTCTCGGTTTTGCTGACGAACCTCGCCTTTATCATCATCGACCATCCAGAACTGCTGGACATGGAACACGCCGACGACGAAGGCATGGCTGCCACCCACCTGGCCGCCGACATGCTGATCGACTATCGCATGTGGGCCGACGGCATGGACCGCGACGCCGCCCAAGCCTGGCTGAGCGAGCCGCAATTCATCGCTGATTTCGGCGCTGCACTGGATGTCTACCGCGAGTCGCTGGAAGCACCGGAAGAAAAAGCCGAGTAAAGATTACGATTCAAACAAAAACGGCCGCTTGTCATCTATGACAGCGGCCGTTTTGCATTACGCGGTATGGATCAGTTCAGCACTACCGCGCCACGTTTTTCCAGCTTGCGGCGGCGAGCCACCAGCAAGCCGGTCGCCACCACCAGAGCACTGAGCAAGCCGGTCGCGAGAATTTCCACACGGTGGGCGTCCTGGAACAGCATGATGGTCAGGGCCGCAACGATGAAGACGATCACCGCGTAGGTCAGGCCCGGGAACAGCCACATGCTGAAGGCGATTTTCTCCCCGCGCGCTATACGCTGCTTACGCATGCGCAGTTGCGAAATCGCGATCACCAGGTACACCAGCAATGCGATGGCGCCGGAGCTGGCCAGCAGGAACTCGAACACTGCAGCCGGGGCCACGTAGTTGGCGAATGTTGCCAGGAACGCTGCGCCAGTGGACAACATCACGGCCCAGTAAGGCGTGCCACTTTTGTTGGTGCGGGTGGACATCGCCGGCGCATCGCCGCGTTTGCCCAGGGAAAACATCATGCGCGACGACGTGTAGAGCGCCGAGTTCAGGCAGCTGGTCACAGCAACCAATACCACAATGTCGACGATGATCTTGGCGTTCGGGATGCCCATGCGCTCAAGCACGGTCTGGTAGGAACCGAGGCTGGCCAGAATCGGGTCGTTCCATGGCACCAGGGCCACAACGATGAAGATCGATACGAGGTAGAACAAGCCGATCCGCCAGATCACCGAGTTGGTGGCCTTGGAGATTTGCTTGCCTGGATCTTTCGATTCCGCAGCCGCAATGGTCACGATCTCCGTGCCCATGAAGGAGAACATGGTGGTCAGGATCGCACCCAGCACTGCGCCCATGCCGTTTGGCAGGAAGCCCTGGGTGTCGAACAGGTGCGAAACGCCGCTGACCTGGCTGCCCGGCAGGAGGCCGAAGATCGCCATGAGGCCCAGAACAATGAAACCGATGATGGCCAACACTTTGATCAGGGCAAACCAGAACTCGAATTCACCGTAGTTCTTCACGCTGAACAGGTTGGTCACGGTCAGCAGCATCGTGATGACCAGGGCGAAGGCCCAGATGTCCACACCAGGGAACCAGGCATGCAGGATGGTCGCGGCGGCGTTGGCCTCCAGCGGAATCACCAGCACCCAGAACCACCAGTACAACCAGCCGATGGTGAAACCGGCCCAGTGACCGATCGCACGGTCGGCGTAAGTCGAAAACGAACCAGTGTCCGGCGAGGCAACGGCCATTTCGCCGAGCATGCGCATCACCAACACCACCAACATGCCAGCGGCAGCGTAAGCCAACAGAACAGCCGGACCTGCAGCGGCGATGGCGTGACCCGAGCCAACGAACAAGCCGGCGCCGATAACCCCGGCAATCGACAGCATGGTCACGTGGCGCGGTTTGAGCCCCTGTTCGAGGCCATTAGAGCTTTGGGTACTGCTCATTAAAACTACCTTTGTAAGGAGAAGCGAATGCGTGCATCCCGTTCGGCGAACCTTCTCGTAAAAAGAAGCCAACAGGGCGTTCTGTATTCTGCACGCAATAATTGCGCCAAAATATTTCAAATCCTTCTAACCCGGTGATTCCAACCAGACCGGACGATCATCGCAACCCATTGAATTTAATGGCACTTCGCCAGAACGTTACCCTGCGACCCACATTGTGTGGCGAATCAGTGCACCGGAAACACACCTGAAAATGGCCGTGTGCACATTAAAAGTGCGCAAGCAGTGCATTTGGCCGGATAGCGCTTCCAACACCCTGTCAAAGCTGGCAACATCGCGCCTTTTTTTGCAGCAGCCACCGCGCTTTTTATCGACAGGCAAGGTTCAAACGGCTGTTCGGTTGTTGATGGGGCGACAGTCTGCTGCGCCGATGCGACAACCTGCCACACGCCAGCCGTTTACCGTCCGTAGCGCTGTTGGCTGCCATTGAAACGCTATGCTAGGTTGGCCGCCTCGTCAGGAAGGCCACCAACAGCAGGAGCGCAACATATATGAGGAACGCACATGGCTGAGGCCACGCCCGCGCTTGAAATCCGCAACTTGCACAAACGCTACGGTTCGCTGGAGGTGCTCAAAGGCATCTCGCTGACCGCCCGCGACGGCGATGTGATCTCGATCCTGGGTTCCTCCGGCTCTGGCAAGTCCACGTTCCTGCGGTGCATCAACCTGCTGGAAAACCCGCACCAGGGCCAGATCCTGGTCGCCGGCGAAGAACTCAAGCTCAAGGCCGCGAAGAACGGCGAACTGGTGGCCGCCGACGGCAAGCAGATCAACCGCCTGCGCAGCGAAATCGGTTTTGTGTTTCAAAACTTTAACCTGTGGCCGCACATGAGCGTGCTCGACAACATCATCGAAGCCCCGCGCCGAGTGCTCGGCCAGAGCAAGGCCGAAGCCATCGAAGTGGCCGAAGCCCTGCTGGCCAAGGTTGGCATCGCCGACAAGCGCCATGCCTATCCCGCGCAACTGTCCGGTGGTCAGCAACAACGGGCGGCCATCGCCCGTACCCTGGCCATGCAGCCCAAGGTCATCCTGTTCGACGAGCCCACCTCGGCGCTTGACCCGGAAATGGTCCAGGAAGTACTTAATGTCATCCGCGCGCTGGCCGAAGAAGGCCGCACCATGCTGCTCGTGACCCACGAAATGGGCTTCGCACGTCAAGTCTCCAGTGAAGTGGTGTTCCTCCACCAGGGCCTGGTAGAAGAGCAAGGATCGCCACAGCAGGTGTTTGAAAACCCGCTTTCGGCGCGCTGCAAACAATTCATGTCCAGCAACCGCTAACGGAGCTACCCACATGCAGAACTACAAAAAGGTCTTCCTGGCTGCCGCCGCCACCCTGGCGTTCAGCGCCGGTGCCATGGCCGAAACCCTGAAGATGGGCATCGAAGCGGCTTACCCGCCGTTCAACAATAAAGATGCCAGTGGCAATGTCGTCGGCTTCGATAAAGAGATCGGCGACGCCCTGTGTGCCAAGATGAAAGTCGAGTGCACCGTCGTGACCTCCGACTGGGACGGCATCATCCCGGCCCTGAACGCCAAGAAGTTCGACTTCCTGATCTCCTCGATGTCGATCACCGACGAGCGCAAGCAGGCGGTGGACTTCACCGATCCGTACTACTCCAACAAGCTGCAGTTCGTCGCCAAGAAAGACATCGACTTCAAAACCGACAAGGACTCCTTGAAAGGCAAGGTGATCGGCGCCCAGCGTTCGACCCTGGCAGGCACCTTCATGGAAGACAACATGCCGGGCGTTGAAGTCAAACTCTACGACACCCAGGAAAACGCCTATCTCGACCTGACTTCCGGCCGCCTGGACGCCATCCTGGCCGACAAGTACGTCAACTACGAGTGGCTGAAAAGCGATGCGGGCCGTAGCTACGAGTTCAAGGGCGATCCAGTGGAAGAAAGCGACAAGATCGGTATTGCCGTGCGCAAGAAAGACCCGATCCGCGAGAAGCTGAACGCCGCCCTGAAAGAAATCGTCGCTGACGGCACCTACAAGAAGATCAACGACAAGTACTTCCCGTTCAGCATCTATTGATACTGACCTGCCTGACCGGCGCCCGATGGCGCCGGTTCTCGGCCTTGCCTGCCGCGATTTGAAAAGAAATCCATGATTATCGACCTCTACGGATTCGGCCCGGCGCTCGCCGCTGGCGCGCTGATGACTGTGAAACTGGCACTCTCGGCCCTGTGCCTGGGGCTGGTACTCGGTCTGCTCGGCGCCTTGGCCAAGACTTCCCCGTACAAGCCGCTGCAATGGCTTGGGGGCACTTATTCGACCCTGGTTCGCGGCATCCCTGAATTGCTCTGGGTGCTGTTGATCTACTTCGGCACGGTCAACCTGATGCGAGCCATGGGCGAGTTCTTCGGCAACCCCGACCTCGAACTCAACGCCTTCGCTGCCGGCGTGATTGCACTGGGCCTGTGCTTCGGCGCCTACGCCACGGAAGTGTTTCGCGGCGCGATCCTCGCCATCCCCAAAGGCCATCGCGAAGCCGGCGTGGCCCTGGGCCTGTCGAAGTGGCGCATCTTCACCAGGTTGATCATGCCGCAAATGTGGCGCATCGCCCTGCCGGGCCTTGGCAACCTGTTCATGATCCTGATGAAAGACACCGCGCTGGTGTCGGTGATCGGCCTGGAAGAAATCATGCGTCATGCGCAAATCGGCGTGACCGTCTCCAAACAGCCGTTCACCTTCTTTATGGTGGCCGCGTTCATGTACCTGGGCCTGACGGTTCTGGCGATGACCGGCATGCACTTCCTGGAAAAACGCGCCGCTCGCGGCTTCGCGAGGAGCACCCAATGAACTGGGAAGTCATCATCAAGTGGCTGCCGAGACTGGCCCAGGGCGCGACCCTGACCCTGGAACTGGTGGCCATCGCCGTGATCGCCGGTTTGCTGCTGGCCATTCCACTGGGCATCGCCCGCTCGTCGCGCTTGTGGTGGGTGCGGGCATTTCCCTACGGCTACATCTTCTTTTTCCGTGGCACGCCGTTGCTGGTTCAACTGTTCCTGGTCTACTACGGCCTGGCGCAGTTCGACGCAGTTCGAAACAGCTCGATGTGGCCGTACCTGCGCGATCCGTTCTGGTGCGCCACAGCGACCATGACCCTGCACACAGCGGCCTACATCGCCGAGATCCTGCGCGGCGCCATTCAGGCCATTCCACCGGGCGAGATCGAAGCGGCGCGGGCGCTGGGCATGTCCAAGCCCAAAGCACTGCTCTACATCATCCTGCCGCGTGCCGCGCGCATCGGCCTGCCGGCCTACAGCAACGAAGTGATCCTGATGCTCAAGGCCAGCGCCCTGGCCAGCACCGTGACCTTGCTGGAACTGACTGGCATGGCCCGCACCATCATTGCCCGGACCTACCTGCCGGTGGAGATCTTCTTCGCCGCCGGCATGTTCTACCTGGTGATGGCCTATGTGCTGGTGCGCGGCTTCAAGCTGCTGGAGCGCTGGCTGCGCGTCGATGCCTGCCAAGGGCGTTGATACCGGCGTGTTGACGGGCGAGGCCCTGCTCGCCCGTTTCACCGCGCTCGATGCTTTTCTGACAGCGCATCAGGGTCTGTGGAAACCTCGCCCGTTCACTCATCTACAGCTACCCTGGGAAGCGTCCTGCCCGGAGCTGGCCGCATGGTTACGTGAGCGAACGCTGAAAGACGCGGAAAACGCTCACAATCAACCTGCCCTTCTGGATGCACCGGAACCCTTTGCTTGCCTGGCAACGACGTCCGTTGCCTTGAGTGCGGTGGATGAATTGCCTGCGCGCACACTCGAAGCGGCCGGCCATCGGTTGAACGTCGATGTGCCGGGGCGCAAATGGCAACAGATCGAAGCCTTCGCCAGTCGATTGCAGTTTTCCGAGGCCCCGCGGCATTGGCTGGACTGGTGCTCGGGCAAGGGACATCTGGGGCGCCGCCTGCTGCAAGCGGGGCAACAACTGACATGCCTGGAATACGACCCGGCACTGGTCACCAGCGGCCAGGCACTCAGCCAACGTCATCACCTGCACGCACTGCATATCGAACAGGATGTGCTCGCGGCAGACGCAGCTTCTTTACTGAGTGCGTATCACACGCCCGTCGCGCTTCACGCCTGCGGTGATTTGCATGTGCGACTGATTCAACTCGCCAGCGCAACAGGCTGCAAACAAATCGCCATTGCGCCGTGCTGCTACAACCGGATCAGTCTTGCCCAATACTCGCCGATTTCCTCAGCCGCCAAAGGCTCCGGCTTACAGCTTTCCCTCGACGACCTCGCGTTGCCCATGAGCGAAACCGTTACCGCCGGCGCCCGTGTGCGACGTCAACGCGACACCTCCATGGCCCGGCGCCTGGGCTTCGACTTGCTGCAACGGCAACTGCGCGGCATGGACGAGTACCTGCCAACCCCTTCTCTGCCCAGCGCCTGGCTGGACAAACCCTTCGCCGATTACTGCCATCACCTGGCGGCACTTAAAGAGTTATCCACAATCGGCCCGCAAGATTGGTCAGCCCTCGAGGCCGCCGGATGGCAGCGTCTGGCCGAAGTGCGCAACCTTGAACTACTACGCGGACTTTTCCGACGTCCGCTGGAACTTTGGCTGGTCCTTGACCGGGCACTTTTCCTCGCCGAACAGGGTTACAGCGTCCGCGTCGGCACCTTCTGCGACACTCCGCTCACGCCGCGTAATTTCCTGCTCCTGGCCGAACGCGCTTAAACCCACCCTCCCTGTGGATAACTCTGTTGATGGAATTATCGTGGATCCAATATCCATGCCTGTTTCAGGGCTTAAACCTGACTGTTCATTTTTCGTACACCCGGATAAAAAATCGAAAAAACAGGCATTTGCGGATAAATGAGAACGGGTCCACAAATTCGACCTAAACCCAGTGCGCTGCCGATGGCATTGTGCATAAGCATTTAATGAAAACGACATAAATGCCTAATCCCGGACCGCTGACAGGGGAAATTGCACCGCTGCACTTCTCTTGATATACACAAACGCCAGGGCGCCAGCATGCGCGGCCACGAACAAGAACATTCTTCCGACAGGATGCGCCAGTGACTTTCATTTCCTACGCACAGAATTTCGAAGACATACGCCTGTGGCGCGCCCTCAAGACTGTCGAGAACGGCTTCTACATCGACGTGGGGGCGAACCATCCCACCCACGACTCGGTCACCAAGGCGTTCTACGACCACGGCTGGACCGGCATCAACGTCGAACCGATGCCCAACTACTACGAAGCCCTGTGCCAGCAACGCCCCAAAGACACCAACCTGCAGTGCGCGGCCGGGGAAAGTGCTGACGACCTGACCTTCTACGGCATCGCCGGCACCGGTCTCTCGACCCTCGACCCGGCCATGGCCAAAATGCACAAAGACGCCGGCATGGACGTGCGCAGCCAAACGATCAAGTCCCGCACCCTGACCTCCATCTGCGAAGAACACGCCCGGGGCCGCGCCATTCACTTCCTCAAAATCGACGTCGAAGGCCACGAAGAAACCGTCCTGCGCGGCATGGACTTCACCCAATGGCGACCATGGGTCATCCTCATCGAAACCCCGTGGGAGCGCGACCAGACCTGGGAAAGCCTCGTCACCGACGCCGGCTACCAATCCATCCTGTTCGACGGCATCAACACCTACTACCTCGCCGAAGAACACCTGAACCTCAAACCCGCCTTCGACATCCCGCCGTGCAACCTGGACGAATTCCAGTTCTGCAAAGGCCACAACTTCAGCCACCCCATCGGCGACGCCGAACACCAACTCGCCGCCGCCCTGCAACGCGCCGAACAGGCCGAAGCACAGCTGCGCGCGATGCAAAACAGTCGAGCCTGGAAAGCCATTCAGAAACTCAAGAAAACCCTGCTGCGCGCCTGACCTGAAGCCCGAACAAAAATAGTCAGAATTCAGGGGTTTACAGAAGCCAACCAATCGCTATAATCGTCGCCCTGACACGCCGGTATAGCTCAGATGGTAGAGCAACTGACTTGTAATCAGTAGGTCCCGGGTTCGATTCCTGGTGCCGGCACCATACAAACGAAGGCTCGCAGAAATGCGGGCCTTTGTTGTTTCTGACATCCAGAAATCCAGCTGCTACCAACAGCCCCTATAAATACCGTCTTAACCCTCATCTGCACCAAAATCTGGCTGCACGCCTACCCGTTACAATTTCACTTCAGCATGACATTGACGATCTGCTCCAGCGACTTAAAATGCCCCCTAATACACCCGCCAAGCCTAGGTTGACCCAGTCAGCAAGCTCAAATCGTGCGGGTTTTCTTTGCCTGGAGAAAACTACATGGGGGGCCTTCGACAAGCCGGCCCTCAGCGTAGAACAGCCCGACCTATCCATAGATGACCAGACTAGCTAAAGATGAGATTGCCGGTACTCAAATCGATTCGTTACCAGCAAGAGCTGACAGGGTCTGGATCCTTTTCGGGGTTGATCCAGCGACGCAGAACCTCATCAGCCGTACTTGCTCCGCGACCTGCAAGATTGACTCGAAACGGGTAACGAACTTTAGTTTTTCTCAATGAGAGCCACCTCAAGGCGGGCATCGTGCCGAACTTTTTCGGAATGCTCACGAATAATGCCCGGAATCAAAAAGAGGTCCACAAGCAGCCAAATGCCTGTGACGATAAGAGGGATCAGAGTAAAAAACCCGACGATCGTGATAATCAATTGTGCGACCGCAGTTCCGGTCTTGCCGAGATAGAACCGGTGGCCACCGAAGCCTCCCAGGAAAAACCACAGCAGATAAGCCACGCCTGTTGATTTTTGAGCGTTGGCGACCTTTTGCTCAATTGACATCTCGGCTTGCAGGGAAGACATTCAGATTTCCTTTCCCGTCAGGGAGTCCATGTGCTGGGATGACACTAAGGTCAATTGAAGCGCAAGGATGGCATCTTGCAATCAATCATCTGAAATTGAGTGAACGGGTGGTGGCGTTTTTCAAGGTCGTCGGAGAAAGACAAAACATGGAGCAATAGAGTAGGCGTACACCCAGCACGGGCTGCAAAACCGCCTTGGTTGGAAGGATCTGGATTAAAAAAGCTAAACGCCACTGGCGAGTCTGTGGAAACGACAGATTCCCAGCGGTGGATAATTTCATCCACAGCCGCAGAACTCTCGAAAATTCGAGCCTTGGCCCGAATTATCCACAGGCGTAGAAAAGATTGGGCAAAGCGCTGTCGTTGACAGCAACCCAGGTAGACAGAACCTTCAAGGCTACGCCACACCGTGGTGGTTCTCCCAAAGTGCGATTAGCGTCCGGCGGCTCGCATGGTCACAGCGATGTGATGGATACACCTTCAATGAATCGCTTCATGATCGTCCCCCAATACAATCTCGACGATCAGAAGATTAGTCAATCCTCGGCGTTTTCACACAGTCTGAATCCGAAGCCAACGATCAGTCGCACCTATAAAGCTACGAGCGATTCATGTTTTTTCTGGGCAACCACTTTCACGGTGGCATTTTTTTTATCAGGACCTACAGGTCGTTCTAAGTAATGCTTGATAATAAACTGTTTTTCTAAAAGCCTTTTCACTTCTCCGGAAAGACTCAGCTCTCGCCAGTTTTCGCCATTGCCAGCAATGCTTTCATAAATAAAAAAACCGTCCGGCCGGATCACATCAATCAAATTAGCAATTAAATTTTCATGGTATAAATGAACAACTATAACAGCTGAGAATACATTATTTAAAAACGGCAGTAATTGCCGGCAATCCAGGATCACCGGGTGTATGTTTTTGCAATTTAAATACCATAAGTCGCTGAAACTTTTACAAGAAAAATCAGCGGCTATTACATTCGCAAAATGCCTTGATAACAAGATGGAATTACGACCATAGCCGCACCCCAAATCAAGAACAAGAGACCCTTCAGGTAAATTCAGCCCTGATATCTCTCTCGCCAAAAAATTTGATGGCTCATTGGATATTGGCTTTTTATGTCGACTGTATTTTTCTATAATTAAATTCACTCCGCAGCGCAACAAATTACAGAATAATCTTGATGCCGACCTTTAACATAGATCAACAAAAAGGTATTAGGCTCTTACTGTAACCATGCTTGATCCCTGACGAAAAAAAACCTCCGCAGTCCGACTTGCGAGTGCACACCTCGCACTCGGTGGCGTATTCATTTTTCCAGTCACTGATTGACTTTCGGTAATATGGATAAATGTCTGAGTTCACTAGACAGAGTTGATGGTTGTAGACCGAGATATGCATGCCATACTTGGCCAGAATGCCAACCGATTTGCTGAGCGTGTCTTTGTACTCGAATGGGTCGATCCACAGCTCATCAAGATTGGCCCTGGTAAAACCCATCATCTCAAGGCCCATCAGCGCCACATGATCAACAAACAAAAGATTGCGTGCAATGAACTCACATAGTTCAGGAAGGCGTTGTATCGATAGCTTGTGAATGACGACTCGGATCTCAACCTTCTGGCCCAAGCGCTTCAAATTGAGAATGCCCTGAATGGTTTCATCGAACGCGCCTTGGGCCTGGACAATGTAGTCATGCAGAGTTGGATCGTCTGAATAGACAGGGATTCCGATCATCGCGTCGGGCAATTCAATCTGCGCATACCGTTCAGCGAACGCTGGGTCCTTGAAACTGCGCCCGTTCGAGAGAATGTGAATCGCCGTTCTTGGCAGATAACTTTTTGTCAGGCTGATAATATTAAGGAAACGCTCCCGGTTGGTCGTCGGCTCGCCCCCGGTAAACACCAGCTCGCGGGTATTTTTTGGAATCAGCGGAATCAGGCTCTCGATTTCGTCGAGTATCCATGAGTCATCAGCGGCTTTCGGCGGTTGGGAACACATGAGGCAGTAATGATTACACTGCTCTGTGACCAGGATACTGTTGTGGGGCGACGATACACGAAACAAAACTCGGATGCTCTAACGATCCGCTGAAAGCCGGATAACGTCGCCATCACCGATATAGCTGTAGTCATCCGGCAGAATTGAAAAATCAGAGTTCAAAGGGAGCGCATCAACCAGATACCGATGTTTCTCAACCAGCAGATAGTGCGCGTATCCTTGGGGGATCTGGTTATCGGAAACTAGGTAGGCCATTTCTCGTCGCAAAACTTCAGGCAAATTCCGACTGGTTGATACTTTGGCCAAGGCGATGGTCTTATCAACATCAACCGCATGTATTCGGATAATCTTTCCGCCGAGCTTCAGCATCGGTTGGCCCACCCCATAAAAATCCGTTTCGTTTGCTCATCGCGTCCCATCAGTTCTATGAGGTGCTTGAAGATCGACATATTCCGTTTGCAGAAAGCAGACTCAGGCTTTCTTGCCACCACATCCTTGTGTATTGCGTGATGGTAGACAGGCTCAGCGCCACAGTAAGGTTCGAATGCACAGTCAGAACACATGGGGGCACTTAAAGTGAAGGAGTTTTCCAGTGCATCCAGAAGCTGATCCGAGAGGATGATCTCCTCATATGAATGCTCAAGAATGCTCCCCAACCGGAACGTATGATCACCCATTTCGGCAAGCATACGGCTTTCATCTGAGGCGTAGACCGATCCGTCGTAGTTGAACACAATGGCTGCGATACCAGCACCGGCAGGGTTCATTAAATCAACAAACCCGGGGTCCCCTGATGTCAGCATTTTTGTCAGCACGATCGCGGAATACTGCTCAACAAATCGTATGCCCGACTTGTTTAGCTCAATGATGTACTCAAGACCTTCCTTGTAAAATTCCAGCCAGCGCTCCGTGTCATACGACATGAATTTCTTGGTCTTGATAGCAAAGCCGTAAGGGGAAAGCGTGCGCAGGAAGATGCCATCAAAGCCCAGGCGCAAGTATTCATCAATGATCTCACGTGCTCGTGGCAGGCTCTTATCTGTGGTTGTCATCAGGGCTGACACTTGGTCATAGCCGAGGGCCGCACGGGCTTTCTTCAAGCCTTCCTCGAAACGCTGGTGACTATCTCGACCTGGGCGTGGGCGATTTGCATTATGCAGATCCATTGGCCCATCGAGAGAAGATGAAAGCACGATGTTGTGCTGCTTACAGAAATCGAGCATGTCATCCGTCAGTAACGATAAAGTAGTCGCAATGACGAACCGCAGGTCACGTCCTTCCTTGAGGTTACGTTTTTTTGCTTCAAGAACGACGTACTTCACCATCTCGAAGTTCAGCAGCGGCTCGCCCCCCTGAAATTCAATTTTGATGGCCGAATTCGGAGATCTGAAAACGAAATCTAACGACTTGTCTGCCATCTCCGTGGTCATGTCGAATTCGCCTTTGTTCTCCGACTGTCTCGATACCTGGCAATATGGGCAGCTATGGTCGCAGCGAAGGGTCACAACAAAGATATGCAGACTGGTGAACTGGGCCAGCCTGGACAAGCGCGTGCGAATCTTGAGTGCCAGAAGCTGAAGTGGCGCCTGCTCGTTGGTGAAGCGAATGAACTGTTTGGACCGCAGCGTAGCGATCAGTTCTGATGAAAGCGCAAGCGACTTGCTTATGATCGGCTCAAGCATCGGTGCCGGTATGACGTGAAACTCGCCTACCATGTTGGTGATGACGTACTCATCGTCATTCAGGCGGTCAAACTTGAAGGGCAGCAACTCATAGGTGTGTTGCTGCGCGTAGAACTCCAGCTTCTGGAATTTACTCACTAGTCAGCCCGGTTTTTGAAAAAGCCAGCCCAAGAATCAGGTTCTTGATCGGCTGCGTCTCAGCATTCAGCCGGTGGCGCAGTTGGTAGTCGAGTACGTCCTTCTTGAACTCTTGAACGGCAGTCAGAAAGGAAATCTCGTCAACACCAATGTTCGAGGATAAGGCACAGAAAAATTGCCCCCCTGTTGATTTGATATCAACCGTCAGCGAATTAATTGAGCGATAAGCGGCTTTTTGCAGAACCTGCGCGTCAAAAAGCCGCTCGTCAAAGACGAGCGTATCCGAGAGTGCCATTAGGAGCCCGAGGTATGGGAGGCATGAGAAACGTGAGAGGCGTGAGAGCTGTGCGAGCTGTGGTAAGCCATCATCTGACCTTGATCCCCGCGTTTGAGAACAAAGGCAAATTGATCATTGCCACTGCGTACCAAAAGGTTTTCGCCTTGGGCATTGGAATGGAACGTGTTCGTGGCGTCGGTATTGGGCTCGACAACCTCATGGGTAGCTATCGCTGAAGCTTGTTCTGTGACTATGGCTGCGGCCAGAGTAGCCAGAGGAAGCAGAAAAGGACGCTTTTTCATTATGATGATATCCCTATCGCTGAAGGGGTTATTTTTGAGTTTCGGCGCGTTTCTCTATGATGTCAATGTGCAATCGATTAATGCAGCCTTTTTCCGATATCAGGCATCCTCGAAGGCTAGCAGCGTATGGCTTCTTCCGCTGGATTTATGCCTTAAGCACCTCCTTGAGTTCTTCAGCAAGCTTCCCGACAGATAATGCAGAGCCATAAATTCCAGGCGACATTGGGCGAGAAATACTTTCTGCCGTGGAAACCGAAGCCGACTTTTTCAACACAATCGGCCATCTGCTGCCTGTCGCCACGGGTAGGTTCTGGAAGACTCCTGCCTATTTTCTACGGAGGGGATGATCGACAACGTTCGATCTCAGGAGGTTTACCATTCCGTATGCGACTCTGAATGCTTTACTTGCAGACCGACAACGTGCTGACATCTAAAAAATCCCGAGTTCGATTCCACCGAACGCCATAACTAGCTGATTTATTTATAGTTACCAGTTGGGGCACGCCGAATTTTCCAGCGAAATCCAGACGCCCGGAAAACCTGGCCTCGCCGAGACATACCGTTCGTCTGGTGCCGCACCATACAAAACAAAGCCCCTACAGAAATGCAGGGGCTTCGTTGTTTCCGAGGTTTAAAACAGCGCTTTCAGTGTCCCGCGCTCTGACCACCGTCCACGTGCAGGATTTCGCCGGTAACGAACTTGGCGCCGTCCAGATACACCACTGCTTGTGCAATATCATCGATCTCGCCCATGTGCCCGACCGGGTGCAGATTGCCCAGTGCTGCGTGGGTTTCTTCGCCGTGCATCGGGGTCTTGATGATGCCCGGGCTGACGGCGTTCACCCGAATCCCGCGCTTGGCGTATTCGATGGCCAGGGATTTGGTTGCCGCGTTGAGGCCGCCCTTGGTCAGCGATGCCAGTACCGATGGCACGCCGTCGATGGCGTGGTCCACCAGGCTGGTGGTGATGTTGACGACGTGGCCACTGCCCTGCTTTTCCATCTCGGCGATGGCGAGTTGGGTGATGTAGAAGAAGCCATTGACGTTTACCGACAACACATTGGCGTAGTCTTCTGCGGTGTACGCGGTGAACGGTTTGGCGATGAAGATCCCGGCGTTGTTGACCAGGGTGTCGATGCGACCGAAACGGGAAATCGCTTCACGGATGACGCGTTGGGCGGTTTCCGGCTCGCCGATGTCACCGGCCACGGTGTGAATGTCCGGATCGGTGGACGGCTTGATCGAGCGCGATGTGGCGACGATCCGGTAACCGAGTTCACGAAAGGCTTTGACCATACCATCGCCAAGACCTTGGGATGCGCCGGTGATTACGATGACTTTTTTCGAACTGCTCATGATGAATACCTCTGACAATTAAAAGTGGGGTAGAAATCTGTAATCAGGCTTCGGCCGGGGCGTTCGCCATTTGTCGCAACATCTGTTCGTAGTACTCGACCGATTGCGAACCGGACACCAGGTGTCGACCGTTCAGCACCATGGCAGGGACCGAATTGATGCCGTGCTGCCGGTAGTACGCTTCAAGCTCTCGCACTTCATCGGCGAACGCGCCAGACGCCAGCACCTCTTGTGCATTTGCCCCATCCAGCCCCGCTTCAGTCGCCAGACGCACCAGCGCCTGGTGATCACTCGGGTTCTGGCCTTCGCTGAAATAGCCCCGTAGCAGCACCTTCTTCAACTCAACTTGCCGCCCTTCCTGCAACGCCCACAGCAACAAACGGTGCGCATCGAAGGTGTTGTAGAAGTGCGTGCGCTTCTCCAGATCGAACTTGAAGCCGATGGCCTCGCCGCGAGCGATTTGCATGGCCTTGCCGGCGGCGATGTCGTCGGCCGTTCTCCCGTACTTGCGCATCAAGTGCTCGACCGCTTGCTCACCTTCGGCCGGCATGTCCGGGTTCAACTCGAACGGCTTGTAGGTCAGCTCCACCGAGACCTCCCCGGCCAGGTTCTCGATCGCCTGCTCCAGTGCCGTCGCCCCCAATGCGCACCAGGGGCACACCACATCGGAGATGAAATCGATGGTGACGGAGGACGTCATGACTTCTCCTCTGCCTCGGCCAGTTGCTTGCGGTACTGGGTGGTGGTGATGCCGGCGTAACCCCAATTATCGGTGTCGACTTCCTCGATCACGATGTGGGTCAGGTCAGGGCGTTTATTGAGGACGCGCTCCAGTGTTTCAGTGATCTCGGCAATCACCTGAGCTTTCTGCTCAGTGGTAACGCCATCACGGGTGATGCGTACGGTTACGAAAGGCATGAGGGAAACTCCAGTGACCTTCCCGTCGGGATGATGGGAGAGGCGTTGGAGATGAATGTATGGGGTTGGCGGGAGGGGATAAAGGTGGGGGCGGGAACTTCATTCGTTACGTGGTGTAATTAGTGCTGTAGAACGCCCGGCTTGCCCGAAGGCGTCCCGCATACAGCCGCCATGGCAATGCACTGCGAGGGCATGAAGGTCCGCGGTGAGAATGACGGCACAACTTGCTCCAGGCGGCGTTCCGACGATGGAGCCGAGAGCGTTGCGTTTAACCCGTAAATACGCGTTATCGTTGACGACCATCGCGAGCGAGCTCGCTCCTACAGGGGATTGTGGTGGTGCTTCAGCCGCTGAGTTTCGGCAAGCGTTGCCGGGCGATGTCGAGCAGGTCGTTGCCGTCCTGGGTCAGCAGGTACAGGGCGCTGACGATCTTGGGGATGTCGCTCGCTTCGGCCTGATTGAAACACGTGCAATAAAGGGTTTCGAGCAGGTCGCTGGCGGCGCGGATGCGTTGTCGGGCGGCGTCGAGGATCTCGAAGGGGTCGGCCTCGGTATCGATGACCAGCACCGGGGTTTCGCTGTAGCTGGATTTAAGCGACTGATAGCGTTCGGTAGATGTCTTTAGCGAGGGCATTGATGTCTCAGTCCTGTAAGAGATCGGAGGTCACTCCGGCAGGCCGCCACAGTATTTTCAGCCGCGCTAAAACTATGAAGAGTGTGGCGAAGCAGAGCAATACAGCCGCAATGGACAGGTTCTGTAGGGCGTTTACTGCCTGGGGAGGAATGCTCCTACGCTCCCCCCGGGTTTTATCGAAGAATGCTTCTACAGGAAATGATTCCTACAAAGCTGCGCAGAAAAATATGTAGGGTGCTCGATGGGCCGGACTCAATCGACTGCCGGTGCGGGAGGACGTCGTGACGCCGCATCAAGGTCGAGCAGTCCTCGGCCGTAGGCTTCACTGTTGGCGTAGAGACCGGTCCGGTTGGCGGTTTCAAGCAAGTGGTTGCGCACTTGCTGTGCACTCATTTCGGGGTACAGGCTCTGGACTGCCGCCAACGCGCCACTGACCAATGCGGCGGCGGGAGACGTACCGGCAGTCTGGACGTATTTGCCGTCCTTGCCAGTGGTCAGCAATCCCTGGTCTGCGCCTGAGTCCCCACCAGGAACGGCGATGCACCAGGCCGCTGCGACACCACAATAATTAGATTTGCCATTGATGGCACTGCCATCGTTTTTCAATGCAACGACGGCGATCCAGCCCTTTTCCAACTCAGGGATGGCAAGGGGTAAACCCGGCTCTGCAAGAGGCTCTCGTTTGAGTTCATTACCGGTTGGAAACACAAATACCGCGCCTTGCTGAACCAGTTTTCGTGCGCTCGTCAGCGACTCGGGCATGATCTGTTTGTAACGTGCTTCGGTGATTTCCGTTGCTGGAATGGCATTGGCCCACGAGTTGTTGAATATGCGCGCACCGAGATCGAACCCGGCTTGCCAGGAGCGGGAAATTTCACTGTCGAAGAAGAAGGGTTCGTTGTCGTCACCGAAACGGTAGGGGATCAGTTGAGCGTTGAACGCAACGCCGTGCATACCCCGGTCGTCTTTGTTGGCGGCCAGAATGCCGGCCATTTGAGTGCCGTGGCCAACGCGATCATGGGTGCCGGGACGATTCTCGACATAGTCAAAACCGGGGTCGCGGACCCTGCCTTGAAATTCTGGCAGTTCGGCGTTCAGGCCCGAGTCAATCAATGCGACGGGGACACCTTGGCCGGTGCCGCCACGTGCGTACAGGTGTGATGCCTGGATGACTGCCAACCCCTTTTGGGCCTGATACTCGGCTGTTTCGAATGTGTCTGGTTTGATTGAGGGCTTTTCGGGCGTGGTCAGACATCCACTGAGCAGCAGCGGCACTGGCAGCAACAGAGCAAATGGAAAAACAATTCGTTGAAACATGGTCGGTCCTTCGGCAGGGGCCGCGCACATCAGGCCTCCTGTTGTCATGAAGACTTCGCGCAGCGTTACGGGTGTTGGGGGTGAACCATACCTGTGGGGGGAGACGGGGCGTCAGGTGGCAAAGTGCTCTGTGTGTTTCAATCTGTGGCGCCAGCAGGGCTGCGTTGAGGCTGTATCATCCCGTATCGTTTATGCCCCAACCTTTTCTCGATTCGCTGCGATCGCCGACTAGTCTTTTGGCTCTGCAGTGGTCAACGGAGTGACAGCTTATGCACAACACCCTGGAACAGGTTTTCGGTTATCCACAATTTCGACCCGGTCAGGAGGCGGCCGTCAGTGCCGTGCTGGCCGGGCGTTCGGCGGCGGCGATTTTCCCCACCGGTTCCGGCAAATCCCTTTGCTACCAATTGCCGGCGCTGTTGCTGCCGCACCTGACGCTGGTGGTCTCGCCGTTGCTGGCGTTGATGCAGGATCAACTGGCGTTCCTGCAACGCCACGGCATCTCGGCGGGCAGTATCGATTCGGCCCAGAGCCGCGACGACGCCAGCGACGTCATGGGTCGGGCTAAATCCGGCGAGCTGAAGATTTTGATGATCTCCGTGGAGCGCCTGAAGAACGAGCGCTTCCGGCATTTTCTGCAGCAGGTGCCGATCTCGCTACTGGTGGTGGACGAGGCGCATTGCATTTCCGAATGGGGTCATAACTTTCGCCCGGACTACCTCAAGCTTCCCGACTATCAACGCCAGTTCAACATCCCGCAGGTGCTGCTGCTGACCGCAACGGCAACGCCCAGGGTCATCGCCGACATGCAGGCGAAATTCGCCATCGCCACCGCCGATGTGGTGACCACCGGTTTCTATCGCCCGAACCTGAATTTGCTGGTGGAGCCGGTTCGCGGAGCGGACAAGCGCAGGCGCCTGGTCGAATGGATGAGCCAGCGTCCGGACCAGCCGGGCATTGTCTATGTGACCTTGCAAAAAACCGCCGAGCACATCGCCGAACACCTGAACCGCAACGGCATTCAGGCCGAGGCTTATCACGCCGGGTTGCCCCATGAGCAACGGGAAGCGATCCAGCGTCGCTTCATGGGCGGGCAGTCCAATTGCATCGTCGCCACCATCGCCTTTGGCATGGGCATCGACAAGAGTGACATCCGCAACGTGGTGCATTTCGACCTGCCAAAATCCATCGAAAACTACAGCCAGGAAATCGGCCGCGCCGGGCGTGACGGACAACCGTCGGACTGCCTGGTGTTGGCCAACCGCGACAGCCTCAACGTGCTGGAGAATTTCGTCTACGGCGACACGCCCGAGCTGGATGGCATCCGTTGCGTGCTTGACGAGATGCATGCCGCAGCACCTGAAGGCCAGTGGGAGTTTCTGCTGGGACCGTTGGCCGATCAGAGCAATATTCGCCAGTTGCCGCTCAAGACCTTGCTGGTGCAACTCGAGTTGCGCGGGTTGATCGCCCCGCGCTACGCGTACTACGCCGAGTACCGCTTCAAGTATTTGCTGGAGCCCGAGGCGCTATTGGCGCGTTTCGAAGGCGAGCGCAGGGATTTTGTCGCTGCGATCATCCAGACTTCCAGCCGCGCCCGGACCTGGGCCACGGTGAATTTCGAGGCGTTGTACGAGCAGCACCAGGCCGAGCGCAGTCGGGTGGTCAAGGCGCTGGATTACTTCCAGGAGAAGGGCTGGGTGGAGCTCGAAAGCAAGCAGATGACCGAGGTCTACAGCGTGCTGCAAAGCGGGTTCGACAACATCGCATTGAGCGAGGAGCTGCACGGCTATTTCACTCGGCATGAGCACACCGAAGTCGCGCGGATTCACGCGATGCTGGATCTGTTCGCTACCGACCGATGCCTGGGTTATCGCCTGGCCGAGTATTTCGGTGACGACAATGCACCGCAGCAATGTGGACATTGTTCGGTGTGTCACGGGCAAGTGGCGCGGTTGCCCGCACCACCGGAGTTGCCGGCGCTTGTGGATAAAAATTTCGAGGCGCTGTGTGGCGATTTTATCCACAGGCACAAGCAGCACACGGGCAACGTGCCCTCGGCTGAACGCGTGACACGGTTTCTGTGCGGGATCAGTGTGCCACTGTTCACCAAGCTCAAGGCGCGGTCGATTCCCGGGTTTGCGGCGCTGGAAGATTATCCGTATGCCGGGGTGCGGGAGTGGGCCGAGCAACATCTGGCAGGCTGAAACACGGTCAATGTGGGAGCGACGGTGCGGCGATCCGACCTGCTCGCGATGAGGCCGGTACATTCGACAGTGATGGTGACTGACATACCGCCTTCGCGGGCAAGCCCGCTCCCACAGGGATTTGCGGTGTACTCAAAGGCCTACATCCATCCGCTGAATGTTGCTCATCACAGGAATAAATTTCAAAAAATCGCGGTGTCTGACTATGGTGATGTCTGTCTTCGGATCGCCAACAAGAGAACAAAACATGAGCCAGACACCGTTGAATATTCAGCGCGCCGCCGTCATCGGCGCGGGCACCATGGGCCGTGGCATTGTCATGTGCCTGGCCAACGCCGGAGTGGCCGTGCAGTGGCTCGACAATAACCCGCAGATGCTGGAGCAAGCGCTGCTCACCGTGGCGGACACCTATGCCCACAATGTGCGCCAGGGCCGCATTGACCAGAGCGAAGCCGACGCCCGTGTGGCTCGCGTTACGGCGGCAGAGGGTTATGCGGCCATCCGCGATGTCGACCTGGTCATCGAAGCGGTGTACGAAAACCTTGAGCTCAAGCAGAAAATTTTCCGCGAGCTCGATGGCCTGCTCAAACCCGAAGCGATTCTGGCGAGCAATACTTCAGCGCTGGACATCGACGCCATTGCTGCGGTTACGGGTCGCCCGCAGCAGGTCCTGGGCCTGCACTTTTTCAGTCCGGCGCACATCATGAAGCTGCTGGAAATCGTCCGTGGCGCGCAGACTGCACCGGCAGTGCTCGACGCAGCACTGGCGCTCGGCCAGCGCATGGGCAAGGTCAGTGTGGTGGCGGGCAATTGCGACGGCTTCATTGGCAACCGCATGCTCAATACCTACGTGCTCGAAGCGCGAAAAATGCTGCTGGAAGGCGCTTATCCCTACCAGGTGGACGCAGCGCTGCAAGGGTTCGGTTTCGCCATGGGGCCGTTCCGCATGTTCGACGTGGTGGGTGTCGACCTGCAGTGGCGCGCCCGGCAACTGTCCGGTGTCGGGCAGGACGCTCCAGAGGTTCAGGTGGATAACCGACTGTGCGAAATGGGGCGCTTTGGCCAGAAGAGTGGCAATGGCTATTACCACTATGAGCCGGGCAGTCGTCAGGCCGAACACGATCCACAGGTGGATGCGCTGGTGCTGGAAGTCAGCGAAGGGTTGGGGTTCCATCGCCGCGAAATCGGCCCGGAAGAAATTCTGGAGCGCTGCTTGCTGGCACTGGTCAATGAAGGCGCGAAGATCCTTCAGGAGGGCATTGCCGGGTCGGCTCACGACATCGATCTGGTCTATCTCAATGGTTACGGATTCCCGGCGGACAAGGGCGGGCCGATGGCCTGGGCGGATCAGCAGGGACTGGCGGACATTCACCGGCGCTTGATCGACCTTGAGACGCGTCAGGGCGATCACTGGCAACCGGCGCGGGTGATTGGTGAGCTGGCGGCGGCTGGCAAGGGTTTCGCTGACAAGTCATGAATGCGGCGCCTGCTCGCGATGAATGCAACGCGGTTTTCGCCTTAGACTGGCGAACCCACTCAGGAATCAACGCTGATGCCCCAACGCACCGACTACCCGCACTTCCAGCCCATCACCACCCGCTGGCACGACAACGACGCCTACGGTCACGTCAACAACGTTACCTATTACAGCTACTTCAATACGGCGGTGAACACCTACCTGATCGAAGTCGGCGGCCTGGATATCCATGCCGGTGAGGTGGTGGGCTTCGTGGTGAGCTCGGCCTGTGATTACTTTGCTTCCATTGCCTTCCCGGACCGCATCGAGATCGGTCTGCGGGTGGGCAAGCTGGGCAACAGTTCGGTGCAATACGAACTGGCCGTGTTCAAGCAAGGGGAAGATGAAGCCTGTGCGGCGGGGCGCTTCGTGCATGTGTTTGTCGATCGCGCATCGAATCAACCCGTGGCGATTCCGGCAGGGTTGCGCGGGGCACTGGAGTGTCTGGTGGTTCAGTAAGGCTAAAAAAAACCGCAGCCCTTGGGCTGCGATTCTTGATGTATTCACCAGCGAGGCGCTCGAGGCCTTAGTCGCGGTAATACCTGTGGTGGTGCTTGCGATGGCCATAGGCATGGCCGCGGCCCGGATGGTCGTCACGGTAGTAACGACGATCGTCATGGTCGCGATACGAACGACCACCGCCGTCTTCATCATCGTAATCTTTGCCCATGTGGTTACCCAGTGCGCCACCGGCACCGCCGCCTGCTGCGGCGCCGATCAGACTGCCGGTGGTGCCGCCCATGCTGCGGCCGACCACGTTACCGCCTGCTGCACCCAACGCACCGCCAAGGGCTGCTTCGCCACGGCTGTGTTTGTTTGCGCCGACGGCGCTACCACCCGCGCCACCCAGGGCTGCGCCGATGGTGGAACCTGTACTGCCGCCTAACGACTGACCGACGACCGAGCCTAGAACCCCGCCCAATGCGCCGCCTACACCGGCTTCGGTGGTGCCGCCAGCAGACGCGATACCGCTGACCAGGCCAAGGGACAACAAGAGAATGGAGGAGAACTTCATGGAGGAACCTCAAGGGGATGACGGCGCGATCCTGAGGCTCTGGAATGGGCGTGACAATCGAAATCCGACGAATAACACGACCTGTATACAATATTGCAAGTTACTGTTTTTCGGGCGGAACTTAACGTTTTTTTGCCGGTCTTTTACTACTTGGCAAAGGCCGTTTTCGTGAGAGAACGGCCTTTTTTGTGGGCGATTGAAATGTTTTTGAGTGAGTCATTAAAGTCAAAAAGATCGCAGCCTGCGGCAGCTCCTACAGAGATCGGTGTAGGAGCTGCCGCAGGCTGCGATCTTTTGATACTGCGCTACGCAGACCTGGCCAAGATCAGTCCAGTCTCACTCGCCGCTTTCAACTGGATCGCCACAAACTTCGATGTTGGCGTATGGCTGCCATCGCCGGTGCTTTCCAGCGGTACCAACGGGTTCACTTCCGGATAGTAAGCCGCCGCCTGCCCGGCCGGGATATCAAACGCCAGCAGCGTGAAGCCTTTTACCCGACGTTCAACACCATCGTCCCAGAGTGAAACGATGTCCGCCTTCTGCCCCGGCTTGAAGCCCAGGCGGATGATGTCGGCTTCGTTGACGAACAACACATCGCGCTGTCCCTTCACGCCGCGATAACGGTCGTTGAGACCATAGATCGTGGTGTTGTACTGATCGTGGGAACGCATCGATTGCATGATCAGATCCGGCAGCACCCCGGTGGCGCGGGTGCGTTCGTGCACCAGGTCTTTGGGCAGCGCGTTCGAGCGGAAATTGGCCCGGCCCGATGCAGTGTTCCATTTGCGCGCACCGGCACTGCTGCCCAGGTAGAAACCGCCCGGATTCCTGACCTTCTCGTTGAAGTCCTTGAAGCCTGGAACGGTCTCGGCAATCAGGTCACGGATGCGACGGTAATCGGCCACCAGCCAATTCCAGTCCACCGGATGGCTGCCCAGGGTCGCGGCAGCGATGCCGGCCAGGATCGCCGGCTCCGAGCGCATCTGGTTCGACAGCGGCTGCAATTGACCATTGGAGGCGTGGACCATGCTGAACGAATCTTCCACCGTCACCGCTTGCGGGCCTTCGGTCTGGATATCGATGTCGGTGCGGCCCAGGCACGGCAGGATCAGCGCGTCCTTGCCGTGGATCAAATGGCTGCGGTTGAGCTTGGTGCTGATCTGCACGGTCAGGTCGCAGTTCTGCAGGGCCTGGAACGTGCGTGGGCTGTCCGGCGTGGCTTGGGCGAAATTGCCGCCCAGACCGATAAAGACTTTCGCCCGGCCTTCAGCCATCGCATGAATCGCCTCGACCACGTTGTGGCCGTTGTGGCGCGGCACCTTGAACTGGAAGCGACGCTCCAAGGCATCGAGGAAGGCCACTGGTGGACACTCGTTGATGCCCATGGTGCGGTCGCCCTGCACGTTGCTGTGACCACGCACCGGACATAGACCGGCACCGGGCCGGCCGACGTTGCCGCGCAGCAGCATCAGGTTGGCGATTTCCTGGATGGTCGCCACCGAATGCCGGTGCTGGGTGATGCCCATGGCCCAGCACATGATGACGTTCTTGCCCTTGGCGTACATGCGCGCCGCTTGTTCGATCTCTATCAGCGTCAGGCCCGACTGCTCGACGATCTGCTCCCACGGCGTTTCGTCGATGGTCGCCAGGTACTCCAGCACATTGGCGCAGTGTGCATTGAGGAAGTCGTGGTCGAACACTGCCGGGGCGCCGGTTTTCTGCGCATCGCGCTCCCACAGCAGGAGGAATTTCGCCATGCCGCGCATGATCGCCATGTCGCCGCCCAGGGCCGGGCGGAAGAATGCGGTGTTGGTTGGCTTGTCGCCGTTGGTGAGCATTTCGATCGCGTGCTGCGGATGCTGGAAGCGTTCCAGGCCACGCTCCTTGAGCGGGTTGATGCACACCACCTGAGCGCCGCGCTTCACCGCTTCGCGCAACGGCTCGAGCATCCGTGGGTGATTGGTGCCGGGGTTCTGGCCCCAGACGAAAATCGCGTCGGCGTGTTCGAAGTCGTCGAAGGTCACGGTGCCTTTGCCGACACCGACGCTTTGCGACATCGCGACACCGCTGGCCTCGTGACACATGTTCGAGCAGTCAGGGAAGTTGTTGGTGCCATAGGCGCGCACGAACAGCTGATAGAGAAAGGCCGCTTCATTGCTGGCCCGACCCGAGGTGTAGAACTCGGCCTGATCCGGGCTCGACAAGCCGTTCAGGTGTTTGGCGATCAGCGCGAACGCGTCGTCCCAGCTGATCGGCTTGTAGCGGTCGGTTTCGACGTCGTAGCTCATAGGTTCGGTCAGCCGGCCCTGATATTCGAGCCAGTAGTCGCTTTGCTCCAGCAGCGCGGTGACGCTGTGTTTGGCGAAGAACCTTGCATCGACCCGGCGTTTGGTCGCCTCCCAGTTCACTGCTTTGGCGCCGTTCTCGCAGAACATCACCATGCCGCCTTCCTTGGAATCACCCCAGGCGCAACCAGGGCAGTCGAAGCCGCCGTTCTTGTTGGTCTTGAGCATCATGCGCAGGTTTTTCAGCGCGTTGTCGCTGGTCAGCCAGGCCTGGGCGACGCTGATCAGTGCGCCCCAACCACCGGCCGGGCCTTTGTAGGGCTTGTAGCGAGGGACAGGTGTCTGGTCGGCTTGACGGTGTTGACTCACGCTTGTTTCTCCAACGTTGGGCTGTAGACCCGCGGCGCATTCTTCTGTGGCAGATGGATGAGGTTGAGGTTGTGGCGACGGGCCCATTGCACGGCAAGGCCCGTGGGCGACGACAGGCTGACCAGGGTCTGGATGCCGGCGCGCAAGACTTTCTGGATCAATTCGAGGCTGCAGCGGCTGGTGACAATCGCCAGCCCGCCAGCGGTCGGGATCTTCTGGCGGATCAATCCGCCGATCAGTTTGTCGAGGGCGTTATGCCGGCCGATGTCTTCGCGGCCCAGCAGCAACTCGCCCTGATCATTCATGAACACCGCGGCATGTACCGCACCACTGTGCTGGCCAAGGGGCTGGAACGCGCCGATGCGCTGGCGCAGGCCGTCGAGCCATTCGGCAGGCGGCAAGGGTGCGCCAGGCAACACCTGGAGCTCGGGCAGTGCCTGCTCCACGGCTTCCACGCCGCACAGCCCGCAACCGCTGGTGCCAGCCAGTTGCCGACGCTGCTGCTTGAGGTTCCAGAAGGCGCGGTTGGCGATGGTCACTTGCGCGTATTGCGCCGAGCCAGAGCCGGTCAGTTGCAGGTCATAAATATCAGTGGCGTCCTCGATGATGCCGCTGCCCAGGCTGAAACCGACAATGAAGTCTTCGAGGTCCGTGGGTGTCACCAGCATGACAGCCTGGCTGATGCCGTTGTAGGCAATCGCCAGCGCGACTTCCTCGGCCAGCGCGGTGCTGGTCGATTCCGTGTCTTCAAGGTTGCTGTAACTGTACGTCTGGCTGGCGGCGGGCGCGGGCGTTTCGAGGGCAGGCGCCGCGCAGGCTGGGCGCTTGGTATTCATGGCATCACCGACGGTTTGATCAGCTTTAAGACTAGGCGTGACAACTTGTCACGTCTAATCGTTAGTACTGATGTGCCGATAGATACTGTCGATCAAGCACTGGGCAACGATTGTCGATAAATCGCGAAACAGGCCTCCGCCAAGGCCGAGCGTGGCGCGCTGCGACGCATGATCAGCCCCAGCCGGCCCACGGTCTGGGCGTTTTCGATCGGTTGCAGGCGCAGATGATCGGTCAGCTCTTCCAGACCTCCGTCCAACGGCATCACGGCGCAGCACAAGCCGCCGTGCACAGTTTGTAAAAGTTGATGCACGGCATCCGTTTGCAACAGCGGCTGCGGGGTGAGGCCGCGGCTGTGGAAGTTGTGGTCGATGGATTGGCGAAAGTGCATGCCGCTGGAGAGCATGCCCAGTGGCAGTTCGATCAATGATTCCCAGCTCAGCGGCGCCTCGCCAAAGCTGAAAAAGCGTTGGTCGTAGAGCAGACCCATGCGGGTTTCGCTGAAGGCCAGGGAGTCGAAATGTTCGGTGTCCAGGCGCTCCAGGTAAGAAACACCGAGGTCCAGGCGATTGTTCGCCAGTTGTTCGAGTATTTGCTCCGAACTCAGCGCTGAAAGCTCGAAGCGCAGGTTCGGATGCTCGGCATGCAGGCGCTGCAACAGCGGCAGCGGATCGAAACTCGACAGCGGCACCACGCCCAGACGCAACGTACCGACCAGATTGCCGCGACAGGCGGCCGCCTCGGCGTACAAGCCGTCGTACGCCGCCAGCACCGTACGCGCCCAGGCCAGCACTCGCTCGCCCGGCGCCGTAAAACCTTCGAAGCGCTGACCGCGATTGACCAGCGGCAGGTCGAGTTCTTCTTCGAGGCTGCGCAGGCGCATCGACAGTGTCGGTTGAGTAATGTGACAGCGCGCGGCGGCCTGACCGAAATGGCGGGTTTCGTCGAGCGCGATGAGGAATTTCAGCTGCTTGATGTCCATCTTCGCTCCTGGGCGCGGGAAGGGGCCGATTCTATCGCAAGCGGGGTCATTGGTCGGGCTGGATTCCCGAGTAATGCGAGGCCCGTAGGAGCTGCCGAAGGCTGCGATCTTTTGATCCTGGCGGTATGAAGCAAACGAAGATAAAGATCGCAGCCTGCGGCAGCTCCTACGGTCAATCAAAGCCCCGCAATCAAATCCCGATAATCCCCGACTGCCGCAAACTCCGCCGTATCCTTCGGCCCCTTGCGGCTGTCCGGCTCACGCACGGCCAACAAATGCGCCACGCCAAAGTCCCGTGCACTGCGCAAAATCGGCAAGGTGTCGTCGATGAACAGGCTGCGCGCCGGATCGAAATCGATATCGGCTTGCAGCGCATCCCAGAACTGCGGGTTTTCCTTGGGGAAGCCGTAGTCATGGGAGCTGATCAAGCGCTCGAAGTACGGCGCCAGCTCGACTTTTTCCAGCTTCAACGACAGCGCATCCCGATGGGCATTGGTGATCAGCACCACGCGCTTGCCGGCCCGTTTGATCGCCGCCAGAAAGGTGTCGGCATCCGGGCGCAGGGCAATCAGATGCGCGGTTTCCAGTTTCAGGTCGCGCACCGACAGCTTCAGTTCGGCGCTCCAGAAATCCAGGCAGTACCACTGCAACTGGCCGGCATTGCGCTCGAACAACGGCTGCAATTCCATCTCGGCCATGGCCCGGCTGACCCCGTGCAGTTCGGCGTAACGCTGGGGCAGGTGCTCCATCCAGAAGTGGTTGTCGAAATGCAGGTCCAGCAGCGTGCCGTCCATGTCCAGCAGAACGGTATCGATGTCGGACCAGGGTAATGAATACATGGCAACGTCTCGGGCAGTAGAAAGATTTCTGGCGTAAACAATCGGGAAAGCCGCGTTATAGTAGCGCGTTCACGCCAAGGAGCTTTGCATGCGCCAGAAACCCACCATACTCGCCCGCGAAATTGTCGCCACCAGTCGATTATTCTGCGTCGAAGAGCTGAAGTTGCGCTTTTCCAACGGCGTGGAGCGCACCTACGAACGCCTGGTCGGCAAGGGTGCCGGGTACGGCGCGGTGATGATCGTGGCGATGCTCGATGCCGAGCATGCGGTACTGGTCGAGGAGTATTGCGGTGGCACCGATGAATATGAAATGTCGTTGCCCAAGGGTTTGATCGAACCGGGTGAGGACGTGCTGGCAGCGGCCGAGCGTGAGCTCAAGGAAGAGGCCGGTTTCGGTGCGCGGCAACTGGAGCACCTGACCGAGCTGTCGCTGTCCCCCGGTTACATGAGCCAGAAGATTCAGGTGGTGCTGGCCACCGACCTCTACGAAGAGCATCTGGAAGGCGACGAGCCCGAGCCAATGCGGGTGGACAAGATCAATCTGCGTGAACTCTCGGCGCTGGCGCAAAACCCGCAATTTACCGAAGGCCGAGCCTTGGCGGCGTTGTACCTGGCCCGAGACCTGTTGACTCAGCGCGGAGCGTTCCAGCCATGAACTTCCCGCATCCATTGATGGCACCGGTCATCGAGCTGGCCTTGCAGGCCGGTGAGGCGATCCTGCCGTTCTGGCGCACGGGCACGACCGTCACGGCGAAGGCTGACGATTCGCCGGTGACCGCTGCTGACCTGGCCGCACACCATCTGATTCTGGCCGGGCTGACGAAACTGGACCCGAACATTGCGGTGCTCTCCGAAGAGGACGCCAACATCCCCCAAAGCGTGCGGGCCGGATGGCAGCGCTGGTGGCTGGTTGATCCGCTGGATGGCACCAAGGAGTTCATCAGCGGCAGCGAAGAGTTCACCGTCAACATTGCCCTGATCGAAAACGGTCGAGTGGTGTTCGGCGTGGTGTCGATGCCGACCAACGGGCGTTTTTACGTCGGTGGCGCCGGCCTCGGTGCCTGGCGCGGCGATAAAGGCGGCACGCCGGTGGCGATCAAGGTGCGTGATGCATTAGCGCCAGGCGAGTCATTCACCGTGGTGGCCAGCCGTCGACATTCGAGCCCGGAGCAAGAGCGATTGCTGGCCGGGTTGAGCGCCAGCCTTGGCGAGCTGCAACTGGCCAATATCGGCAGTTCGCTGAAGTTTTGCCTGCTGGCTGAAGGCGCGGCGGATTGCTATCCGCGCCTGGCACCGACTTCGCAGTGGGACACGGCGGCAGCGCAAGGTGTGCTGGAAGGCGCGGGCGGTGAGGTGCTGGAGTTGAGCGGTGAGCCGTTCAGCTATCCGGCGCGGGAGTCGCTGTTGAATGAGTTCTTTCTGGCGCTGCCGGCGAAAGCGGCCTGGCGGGAGAAGCTGCTGGAATTGGCACGGTCCTGAGCTTCACACCTTTTTGTGGCGAGGGGGCTTGCCCCCGTTGGGCAGCGAAGCTGCCCCAAAAACATGCAACCTCATTGTGTCTGACATGCTGCGGACGCTGGACTTGGGAGTGCTGCGCACTCCAGCGGGGGCAAGCCCCCTCGCCACAGGTTGTACAACACCCTCACATTCAGCGGTGCAGCACGTACTGCCCGATAAACCTCACCGCATCCTCATCACGGCCTTCATTGACGACCCGCGTATGCAGCGTCAATCGAGCTCGGCTGTATCGCTGGAAGGTGGTCAGGAATTTCTTCCAGATCACCGGATCCGGCGCCTGGCAAATGGCGTTGGCATCGCCCGTCACTGGCAGCGGATAGCTGATCTGCCCTTCCTGAATCACAATATGCCCGTCGGTAATGCCTTCTTCCTTGAGGCGCAAATGCAGCCAGCCCCAACCGGCCAGCACCGCGCCGCAATACAGGCTGCCGCCGAACATGGTGCTCTTGTGGTTGACGTTGGCTTCCAGCGGCAAGTGCAGGCGCAGTTGCTGGTCATGCCAGTCGAGCACTCTGAGGCCCATGTCCCGGGTGAGGGGAATGTCGTGATGGAGGACTGATTCCAGTTGTCGACTGTCGCGGCTCATTCAGGGGGCCTCTTGCTTGAAGTGGATGATTGGACGGTAGCTCAGTCGAGGTCGTCAGGGTGGGCCGAGGAGCCACTGTCGGCGAAACTCAGACCGTGCTTGCGCAGTTTGTCGTGCAGGGTCTTGCGCGGAATGCCGAGGGCTTCGGCGACGCTGCGCACGGAGCTGTGCGAGCGCGCCAGTTCGGCGGCGATCAGGGTTTTTTCGAAGTTCTCCACTTGCTCGCTCAAACCGCCGCTGACGACTTCGACCCTGTTGCCGGCGCTGCCATCCGGCATGCTGTTGTCGAGGGCCAGTTCCAGCCCGAGGGCAAAACGCTCGGCAGCATTTTGCAGCTCGCGCACGTTGCCGGGCCAGGTGTGGCGCAGGAGCAAGGCACGTTGTCCCGGTTGCAGTTCATGGGGCGGCAAGCCGTGGCGGGCACTGGCTTCATCGGCGAAATGCTGGAACAGCATCAACGCATCTTCGCCCCGTTCGCGCAATGGTGGAATCCGCAATGGCGCGACATTCAGGCGGTAATACAAGTCGGCACGGAAACGTCCTTGATCCGCCGCCTGGCGCAGGTCTTCCTTGGTGGCGGCGATGATGCGGATGTCCAGCGGGATCAGTTGATTGCCGCCCAAGCGTTCGACAACCCGCTCTTGCAGCAAGCGCAGCAATTTGACCTGCACGTCCAGGCTCATGCTTTCGATTTCATCGAGGAACAACGTGCCGCCATTGGCGAATTCGAACTTGCCGATGCGGCGTTTCTGCGCACCGGTGAAGGCACCGGGCTCGTGGCCGAACAGCTCGCTTTCGACCACTGATTCGGCCAAGGCACCGGCGTTGATCGCCACGAACGGACCGTTGCGACGGCCTGATAAATCGTGCAGTGCCCTGGCCACGACTTCTTTGCCAGCGCCGGTTTCGCCGAGGATCAGTACATCGGCCTTGGTCGCCGCCAGGGCACCGATCTGCTCGCGCAGGCGCAGCATCGAAGGTGAGTGGCCAACCAGGCGGGCGCTCAGCTCATTGCGGTCGCTCAAGGCCAACCGCAGGCTGCGGTTGTCCAGCACCAGCCGGCGTAGAGCCAATGCGCGGCGCACACTGTCGAGCAGGGCGTCGCTGGCGAAGGGTTTTTCCAGAAAGTCATAGGCCCCGGCGCGCATGGCCTGCACCGCCAGCGGCACATCGCCGTGGCCGGTGATCAGCAGCACCGGTAGCTCAGGGTCCTGGGCATGCAGTTCGGTCAACAGTTCGAGACCGTCCATGCCGGGCATGCGGATGTCGCTGACCACCACCCCTGGCCAGTCGCGCTCCAGTTGCCCGGCCAGGCCCTTGGCTTCGGCCAGCGGCAGGATTTTCAGGCCCGCCAGATCCAGCGTCTGGCTCAGGGCCTGGCGCAAGTGGGGATCGTCGTCGATCAACACGACCTGAATGCGGTTGTCGATGGTCATGCACTTCGGTCCTCGGACGGTTGCAGGCTCACGCCCGGTGCGCCTGCGCGTAGCTTCAGGGTAATCAGGGCGCCGCCCTCCTTGTGATTGGCGAACGACAGTTCACCGCCGAAGGCGCGCATCAGGGTTTCGCAAATCGCCAGCCCCAGACCGAGGCCCTGGGTTCGGGTCTTGGTGGTGTAGAACGGCTCGCTGGCGCGCCCAAGGGCTTCCATGCAAAAGCCGGGGCCGTTGTCGCGAATGTACAGGTTGACGCCATCGGCCGTGGATTGGGCACTTAGCCAGAGTTTACGTGGCGGGCCTTTTTCCGTCAGGGCATCCAGGGCGTTGGCCAGCAGATTGCCAAGCACCTGGCGCAGGCGGGTTTCCCCGGCCTCGACCCACAGGGTGGCGGCGGGCAAGTCACGGATCAGTTCGACTTCCATGCTGCGTCGACGCTTGGCCAACAAGGCCAGGGCATCGTCCAGCGCCGGTTGCAGGGCGACGCTTTCCGGGGCATGCCGGTCGCGTCGGGCAAAGGCGCGCAAGTGGGCGATGATCGAGGCCATGCGGCCGGTCAATTCGCTGATCAGCTTGAGGTTGCCGCGGGCATCGTCGGTGCGCTGGTGATCGAGCAGCACCTCGGCGTTTTCCGCGTAGCTGCGAATCGCCGCCAGCGGCTGATTGAGTTCGTGGCTGATGCTCGCCGACATGGTGCCCAGTGCCGACAATTTGCCGGCCTGCACCAGATCATCCTGGGCGCGTACCAGCTCCTGCTGAGCCTGTTCGCGCTCCAGCACTTCCTGTTTCAGACGCCGGTTCAGGCCTTCGAGATCGCTGGTGCGCTCGGCGACCCGACCTTCCAGCTCGCGCCGCGCCTTGGCTTCGAAAGCAATGCGTTCGAGGTAATGGCGACGGCGCTGCATCATCAGGCCAAGCAGCAACATCAACACCAGCAACGTTGCACCACCGATGGCCACCACCGTGCGCACCGGGCGGTCGATCAAGGTGCGTGGGGCGAGGATGCTAACGTCCCAGCCGGTTTCGGCGATCTGCTGGGTCTGGGTCAGCCAGGCATTGGGATTGAGTTTCAGCGGTTTTGGCTCGCGGGTTGGATAGGGTTGAATCGCGGTGATGGCTTTGCCTTCTTCCTCGTTCAACGGGCGGGTCGAGCGGAATCGCCACTCCGGTCGCGAGGTGAGAATGACCACGCCGTTGTGGTCGGTCAGCAGCAGTTGCTCCGGGGTTTTGCCCCAGAGGCTTTCGGTGTGGTCGAGGTCGACCTTGACCACCAGCACGCCGACGATTTTTTCGCCATCACGCACGCCAGCCGCGAAGAAGTAACCGCGCTTGGCGGAGGTGGTGCCCAGGCCGAAAAAGCGCCCGAGCCGCCCGGCCATGGCTTCGCTGAAATACGGACGGAAGGAAAAATTGCGCCCGACGAAACTGTCGTGCTTGTCCCAGTTAGAGGCGGCCAGGGTCTTGCCGTTGGCGTCCATCAGGTACATGACTTCGGCGCCGGTCTGGGTGGCGATATTTTTCAGCAGGCGGTTGGCGTTGCCCTGGGTGACGCCATCGTCCGGCGCACCGAGCACGGCGCGCAAGGCCGGCAGGTCGCCGAGGATCTGTGGCAACACTTCATAGCGATGCAGGGTACCCAGCAGGTTGGCGACGTAGAGATCGAGGGTCTGACGATTCTGACTGGCCAGCTCGCTACGGTAGTAACGCTCGGCGAGATGTTCCAGCGGCCACAGCAACGGCGCCAGGCACAGTGCCAGCAGGGCCAGGCTGCGCCAACGGGGTCTGGGAGGGAGAGTCGGTTTCATGAGCAGCATGCGCCTGTGGGTACAGGCGCATTATGCCTAGGCTTGCCCGCCTTGGGTCAGCTGCATCTTGATCGGTGAGCTTCAGCCGGTCTTTCAGGCAAAGACGTCAGCGTCCTTGAAAAATACCCCGGCCTGATCTTTCGCCGACAACTGCGGCGTGCCCTGCAGTTGCCAGTCGATGGCCAGGTCCGGGTCGTCCCAGCGAATGCTGCGCTCGGCGGAGGGCGTGTAGTAGTCGGTGGTTTTGTAAAGGAACTCGGCAAATTCGCTCAAGACCACGAACCCGTGGGCGAAACCTTCCGGGACCCAGAGCTGGCGATGATTGGCAGCAGACAGGCGCACAGCAACCCACTTACCGAAGTGCGGTGAGCTGCGACGGATGTCTACGGCCACGTCCAGCACTTCACCGACCGTGACGCGAACCAGTTTTCCCTGGGTATTTTCCAGTTGGTAATGCAGACCGCGCAGCACGCCCTTCTGCGAACGGGAGTGATTGTCTTGAACGAATTCAGTGTCCAGTCCGGTGGCCTCTTTGAAGGCCCGGGCGTTGAAACTCTCATAGAAGAAACCACGTTCGTCGCCAAAGACCTTGGGTTCAAGGATCAGAACACCGGGCAGGTCGGTGGTCACTACATTCATGGTGGCTCTCCAGCAGTGTGCGTTGAATGGCCGCCATTCTTGCGCAAAGCGCCGACCGGGGCGAGTGCTCAAGTAAAAATCTACCGGCCTGTTCCAGCCCCTGCAAATGACCTTTACCGGTTCCAGGGGGTTGCGTATCGCCCGAACCAGTGGCGATATAGGCGCCTAATAAAATTTCAGGGGTCGTTGTATGCCGCTCGCCACGCTGATTCATCGCGCCAGTTTGCCCAGCCCGCAGGTGTCTGCGGAGCAAGCGCTAGAGCTGCTGGAGGAACATTACGGGTTCAGCGGCAGGTTGCAGGCCCTTGGCAGCCAGCAAGACCTGAACTACCGCGTCGATAGCGAGCGGGGACGTTTCGTCCTGAAAATCTGCCGTGGCGACTACTCGGTACTGGAGCTTCAGGCACAGCATGCCGGGCTCAGGCACTTGGGCGAGCACCCCGACGTGCATGTGCCGCGTGTTATCCCGGCGAAAAACGGTGCAGACCTGCTGTCGCTGGACGTGGGTGGCCAGGCCGTGCACGTTCGTCTGCTCGACTACATCGAAGGCCAGCCGCTGACGAGCCTCGGCCGCTTCAATCCGACGGTGGTGTCAGGCTTCGGTCGTCTGTGCGGTGAAATGGACCTGGCCCTGGCGGATTTCGACCATCCGGGTCTGGTGCGAACCCTGCAATGGGACGCCCGCCATGCTCACGCCCT
The DNA here is from genome assembly GCF_019219185.1 of Pseudomonas sp. PDM26. Taxonomy (NCBI): domain Bacteria; kingdom Pseudomonadati; phylum Pseudomonadota; class Gammaproteobacteria; order Pseudomonadales; family Pseudomonadaceae; genus Pseudomonas; species Pseudomonas sp. PDM26. The sequence goes on along the minus strand of NZ_JAHUWC010000005.1, from coordinate 125,180 downwards.
GATCGCGCATTTGCTGCCGGTGATCAAGGATGAGGCCCAACGCAAACTGATCGTCGAAGCGTCCGCGCAAGCCGAGCGGCATTTGCAGCCACTGCAAGACAGACTGCCGGTGCAGGCCATTCACATGGACATCACCGATGACAACGTAGTGTGGCAGCGCGATGCGCAGCGCCATTGGCAGCTGCAAGGCGTGATCGATTTCGGTGACCTGGTGCGCACCTGGCGCATTACCGATCTGTCGGTGACCTGCGCCGCGCTGCTGCATCATGGTGAGGGCGATCCGTTCTGCATTTTGCCGGCGGTACAGGCGTATCACGCGGTCAATCCATTGCAACACGAAGAACTGCTGGCGCTGTGGCCGCTGATCGTCGCCCGCGCAGCGGTGTTGGTGCTCAGCGGCGAACAGCAGGTCAGCATCGATCCGGGCAATGCCTACAGCCGCGACAACCTGGTCCATGAATGGGAAATCTTCCGTGTGGCCACGTCGGTGCCGTTGGCGTTGATGGAAGCGGCGATCCTCACGGCCGTCGGCCAGAACCTGCCCAGCATCGGTAGCGAAGGCTTCGCGCCGCTGTTGCCGAGCCTGGTGGGGCGTGAGTTCGCGCTGATCGACCTGGGCGTGCTCAGCCCGCATTTCGAGGCCGGGAACTGGGAGCAGGAAGGCGTCGATCAGCGCCTGCTGGATGAAGCCGCTGCGGCACATGGCCTGGCGGCCAGTCGCTATGGACAATACCGCTTGTCCCACACCCGCCCGGACAGTGCCGCTGAACCGGACACTTGCCCGTTGCACGTCGAGTTGCGTGTGCCCCAGGGTACGGCGGTCGAAGCGCCGTTTGCCGGGGTGGTGCATCACCCATCGGCGGGCGTGCTGCAACTGGACGGCCCGCAATTGAGCGTGCGGCTTTGGGGTGTCACGCCCTCGCTGCATAGCGGCGCGGCACTGGTCAAAGGCCAGGTACTGGGCTCGGTCAGCGGACCATTGATCGTGCAGTTGTGCCGTGGCGCGTCGATCAATGCGCCGTTGTTCTGTGCACCTTCGCGCGCGGCGGCGTGGCAAACGTTGTGCCCATCACCGGCAGCGTTGCTGGGGCTGGCCTGTGACGCCGAAGCCGAGCTCGACGGCCCAACATTGCTGGCCCGGCGCGACGCCAGTTTCGCCCGTACGCAAAAACATTATTACGTCGACCCGCCGCGCATCGAGCGCGGCTGGCGCAACCATCTGATCGACATGCAGGGCCGCTCCTACCTCGACATGCTCAACAACGTGGCGGTGCTGGGCCACGGTCACCCGCGCATGGCGGCGGTTGCCAGTCGCCAGTGGTCGTTGCTCAACACCAACTCGCGCTTCAACTACGCGGCCGTGGCCGAGTTCTCCGAACGTTTGCTGAAGCTGTCCCCTGACGGCATGGACCGCGTGTTCCTGGTCAACAGCGGTAGCGAGGCCAACGACCTGGCAATTCGACTGGCGTGGGCCTACAGCGGCGGGCGCGACATGCTCAGCGTGCTGGAGGCCTATCACGGCTGGACGGTGGGGGCCGACTCGGTGTCGACCTCGATCGCCGACAACCCCAAGGCCTTGAGCAGTCGCCCGGACTGGGTGCACCCGGTGACCGCGCCAAACACCTATCGCGGCGAATTCCGTGGCCCCGACAGCGCGCCGGATTATGTGCGCAGCGTCGAACACAACCTGGTGAAAATCGCCGAGCAGAATCGCCAACTGGCCGGTTTCATTTGCGAGCCAGTGTATGGCAATGCCGGCGGCATCTCGCTGCCACCGGGCTACCTGAAACAGGTTTATGCAATGGTGCGCGCCCAGGGCGGCGTGTGCATCGCCGACGAAGTGCAGGTCGGCTACGGGCGCATGGGCGATTTCTTCTGGGGCTTCGAAGAGCAGGGTGTGGTGCCGGACATCATCACCATGGCCAAGGGCATGGGTAACGGCCAGCCACTGGGTGCGGTCATCACCCGCCGGGAAATCGCCGAGGCGCTGGAGGCCGAGGGTTACTTCTTCTCGTCCGCCGGCGGCAGCCCGGTCAGTTGCCAGGTCGGCATGGCCGTGCTGGATGTGATGGAAGAAGAAAAACTCTGGGAGAACGCCCAGGTCGTGGGCAGGCACTTCAAGAAGCGCCTCGAAGCGTTGATCGATATTCATCCGTTAGTGGGCGCGGTGCATGGTTCCGGTTTCTACCTGGGCGTCGAACTGATCCGCAACCGCGAAACCCTGGAGCCGGCCACCGAAGAAACCACCGCATTGTGCGATCGCTTGCGTGAGCTGGGGATCTTCATGCAGCCGACCGGCGACTACCTGAACATCCTCAAGATCAAGCCGCCGATGGTCACTTCGCGCCAGAGCGTGGATTTCTTCGTGGACATGCTGTCGAAGGTGCTCGCAGAAGGGCTGTAAACACATCCCCCTGTAATTGCGGGCCAATGTGGGAGCGGTATTAGTTCGATTGATATCGGCTTTTTATCGATTATTTTTGTAACGATGGATTGATGGCGCTTTAAAAGCCGATATTTATCGGATATAAAGTGGCCAGTCCACGGCGTGTACCAATGCGCTTCCATTTCTGTCAGGCATCAATGCCACTCCGGAGTCCTGAGCCATGACCACGTTGAACAGCACCCCTCGCGCTGACGGCTTCTACATGCCAGCCGAATGGGCACCCCAAACCCAGACCTGGATGATCTGGCCCGAGCGCCCGGACAACTGGCGCCTGGGTGGCAAACCGGCACAATCCGCGCACGTGGCTGTGGCCAAAGCCATCGCCCGTTTCGAACCGGTGACCGTGGCGGTTTCCGCCGGCCAGTACGAAAACGCCCGTGCCCGTCTGGACGTGCCGAATATTCGTGTGGTGGAAATGTCCAGTGACGACGCCTGGGTCCGCGACTCCGGGCCGACCTTCGTCATCAATGACAGTGGCGAAGTCCGTGGCGTGAACTGGGACTTCAACGCCTGGGGCGGCTTTGACGGCGGCTTGTATTCGCCGTGGAACCGCGACTCGCAGGTTGGTGGCAAGATCCTCGAGATCGAGCGCAGCCCGCGCTACCGCACCGAAGGCTTCGTGCTGGAAGGCGGCTCGATTCACGTCGACGGCGAAGGCACCCTGATCACCACCGAAGAATGCCTGCTCAACCGCAATCGCAACCCGCACATGAATCGCGCTGAAATCGAAGCGGTCCTGAGTGCGAACCTGGCTGTGGATAAAATCATCTGGCTACCGGATGGCTTGTTCAACGACGAAACCGACGGCCATGTGGATAACTTCTGCTGCTACGTGCGTCCGGGTGAAGTGCTGTTGGCCTGGACCGATGATCCACAGGACCCTAACTACCCGCGCTGCCAGGCGGCGATGAACGTGCTGCAAAGCAGCACCGATGCCAAGGGTCGCCCGTTCACGGTGCACAAAATGCCGATCCCGGGTCCGCTGTTTGCGACCGAGCAAGAGTGCGCCGGTGTCGATCCGGTCGACGGTACGCAGGAGCGTAACCCGACTGTTCGCCTGGCCGGCTCCTACGTGAACTTCCTGATCGTCAACGGCGGCATCATCGCGCCGAGCTTTGACGACCCGCAGGATGGCCCGGCGAAAGAAATCTTGCAGAACCTGTTCCCACAGCATGAAGTGGTGATGGTGCCTGGTCGCGAACTGTTACTGGGTGGCGGCAATATTCACTGCCTTACCCAGCAGCAACCCGCGCCGCACAAGGAGTGAGTGAGGTCGTAACAGCTTGAGTTGATTGCGAAATTCCTCAGGCTGTCGATCAGCCACCAGTGTTGCACGGAGCCCGCGGCCCTACAGGCCTGCGGGCTTTTTTGTATCCGCCTGGCCACACTTCAGAGACCTTGGCACAGCTCTTGTATCTCTGCTGTTGTAACTCGGGGTGGGGAGGACTTCGATGTTCTGTCATAAACCTTGGATAATTTAGCCGCTCACAAACCGGGAGAGAGCGCTGAAATGAACGCCGAAGTGAACGTAGTGAGCGACAAGGCGTTGCATCCCCTGGCAGTAAATAGCGAATCGCTCCAGATCCTGGCGCACTGGTTCAAGTCCAATGGAATGCGTCAGATCAGTGAAACTGATCCGCGCCGGACGATGATCGAGCGTTACCCTGCTGGTTTATTCAGCGAGGCGGAACTGGATGCGTTGTGGGATGTAATGGAAGGATAAGAAGAACAACGGATTGATCAAAAAAAGCGCTGCCGGGATGGCAGCGCTTTTTTTTGCGCAGATTTTGTAGACAACCCCGGTCCCTGTAGGAGCGAGCTTGCTCGCGAAGGCGCCCGGCCAGTCAATAAAAATGTCGACTGCCCCACCGCTATCGCGAGCAGGCTGCTCCCTCAGGGTTTTGTTGCGCAACCATTCGACCGATTCAGGCAACAGTCTGAAAGCCAATCCGGCGTTTTTCCTGGGCCGCTGCGGCACTAATCTGCCGACATCGAATTTTCCTGAATGTCTGTTGGAGCTTTTCCATGATCCTGCATTACATCTACGACCCCTTGTGCGGTTGGTGCTACGGCGCCAAACCGCTGGTGCAGGCCGCCCAGGCTGTGCTGCCCGTGATTGCCCACGGCGGCGGCATGATGACGGGTACCAATCGGCAAAAGGTTTCGCCACAACTGCGCAATTACGTGATGCCCCACGATCGGCGTATCGCCGAATACAGCGGGCAGCCGTTCGGTGAAGCCTATTTCGAAGGTTTGCTGCGTGATCACAGCGCTGTGTTCGACTCGGCGCCACCCATCGCTGCGGTGTTGGCTGCCGAGCAAATGGCCGGTCGCGGGCTGGAGTTGCTGGGGCACTTGCAAAGTGCTCACTACGTGGAGGGGCGCCGCATCGCCGATGAGTCGGTGCTGTTTGAACTTGCCCACGGCATGGGGCTGGACCGTGAAGCCTTCGAAAGGGCCTTAAGGGCGGCCGACACCGAAGGCCATATCAGGAACAGCCGGGCTCTTTTGGCCAAGGTCGGCGGGCAGGGTTTTCCGACCCTGGCGCTTGAGCACAATGACCAGTTCACCCTGATCGATATCGGGCCATGGCTGGGTGAACCCCAGGCATTTGCGCAGTGGCTAAGCCAGTCGCTGCCCGATCAGGGATCATCCATTCCCATAGCAGCCTGTGGCCTCGATGGCTGCGTCGATTGAATATTCCTGCCGCGTAAAGCAATTTCTTAGACGGTTTTCGCCTGTTTTTAGAAGATTCATGAAATTGACACATCGTTGAGGGCGCGGCTACGATTCGGCCCAACGCCTGTGGCCGACCGCCACGACTCAACAACAATAAAAGGCCCGCCGCGAGAAATCGTGGGCGGGCCTTTTTGTTTTCACATTGAAATAAGAGCGCGATAGCGCCGTTTCGGCCGTTCGACACAGCGCGTATCAACCGTATTAAGGAAAAAAACAAAATGTTGAACAAGCGAATCAGCCTGATCGCTCTGGGGATGTTGAGCGCTACACAAGCCATGGCGAACGACCAGGCCGAATCCAAGGGTTTTGTTGAAGACAGCAGCCTCAAAGTGCTGCTGCGCAATGCTTACATGAACCGTGACTTCAAAGACGGCAACCCGGATAAATCCGAGTGGGGCCAGGCGGCCATCGGCACGTTCTCGTCCGGCTTCACCCAAGGCACCGTGGGTGTGGGTGTGGACGCCTTCGGGCTGTACGCACTGAACCTGGAACGCAGCGAAGACCGTAGCGGCGCGCAAGGCATCGACTTCTTCAAAAAGGGCGACAGCGGCCAACCGGCTGATGACCTGTCCAAGGGCGGCGCAGCGATCAAGTTCCGCCTGTCCAGCACCACTCTGACCTACGGCGACCAGATGCCGACCCTGCCGGTGCTGAGCTACGACAACTCGCGCCTGCTGCCGGAAAGCTACACCGGCACCTTGATCACCTCCAAAGAGATCAAAGGCCTGCAACTGGACGCCGGGCGCTTCACCGCCGAATCGCGTAAAAGCGCTGAAGGCCGCGACAGCGGTGGCTTGAAGTCGATCAACGTATTGGGCGGTAGCTACCAGTTCACCGAGCAATTCAAGGCTGCACTGTACGCTTCCGACGTCGAAGACGTGCTGAAGAAACAATACGTGAACGCCAACTACGTGTTCCCGATCGACAAGGATCAGTCCCTGACCCTGGACTTCAACGGCTACCGCACCAAGCTGGACGACTCCTACGTTCGCGAAAACGGTATCACCGGCGACGACAACAAGATCTGGAGCCTGGCGGCCACCTTCATCACCGGCCCGCACTCGTTCACCCTCGCGCATCAGCGCAGCACCGGCGACAGCAACCTGGGCTATGCCTACGGCGGCTACCAGAAAGACCAGGGACGCATCGGCGACGGTGGCAACACCATCTTCCTGGCGAACTCCTACTGGTCCGACTTCAACGCCGAAGACGAACGCAGCTGGCAGGTGGGCTACGGCCTGGACTTCAGCACCTTCGGTGTACCGGGCCTGAGCTACAACGTGGCCTACGTGCGCGGCGACAACATCACCACGTCCACCAGCGAAGGCGGCACCGAGCGCGAGATCTTCAACCAGATCAAATACGTCGTCCAAAGCGGCCCGGCCAAAGACCTCAGCGTGAAACTGCGCAGCTCGGTCCTGCGCGTGTCGCAGAAGTCGAGCGAGTACAACGTCAGCGGCAACGAAGTGCGTGTGTTCGTGGATTACCCAATCGATATCTTTTGATGATCGGTTGTGGTGTCGAGGCCTGATGCAAGGCTGAGAATGAGAAGCCCCGGTTGGTTCGGGGCTTTTTTGTGGCTCATTGTCCCGCCCTGAAATAGGTTTACACCTGTTTCAGGACGGGACAGCACACTAAAGTGGAATTATTCTGGCTGTTTAAACAAAGAACAGCTGGAATAATGGCAGTTAGCATGTCTTCCTAAAAGAAATCAGCGTCACGAGAATGGTGTCTTTTTCAATGTCCCAATCGCCGCTCACTTTTTCCTTTAAGTGCTATTATTCTGGCAGTTATAGCACCTTAATGAAGGAATATTGGCATATGGCCAAGAAGACAGCTCCACTCTTGCCCGCCGCTTCCAGACTACTTTCCGAGTTCGGCGAGCGACTGAAACTCGCTCGCCTACGCCGCAAACTCACAGCTAAACAAGTCGCTGAGAGGTCGGGCATGTCACTGACAACCTTGCGCTCTCTGGAATCAGGTGGCTCAGGGGTGACCATCGGCGCCTACCTGTCTGTCATGCAAGTTCTGGGTCTGGAAAAAGACTTGAACAAACTCGCGGCAACCGATGAGGTGGGGCGGCAACTGCAGGACGCACAACTCAAACCCAAGGCAACCTCAGCCAAAGACTCGAACCCACGAGTACGCCGAATAAGCGCAGTAAAAAAAGCCTCCCCAATACCTGAAAAAGATACTGGAGTGTTTGAAAGTACCACCCACACAGAAGAGCTATCCGCTGACTTCCCCTTCAACACCCACTCACTTTCCAGTCTGTTGACCAAGAAAAAAGCCAAGCCCGGGACAGGTGAAAAATGACGCAAATTGCGGTGTATGCCGATTGGGAATCCTTGAATGGGCCCAGACGTCTCGGTTTCTTGCATGCCCGAAAGACCCGCTCCACGGACGTCTTCGAGTTTGAATACGACGCCGCTGCGTTAGCTGATCCCGAGTTGAACTTCACACCCCTGGACCCTCGAATCGGGCTCTATGAGGGTCGTCAGTTCCCGGGGCAACATCAAAGCCGATTTGGCGTGTTCGCTGATTCAAGCCCGGATCGGTGGGGTCAACTGTTGATGAAGCGGCGACTGGAGCGCGATATCCGCGACGGCTTGGCTGCCAAAGGCAGCAAGCTCCACGAGTCGGATTTCCTGTTAGGCGTACATGACCTCTATCGGGTCGGTGCAATCCGCTACAAGCTCAATGACCAAGGCAACTTTCTCGATGATCGCGATGGCGTGGCCGCCCCACCCTTCATTGAGTTGCGGGCGTTGGAACAAGCAAGCCGAGCTCTGGAAAACGATCCGGACAACACCTCACTCGATGGCCGCGAGTGGCTGAGAATGCTGATCGCACCTGGCGGCTCACTGGGTGGCGCCCGCCCCAAGGCCAGCGTTGCAGACGAACAGGGTCACTTGTGGATTGCCAAGTTCCCCAGTACCCGCGACGACTATGACATTGGTGCTTGGGAACTGGTGGTGAATGCCTTGGCCAATCATTGTGGCCTGCGAGTCGCGACCGGCATCGCCCGACGCTATGCCAGTGATCATCACTGTTTCATGGTAAAGCGCTTCGACCGCACCGAACGGGGTGGCCGATTGCATTTTGCCTCAGCCATGACCATGACTGACCGAGTTGATGGTGACGATGCGTCAGTCGGTGCGAGCTACCTTGAGTTGGCCGAAGTGCTCATGGAACACGGCTCTGAAACCAAAGCAGACCTGCGAGAGTTGTGGTCTCGAATTGTGTTCAACATCCTGGTCTCCAACACCGACGACCACCTGCGCAACCATGGTTTTATCCTTGATCCGGGTCGGGGATGGCGATTGTCTGCCGCCTATGACATGAACCCGGTGGCCTACGCCGACGGCTTGAAGCTCAACATCACCGATACCGACAATGCACTGGATCTGGGGCTGGCCAGGGAAGTGGCGGAGTATTTTCGAGTCAGTCGCACGGATGCAGAAAACATCATCGAAAGCTTCAAGGAAGTTGTCAGCCAATGGCCAACGCTAGCGGGGGCTTTGGGGCTATCGAAACGCGAACAGGATAATATGGCGTCTGCATTTCGATTAGCGGAATCTACGCAATGAACCTCTCCCCCAACTTCCCCGACGACCACTTGATGCAGCGACTCATGCAACTGCTGCATGAAGAACTCGGCCTGCCCGAACGCAAAACCATCAGCCTCGGCACCTCGATCAACTTCGACCTGGGTTGCAACGGCACCGATGCCCAGCACTTGATCGAATGTCTGGAAGACCACTTCGGCATCGATTTTGTGGATTTCGACAGCTATCGCTATTTCCAGCCCGCCGGCTACGATGTGTTTCTCAAGCGTAAAGCCAAGGGTCGCGGCGACAAGGCACCCTTGACCATCGGCATGCTCTACCGGGCCATTCAGGCTCTGCGCTGGGACACGCAGGAGTTGGAAGGCCTGTAACGACGCGCACGAAAAAGCCGCCCCGAAGGGCGGCTTTTTTATTGCATCAAACCAACGCTTACAGCTTTGGACCAGCAGCCTTGATCGCGTCGCTCACTTCGAACTTCTTGAAGTTCTCGATGAACAGGCCGGCCAGTGCTTTGGCGGCTTCGTCGTAGGCGGCTACGTCGGCCCAAGTGTTGCGCGGGTTCAGCAGGCCAGTCTCAACGCCCGGTACGGCCACTGGCACGTCGAGGTTGATGGTGTCCAGGTGCTCGGTCTCGGTACCGATCAGCGCGCCGCTCTGGATCGCTGCGATCACGGCGCGGGTGGTCGGGATGTTGAAGCGCTTGCCGACGCCGTAGCCACCGCCGGTCCAGCCGGTGTTGACCAGGTAGACCTTGGAGCCGAAGCCGCGGATGCGCTTGATCAGCAGCTCAGCGTATTCGCCGGCCGGACGCGGGAAGAACGGTGCGCCGAAGCAGGTGGAGAAAGTCGACTTGATGCCGCTGCCCGAACCCATTTCGGTCGAACCGACCAGCGCGGTATAACCGGACAGGAAGTGGTAGGCCGCTTGTTCTTCGTTGAGGATCGACACTGGCGGCAGCACGCCGGTCAGGTCGCAGGTCAGGAAGATCACGGCGTTCGGCTCACCGCCGAGATTCTTCTCGGAACGCTTGGCAACGTGTTCCAGCGGGTAGGCGGCACGGCTGTTCTGGGTCAGGCTGACATCGGCGTAGTCGGCGTGCTTGGCGTCGTCGATGACGACGTTTTCCAGGACCGCGCCGTGCTTGATGGCTTTCCAGATAACCGGCTCGTTCTTCTCGGACAGGTCGATGCACTTGGCATAGCAACCGCCTTCGATGTTGAACACCACGCCTTCGCCCCAACCGTGCTCGTCGTCACCGATCAGGTAACGGCTTTCGTCGGCCGACAGGGTGGTTTTACCAGTGCCGGACAGACCGAAGAACAGGGTCACGTCGCCCTCTTCGCCGATGTTGGCGGCGCAGTGCATTGGCAGTACGTCGGCGGCCGGCAGCAGGAAGTTCTGCACCGAGAACATGGCTTTCTTCATTTCACCGGCGTAACGCATGCCGGCGATCAGCACTTTCTTCTGTGCGAAGTTGAGGATCACGCAGCCGTCGGAGTTGGTGCCGTCACGCTCTGGCACGCACTCGAAGTTGGCAACGTTGAGCACCTGCCACTCGTCACGACCCGCCGGGTTGTACTGAGCCGGGTTGATGAACAGGCAACGGCCGAACAGGTTCTGCCAGGCAGTCTGGGTGGTCATCTTCACGGCCAGGTAGTGCTCGGAAGCCGCACCTACGTGCACGTGGGAAACGAAATGCTCTTGCGCGTTGTTGAACGCCTCAACGCGAGCCCACAGGGCGTCGAACTTGTCGGCCGGGAACTTGCGGTTGATCGGGCCCCAGGCGATGGCAGCCTGGGTGCTTGGCTCTTCAACGATGAAACGATCGACTGGCGAACGGCCGGTACGGTGACCGGTACGAACTACCAGTGCGCCGGTATCGGCAAGCTCGCCTTCACCGCGGTTGAGGGCTTCTTTAACCAGATCATCAACACTCAGATCGGTGTACACGGCGTTATTGGCTTGCGTCATGAGGTTCCCCGTCGGCCAGTGGCCGAGTGCTCCAAACGTTTTTGTAGTAGAAAGTCGTGCACTACTACCGCGAAAAAAGTGGGCCGGATTATGCCAGAAAAGCCCAAAAAGAGTAGGCCCCTCCTGTCGTAACGGCATTAATCCGGCGGCAGCCAGTGAATTCACCTGCGCTGAATCGTTTTAGTGACGAGTATCTGACGGCGTCTCGATGCCCGCACCGGCGAATAATTGAGTCACGTCGGCGGCATCGAACAGATAGCGCTGGTTGCAGAACTGGCAATCGATTTCGATGTTGCCACCGTGCTCGACGACCAATTGCTGCGCGTCTTCCATACCCAGACTGACCAGCGCATTGGCAGAACGTTCGCGCGAGCAGCTGCAGCGGAAGCGCAACTTCTGCACATCGAACAGACGCACCTGCTCTTCGTGGTAGAGGCGATGTAGCACGGTTTCGTTGTCCAGGCCCAGCAGTTCATCGGCGGTCAGGGTGGTGGCCAGTGCGGTGAGGTGCTGCCAGCTGGCGGCGCGTTCCTCTTCGTCTTTAAGGCGGTCGGCGGGCAGTTGCTGCAACAACAGGCCACGGGCGCGACGGCCATCGGCGCAGAGTTTGATACGCGTGCCAATCTGCTGCGACATGACGAAGTAGTTGGTAAAACAGTCGGACAACGTTTCGCCATCAAGATCGACGACGCCCTGGTAGCGTCGGCCCTGTTTCGGGTCGACGGTCAATGTCAGCGAGCCATCCGGCATCAAGTCGGCCAAGGTAGCATCGGGGGCAATGCGGTCCGCTTCGTAACGGGCCAGGCCACGGATATCGCGCTCGCTGGAGCACTCGATCATCAGCAGCGGGATCGGGCCTTCGGAGCGGGCCTGCAGGATCAGCAAGCCATCGAACTTCAACGTGCCGACCAGCAAGGAAGCAGCCGCCATCAGCTCGCCGAGCAGTTGCGCGACCGGCTGCGGGTAGGCGTGTTTGGCCAGGACTTCGGCGTAGCTGAGCTCCAAAGAGACCAGCTCGCCACGGGTGTCGCTGTCATCGAAGATGAAGCGTTGGGTGAAGTCGTTATCCGGTAGGTCGGTCATAAGTCTGGGTATCTGAAGTGGTGACAAAAGTGATTACGGAATTCGAGGTTACGCCTCGGCCATAGCGTCTTGCTGTCTGGTTATGGCTTACAGGCCGGCGGCTGTGTGCGCTTTACGACGAATGGCACTGCCAATGGCTCGTGCAGGGCAGGCGAACTACCCCATATGGCTACGCGCAAGCACAATTACAAGTCTTTGCCTGTTTGAGTGATCGACGGACCCGGTCAATCATTCGTTGCTGCTGCCACGAAACTTGAACAGATCCCGCCGCTGTTTCTTGCTCGGTTTGCCGTCGGTGCTCACGCCCAGAGCGCCTGCTTTGCGCTCGGCGGCGGCGTTTTCGCGCTTGGCGATGCTGGCTTCGGTTTCGGCGTACAGCATCTGCGCTTCCGGCGCGCCACGGCGCACGATCGACAGCGCCTGGACCACCACCGTGCGCTCGTCGAAACCGGTACGAATCACGAATTCATCGCCGATACGTGGTTCCTTGCCGGGCTTGCAGCGCTCACCCCGGCAATGCACCTTTCCGCTTTCAATCGCCGCTTTGGCCAAGGCGCGGGTTTTGTAAAATCGTGCAGCCCACAACCATTTATCGAGGCGGACTTTGTCGTCCTCTTCGTTTTTTTGTGCCATGGAATTTCCTCATTCTGAAATATTGGTGAACTGTACTACCGTTTCTGTCGTACCAAGAATTTCACCGGCCCGAGCTACAATGCTGACATTCCATAACCTCCCTGCGGGGCTGGAAATCCGGGCCGTAGATATCTGTCGCCTTTTAACCATTATTCTGCGTGAATACCGCGAATTCGGCCGCCTGCGGCCACCGCGGTTTCTACCGGTTGAGCAATTTTGAAGACATTTGACCATTTGACCGTTGTCGGTCTGCGCGAGTGGGTGGCGCTCCCTGATTTGGGAGTCGCCGGCCTTCGGGCAAAAATCGATACCGGCGCCAGCACCTCAAGCCTCCACGCCACCGAAATCGAGCCGTTCGAGCGCGACGGCGAGCAGTGGGTGCGTTTCACAGCACACTTGGGCACGGTGGTGCAGTTGCGTCACCGTCGCTGCGAAGCACCGCTGGTGACAAGGAAAACCATTAAAAGCTCAAACGGTCACGCGCAGGTGCGATACGTGATCAGCACCACCCTGGCCCTTGGTGATCGGGTCTGGCGGGTCGAGTTCACGCTCGCCTGCCGCAAGTCCATGCGTTATCGCCTGCTGCTCGGCTCCAAAGCCCTGATCCACGGCCAGTTGGTGGTCAATCCGGGCATCAAGTATGTACAAGACAAGCCGGTGTTCCCGGTATCTACCTCCTCCACAGGTGTTGCATGAAGATCGCTGTGCTGTCGCGGAACCCGCGTCTGTATTCCACCCGTCGTCTGGTCGAAGCCGGTACCGAGCGTGGCCATGAAATGGTGGTGGTCGACACCTTGCGCGCCTACATGAACATCGCCAGCCACAAGCCGCAGATCCACTACCGCGGCAAACCGCTGGAGGGTTTCGATGCGGTGATTCCACGGATCGGTGCGTCCGTGACCTTTTATGGCTGCGCAGTGCTGCGCCAGTTCGAAATGATGGGGGTATTTCCACTCAACGAATCGGTGGCCATTGCCCGTTCGCGGGACAAGCTGCGTTCGCTGCAATTGCTGTCTCGTCGCGGGATCGGTTTGCCGGTGACCGGGTTTGCCCACTCCCCCGATGACATTCCCGACCTGATCGAAATGGTCAACGGCGCGCCGTTGGTGATCAAGGTGCTGGAAGGTACCCAGGGCATCGGCGTGGTGCTGTGCGAAACCGCCACGGCCGCGGAATCGGTGATCGAAGCGTTCATGGGCCTCAAGCAGAACATCATGGTTCAGGAGTACATCAAGGAGGCTGGCGGGGCGGATATTCGCTGCTTCGTCGTCGGTGACAAGGTGATTGCGGCGATGAAGCGCCAGGCCAAACCCGGCGAATTTCGCTCCAACCTGCATCGCGGTGGCAGCGCGAGCCTGATCAAGATCACACCCGAAGAGCGCATGACAGCGTTGCGTGCGGCGAAGGTCATGGGGCTGGCGGTGGCAGGGGTGGATATCCTGCGTTCCAATCACGGGCCGCTGGTGATGGAAGTGAACTCGTCGCCGGGACTTGAGGGGATAGAGACCACCACGGGGAAGAATGTCGCGGGGATCATCATTGAGCATCTGGAGAAGAATGGTGGGCCGAATATGACGCGGACCAAAGGTAAGGGTTGAGCCTGAAAAGATCGCAGCCTCGCTTCGCTCGACAGCTCCTACAGAAAAATGCGATCCCCCGTAGGAGCTGTCGAGCGAAGCGAGGCTGCGATCTTTTCAGCCGTTAAACCGCATCCCGCGGCAGCAGCAACCCCAACGGCAACCGCACCCGCGCTTCCAGCCCACCGCCCGAGCGGTTACGCAGCTCAACGTTGCCGCCATGCATCGAAGCAATCCGCTTCACGATTGCCAACCCCAACCCGGTGCCCTTGCCACCCCGAGCACGATCCCCCCGGGTGAACGGGTTGAAAATCGCCTCAAGCTCTGACGGATCGATCCCCGCGCCACGGTCCATGACACTCAGGACCACATACGGCGCACTGGTATCCCCGGACACATATGCCGCCACTTCCACCCCGCTGCCGGCGTGATGCAGAGCATTACCGATCAGGTTGTTCAGCAGCCGCTTCATCGATACCCGACGCAGCGGGAACGGCTGGATCGGCTCCAGGCGCAAATGCACTTTCTCTTCGCTCTGGTTGTACGGCGCGGCAACTTCACGAACCAGATCGCTCAGGTCCACTTCTTCCACCGACTCATCACGTCCGTCACGAATGAACGCCAGGAACTGGTCAAGAATCGCGTCCATGTCTTCGATGTCACGGATCATGTCGTCCGTCAGGTCACTGTGGTCGCCCATCAGCTCCAGGGACAGCCGCAAGCGGGTCAACGGCGTACGCAAGTCGTGGGACACCCCGGCCAGCATCAACTCGCGTTCGCGACCGGCCTGCTCGACGTCTTCGGCCATCTGGTTGAAGGCGCGGTAAACCTCGGTCATCTCACTCGGCGTATCGCTGATCGGCAGGCGCACGCTACGGCCCTGGCCGAGTTGCCGCGCGGCATACACCAGACGCTTCAAAGGTTGATTGAGCTGGCTGACGAAGATCCAGGCCGAAGCGGTGGACAGCAGGCCAATAGCGAGGAACCAGCCGAGCACGTTCCAGATTTTCTGACCGCGCAACGGATGCGGATACAGCGGCACTTTCAGCCAGCCTTCACCCAGGCTCGGAGCACGAACCCACAGTGCCGGGGGAGAATGCATGCGTAGCCGCACTTCGGTGTCCGGCCCCAGCTCGGTCTGCATCTGTCGCTGGTAAATCTCACTGTATGGCCAATGTTGCTCGCCTTCCGGGACACCTGCGCCCACTACCCGAATCAGGGGTGCACTATCGGCAATCTTTGCGCGGTTCTCTTCATCGGCCGCCCAGTAGGCACGCAGCACCAGGGCGACACCGTGGCTGTATTGGCGGTCCACCAGCACGTCTTCGTTCATCAGCAGATAAACCAGGGTCAGCGCCTTGGAGAAGAGAACGACGATGAGCACCAGCCAAAGGGTGCGAGAGAAGAAACTCTGGGGAAACCAAACGGGGGTTTTCATGGTTAGCCGTTAAACACTTGCAGGAGCGAGCAATGCTCGCATATTGCGGATCGCGAGTCTGCGGACAGGATCGATTGATCCGTTGTCCGCATGACCCGCTCCTACAAATCGCCAATCACTTGGTCGCGGTACCATCCGGAACAAACACATAACCCACGCCCCAGACGGTCTGGATGTAACGCGGCTTGGAGGGATCGGGTTCGATCATCCGGCGCAGACGGGAAATCTGCACATCGATGGAGCGCTCCAGGGCATCCCACTCGCGGCCACGGGCCAGGTTCATCAATTTGTCGCGGGTCAGCGGTTGACGCGCATTCATCACCAGGGCCTTGAGCACCGCGAATTCACCGGTGGTGAGCATGTGCACTTCTTCGCCGCGCTTGAGCTCGCGGGTGGCCAGGGACAACTCGTAGTCACCGAAGGTCACGCTTTCGTCTTCGCTGCCCGGGGCACCCGGCACCGGAGCCGACTGGCGACGCAATACCGCCTTGACGCGAGCCATCAGCTCATCGGGGTTGAACGGCTTGGCCAGGTAATCGTCGGCGCCCAGTTCCAGGCCCTTGATCCGGCTCAGCTCGTCGCCCTTGGCGGTGAGCATGATGATCGGAATCTGGTTGTTCGCGTTGCGCAGACGGCGGCAGGCGGTCAGGCCGTCTTCGCCGGGCAACATCAGGTCGAGGACGACCAGGTTGAACACTTCGCGCGCCAGCAGGCGATCCATTTGCTCGGTGTTCGGTACGGCGCGGGCGCGGTAGCCCTTGCTGACGAAAAAACGCTCCAGCAGGCTGCTCAGCCCCGGATCGTCGTCAACGATAAGAATTTTTTCGCCTTCAGCAGTTTGTGCAGTGCTGCTCATTGGATGCTCCCTTTGATCTCGGCACGCATTATGGCGTAGCTGCCGTTATACGCACCGTGTGCATTGTTAGCAGATTTTTCCTATACCGCCAGAAAACCGGCCATTGCACCGGCAACCCGCGATGCCCCCCGAATGCCGTAACGCTGGTTATAATGCCCGGCCTTTTGTGTCAGGCAACATCAGACAGGTACTACAGACGGACGCGATTTATTTTTATCGCGTCAGCAGTAATTGTTCGATTTCACGGGTCAACGCAATGCCTGCTGACCCAGGCAGCGGCGCTGGCCAGGCCGCTCAACCAGACTCGCGAAGGCCCTATTTCCGCGCCTGCGAGCCTGCTTTCACAATTTGTCAGGTGGTTTTATGGACAGCATCAACAGCCGCATCGCCGAGGAACTCGGTGTACGCCCACAACAGGTCGAAGCGGCCGTCGCGCTACTCGATGAAGGCTCTACCGTTCCCTTCATCGCCCGTTACCGGAAAGAAGTGACCGGCAGCCTCGACGATACGCAATTGCGTCATCTGGAAGAGCGCCTGCGCTACCTGCGAGAACTCGACGAACGGCGTATCAGCATCCTCGCCAGCATCCAGGAGCAGGGCAAGCTGACCCCTGCACTTGAACGCGACATCAAGCTCGCCGACACCAAGACCCGCCTCGAAGACTTGTACCTGCCGTACAAGCAAAAGCGCCGCACCAAGGGTCAGATCGCCCTGGAAGCCGGCCTCGGCGAATTGGCCGACGGCCTGTTCAACGACCCGTCTCTGAGCCCGGAAACCGAAGCCGCACGTTTCATCGACGCGGAAAAAGGCGTGGCCGATGTGAAGGCAGCCCTTGAAGGCGCCAAGTACATCCTGATGGAGCGCTTCGCCGAAGATGCCAGCCTGCTGGAAAAGCTGCGCAACTACCTCAAGCAGGAAGCCACCCTCAGTGCCCGCGTGATTGCCGGCAAGGAAGAGGAAGGCGCCAAGTTCCGCGATTACTTCGAACACGACGAACCGCTCAAAAGCATGCCGTCGCACCGCGCGCTGGCGATTTTCCGTGGCCGCAACGAAGGCATCCTCAGCTCCGCGCTGAAAGTCGGCGACGAACTGCCGGGCACCATGCATCCATGTGAAGGCATGATCGGCCAGCAATTCGGCATCCAGAACCAGAACCGCGCCGCCGACAAATGGCTGGGCGAAGTGGTGCGCTGGACCTGGAAGGTCAAGCTCTACACCCATCTGGAAACCGACCTGCTGGGCGAGCTGCGCGATGGCGCGGAAACCGAAGCGATCAATGTCTTTGCCCATAACCTGCACGACCTGCTGCTGTCGGCACCGGCCGGCCCGCGCGCCACCCTGGGTCTCGACCCGGGCCTGCGCACCGGTTGCAAGGTCGCCGTGGTCGACGCCACCGGCAAGCTGCTGGATCACGCCACGGTTTACCCGCACGTGCCGCACAACAAGTGGGACCAGACCCTCGCCGTGCTCGCCGCCTTGTGCGCCAAGCACTCGGTGGACCTGATCGCCATCGGCAACGGCACCGCCAGCCGCGAAACCGACAAGCTGGCCGCTGAACTGATCAAGAAATACCCGGCCATGAAGATGACCAAGGTCATGGTTTCCGAGGCCGGCGCATCGGTTTATTCAGCGTCGGAACTGGCTTCCAAGGAATTCCCGGATCTCGACGTATCGATCCGTGGCGCCGTGTCGATTGCCCGTCGCCTGCAAGACCCGCTGGCGGAGCTTGTGAAGATCGATCCGAAATCCATCGGCGTCGGCCAGTACCAGCACGACGTGTCGCAGCTGAAACTGGCCCGTGGCCTGGACGCGGTTGTAGAGGACTGCGTGAACGCCGTTGGCGTGGACGTGAACACCGCTTCCGTGGCGCTGCTGGCACGGATCTCCGGCCTCAACGCGACCCTTGCGCAGAACATCGTCAGCCACCGCGACGAGCACGGTGCGTTCAAGACCCGCGCTGCGCTGAAGAAAGTCGCGCGCTTGGGTGAAAAAACCTTCGAACAGGCGGCCGGATTCCTGCGCGTGATGAACGGCGACAATCCCCTGGACGCCTCCGCAGTGCACCCGGAAGCCTATCCGCTCGTGCAGCGTATCGCCGCCGAGACTGATCGCGATATTCGTTCGCTGATTGGCGACAGTGGTTTCCTCAAGCGCCTGGACCCGAAAAAATTCACCGACGAAACTTTCGGTTTGCCAACTGTCACCGACATCCTTCAGGAACTGGATAAGCCAGGCCGCGATCCGCGTCCCGAGTTCAAGACCGCCGAGTTCCAGGAAGGCGTCGAAGACCTCAAGGACCTGCAACTGGGCATGATCCTCGAAGGCGTGGTGACCAACGTGACCAACTTCGGTGCTTTCGTCGATATCGGCGTGCATCAGGACGGTTTGGTGCACATCTCTGCGCTTTCGGAGAAGTTCATCAAGGATCCACGGGAAGCGGTAAAGGCCGGTGACGTGGTGAAAGTGAAGGTCATGGAAGTGGACATCCCGCGCAAACGCGTGGGCCTGTCGATGCGCATGAGCGACACCCCGGGAGAGAAAATCGACGGTGCCCGCGGTGCACGTCCGGGATCGGCGCCACGCCAGTCCCAGAACACCGCACCGCGCAAGGAAACCACGGCGGCAGCACCGAGCAACAATGCCATGGCTTCGCTGTTCGCCAATGCCAAGCAATTGAAGAAACGCTGATGGACATTCCCGTCGGGCTGACCGAAAGCGCGTTTTTCAAGCTGCTGGGCTGCCGCTTGTACAGTCTGGAAAGCGGGGTGGCGCAAGTCGCCCTGGCGCTGGAGCCGGAGCTGCGCAATCGCGGCGGCAAGCTGCACGGCGGGGCCTTGTTCAGCCTGGTGGACATTGCCATGGGGCTGGCCTGTTCCAGCACCCACGGCTTTGACCAGCAGAGCGCGACCATCGAGTGCAAGATCAACTACATCCGCGCCGTCGCCGACGGTGAGGTGATGTGCACGGCGCGGGTGATCCACCCGGGTCGCCGCACACTGGTGGTCGAAGCCGATGTGATGCAGGGCGACAAGCTGGTCGCAAAAGCACAAGGCACGTTCGCTGTCCTGTAGATGGATGTCATCGATTTGAGTTAATTTCGGCGCAATGACCTGTAGGAGTGAGCTTGCTCGCGATGAACGTCAGGGCGCCGTTTTCACTCAGGCACCCCTCGTCATCGTTAACCTCCATCGCGAGCAAGCTCGCTCCTACAAAACAAGGCGAAAACGCCAGTTTTAACTTCACCCTTGTAGACCGTCTTGCCCACCCCCATATTGGGGCGACTGACGCGTGAAGGAATCCAACTTGAGCGAACTTCTCAACCGCCGCCTGGCCCTGCTCGGCGAGCGCGCTAACCTCTCTCTGCTCGAACAGTGCCTTCACGGCATCGAACGTGAATGCCTGCGCGTGACCGATGAAGGTCGCCTGGCGCAAACGCCGCACCCGGAAAGCCTGGGTTCCGCGCTGACCAATGAACAGATCACCACCGACTACTCCGAGTCGCTGCTGGAGTTCATCACTCCGGCCCTGCCCGACCCGGCGGACACGTTGGCGAGCCTGGACAGCATTCACCGCTTTGCCTACAGCAAGCTCGGCAACGAGTACCTGTGGAGCCCATCGATGCCGTGCCCGTTGCCGGCCGAGGAAGACATCCCGATCGCCTGGTACGGCACGTCCAATATCGGGCAGCTCAAGTATGTGTACCGCAAGGGCCTGGCCCTGCGTTATGGCAAGACCATGCAGTGCATTGCCGGCATCCACTACAACTTTTCCCTGCCGGAAAAACTCTGGCCGCTGCTCAGGCAGGCCGAGGGTTTTGTCGGCACTGACCGCGACTTTCAGTCGTCGTCCTACATCGCCCTGATCCGTAACTTCCGCCGCTACAGCTGGCTGCTGATGTACCTGTTCGGGGCATCGCCAGCACTGGACGCCGGCTTCCTGCGCGGTCGTTCGCATCAGCTGGAGCAACTGGACCCGCAGACTTTGTACTTGCCTTACGCCACCAGCCTGCGCATGAGCGACCTGGGTTATCAGAGCAGCGCCCAGGCCGGCCTGACGCCGTGCTACAACGATCTGAACAGCTACACCGACAGCCTGCGCAAAGCGGTGGCCACGCCGTATGCACCCTATGTCGAAGTCGGCACCCACCAGGATGGGGAGTGGGTACAGCTCAACACCAACATCCTGCAGATCGAAAACGAGTACTACTCCAACATCCGCCCGAAACGCGTGACCTACACCGGTGAACGCCCTATCCAGGCACTGATGGCCCGGGGTATCCAGTACATTGAAGTGCGCTGCCTGGACATCAACCCGTTCCTGCCGATGGGCATCGACCTCACCGAGTCGCGTTTCCTCGATGCGTTCCTGCTGTACTGCGCGCTCAATGACAGCCCGTTGCTGACCAGCACCAGTTGCGGCAACGCGACCTCGAACTTCCTCAGCGTGGTCAAGGAAGGTCGTCGTCCGGGCCTGCAACTGCAACGGGATGGCCAGCCGGTTGACCTCAAGGAATGGGCCGGCGAGTTGCTGGAGAAAATTGCTCCTCTGGCGGCGATGCTTGACCAGAGCCATGGCGGCGATGCCCACAGCAAGGCGCTGGACGCCCAGATGGCCAAGGTCCTGGACCCGTCCCTGACGCCGTCGGCCCAGGTATTGGCGGCGATGGCCGAACACAATGAAAGCTTCGCCCAGTTCTCCTTGCGCCAGAGCCAGGCCCATGCCGAGTTCTTCCGCAGCGAGCCGTTGCCGGCTGAGGAACAGGCGAAATTTGAAGAGCGGGCGCGTTCGTCGCTGGCTCAGCAGGCTGAGCTGGAGCAGAACGAAGTCGGTGATTTCGATGTGTTTGTCGGAGCGTATCAGGCGAGCATTCTGGCGATCAGCAACTAATCGGCGCCAGTAAGAAAGATCGCAGCCTTCGGCAGCTCCTACACTGGAATGAGTTTCCTGCAGGAGCTGCCGAAGGCTGCGATCTTTTGGTTTTCAGCCCTGCGGGTTTTCCCCTCATAAGCTAATTCGAAAAAGTTATTTATTTTCGAATTCTTAGATCATTTAGTCTCTTTCTCACGCCGACTCTCGGTCGCCTGACAAGGAGCTTCCTGATGAAACTGACTTCCCCTCTTCGCTTGTTGGCGGCCGCTTCCTTGGCTACCGTGAGTTTTTTTGCCCAGGCGGCCGACTTCACCGTCGCCTACCAGACCACCGTTGACCCGGCGAAAGTCGCCCAGGCCGACGGCGCCTACGAAAAGGCCACCAAGGCCGATATCAGCTGGCGCAAATTCGACAACGGTGCCGATATCATCGCTGCCATCGCCTCCGGCGACGTACAGATCGGCTACCTCGGCTCCAGCCCTCTGACCGCCGCCATCACTCGCAAAGTCCCGGTGGAAACCTTCCTCATCGCCACCCAGATCGGCGCCGCCGAAGCCTTGGTCGCCCGCGACGGTTCGGGGATCAAGACCCCGCAAGACCTGATCGGCAAGAAAATCGCCGTGCCATTTGTGTCCACCGGCCACTACAGCCTGCTGGCCGCGCTGAAGCACTGGAACATCGACCCGTCGAAAGTCACCGTTCTCAACCTGGCTCCGCCCGCGATCATCGCCGCCTGGAAACGTGGTGACATCGACGCCACATACGTGTGGGATCCGGCCCTCGGTGTCGCCAAGGAGAACGGCAAGGTACTGATCACCTCCGGCGAGCTGGCCAAGTTCGGCGCACCGACCTTCGATGCCTGGATCGTGCGCAAGGATTTCGCCGAGAAGCATCCGGAAATCGTCACCGCGTTCGCCAAAGTGACCCTGGACGCCTACGCCGATTACCGCAAAGACCCGCAAGCCTGGCTCGCCAACCAGGGCAACGTCGACAAATTGGTGAAGCTCTCCGGCGCCAAGGCCAGCGACATTCCGTTGCTGCTGCAAGGCAACGTCTACCCGTTGGCGGCTGACCAGGTGCTCACCCTCGGCGCGCCGACCACCAAAGCCATCACCGACACTGCGGCGTTCCTCAAGGAGCAAGGCAAGGTCGAGGCGGTGCTGCCGGACTACGCGCCCTACGTCAGTGCGAAGTTCATCACCAACTGATCGGGAGTTCATTGCGATGGCTTTGCTACAGCTGGAGCGCATCAGCGCACAGTACCTCGGTGCAGCAGAACCTGTACTGGCGGATATTTCCCTGAGCCTCGGCCCCCAGCAGTTGCTGGTGGCCCTTGGCCCGTCCGGCAGTGGCAAGACTTCACTGTTGAACCTGATTGCCGGTTTCGTCGAGCCCAGCGCCGGGCGCATCACCCTCGACGGCGTGCCCGTCAAAGGCCCGAGTGCCGAGCGCGGCGTGGTGTTCCAGGACGACGCGTTGCTGCCGTGGCAAGACGTACTGGCCAATGTCGGGTTCGGTCTTGAACTGGCCGGTATCGCTCGGGACAAACGCGAAGCCCGCGCCCGGGAAATGCTCGCCCTGGTCGACCTTTCCGGTTTTGAGCTGCGCCGCATCTGGCAGCTTTCCGGTGGCCAGAAGCAGCGTGTCGGCCTGGCCCGCGCCCTCGCCGCCGACCCGCGTGTGTTGCTGATGGATGAGCCTTTCGGTGCCCTCGACGCCTTCACCCGCGAGCAGATGCAGGAGCTGTTGCTGCAAGTCTGGCAACGCACCGCAAAACCGGTGTTCCTGATTACCCACGACATCGAAGAAGCCGTGTTCCTCGCCACCGACCTGATTCTGCTGGCACCCAATCCAGGGCAAATCGTCGAGCGCCTGAGCCTCGATTTCGGTCAGCGTTATGCCGCCGGTGAGTCGGCCCGCTCGATCAAGTCCGACCCTCGTTTTATCGAAACCCGCGAACACGTACTCGCCAAGGTGTTCTCCCAACGCAGCGCCGCCCAGCGGCAGGAGCGCGCATGAGCAGTTACGAAATTCCCGTCACGGCGATAACGCCAGGCACCACCGTGATTCCGGCAAGTCGCCGTTTGAGCACTCGCTGGATCAGTGTGCTGACACTGGTCGCTCTCGTTGCCATTTGGTGGGCCGCGACTGCGACCGGCTTGATCGAGCCGCTGTTCCTGCCACCACCTTCCGCCGTACTGCAAAAAGGCTGGCTGCTGGCGACTTCGGGTTACATGGATTCAACCCTGTGGCAGCACCTGGGCGCGAGTCTGGGCCGCATCGGCCTGGGCCTCGGCTTTGCGATTCTCACCGCCGTGCCGGTGGGCATCGCCATCGGCGCCAACCGTATCGCCCGTGGCGTGCTTGACCCGCTGATCGAGTTCTACCGGCCGATTCCGCCGCTGGCTTATCTGCCACTGATCGTGATCTGGTGCGGCATCGGCGAATTGTCGAAAGTGCTGCTGATCTACCTGGCGATCTTCGCCCCGATTGCCATCGCCACCGCCACCGGTGTGCGCACGGTCGACCCGGCCAAATTGCGTGCCGCGCAGTCGCTGGGGGCGACCCGCGTGCAGTTGATTCGCCACGTCATTTTGCCCAGCGCCTTGCCGGATATCCTGACCGGTGTGCGCATTGGCCTCGGAGTGGGTTGGTCGACGCTCGTCGCCGCGGAATTGATCGCCGCCACCAGCGGTCTGGGCTTCATGGTGCAATCGGCTGCGCAGTTTTTGGTCACCGATGTGGTGGTGCTGGGGATTCTGGTGATTGCACTGATCGCCTTCGCCATGGAGTTGGGCCTGCGTGCCCTGCAACGCAAACTGGTGCCGTGGCATGGCCAAAATCACTGAATATTGAACACCCCTGTAGGAGCGTATTGCTTGTAGGAGCGAGCTCGCTCCGGGCGGCGTTCCGACGATGGACTCAAGAGCGCCGCGTTTAGCCAGTCAACACGCGTTATCGTTAACGACCATCGCGAGCAAGCTCGCTCCTACAGTTGGCACCTCCGGATTGAAGAGAACCACCATGAGCCACCTGACCATCGTCCCCTTAGGCTCCGCCCTCGGTGCGCAAATCAGCGGCGTCGACATCAGCCAGCCGCTGAATCTGGAGCAGCGCGATGCCATTGAGCAGGCGCTGCTCAAGCATCAAGTCCTGTTCTTCCGCGACCAGCCAATCACGCCACAGCAGCAGGCGCGATTCGCCGCGAATTTCGGCGACCTGCACATTCACCCGATTTACCCCAACGTGCCGGAACAGCCGCAAGTGCTGATCCTCGACACCGCCGTCACCGACGTGCGCGATAACGCGATCTGGCACACCGACGTGACCTTCCTGCCGACGCCGGCCATGGGCGCGGTACTCAGTGCCAAGCTGCTGCCGGAGTTTGGCGGCGACACGTTGTGGGCCAGCGGGATTGCCGCGTATGAAGCCCTGTCGACGCCGCTGAAAACCTTGCTCGAAGGCCTGACCGCCACTCATGACTTCACCCGTTCGTTCCCGTTGGAGCGCTATGGCAACACGCCCGAGGCGCTGGCCCAGTGGGAAGAAGCACGGCGCAAGAATCCGCCGCTGTCGCACCCGGTGATCCGCACGCACCCGGTGAGTGGGCGCCGCTCGCTGTTCGTCAACGAAGGTTTCACTTCGAAGATCAACGAGCTGTCGGAAACCGAGAGCGAGGCGATTCTGAAGTTCCTGTTCGCCCATTCAACGCGACCGGAATTCACCATTCGCTGGCGCTGGCAGCAGGATGACATTGCGTTCTGGGATAACCGCGTGACTCAGCATTACGCGGTGGATGATTACCGGCCGGCGCGGCGGGTGATGCAGCGGGCGACGGTGTTGGGGGATGTGCCATTTTAAGATCAAAAGATCGCAGCCTTCGGCAGCTCCTACATTGACTGCGTTCGCCGCAAATATTACGGCCGAACATTGATCCTGTAGGAGCTGCCGAAGGCTGCGATCTTTTGCTTTTTAGGGTTATTCCGCCGTCGAAGGCTTCTCCCAAAGATTGACCCCGCCCTCCCGGGCAAACCGGTCAATCTCCGCCAGTTCCTCTGCACTGAAGCTCAGGTTCTTCAACGCCCCGACGTTCTCGACGATCTGCTCCGGCCGGCTCGCACCAATCAATGCCGACGTGACCCGCGGATCGCGCAACGTCCAGGCCAGCGCCAGCTGCGCCAGGCTCTGGCCACGACGTTTGGCGATTTCGTTGATTGCCCGCACCTGGGCAATGTTGGCCTCGGACAAATGCGATGCCTGCAACGAACCACCGCCCGGACGGTTGACCCGCGCATCCGCCGGCACGCCGTTGAGGTATTTATCGGTCAACAAACCCTGGGCCAGCGGGGTGAAGGCAATCACACCGGTACCGAGTTCGTCAGTAGTGTCGAGCAGGTCTTTTTCCACCCAGCGATTGAGCAGGTTGTAGGCCGGCTGGTGGATCAGAAGCGGCACTTTCCACTCTTTGAGCAACGCCGCCATTTCGCGGGTCTTCACCCCAGAGTACGAAGAGATTCCGATGTACAACGCCTTGCCCTGTTGCACCGCCGTGGCGAGTGCGCTGGCGGTTTCTTCCAGCGGCGTGTCCGGATCAAAACGGTGGGAGTAAAAGATGTCGACGTAATCCACGCCCAGGCGTTGCAGGCTCTGGTCGAGGCTGGCCAGCACGTACTTGCGTGAACCGCCGCCCTGACCGTAAGGGCCGGGCCACATATCCCAACCAGCCTTGCTGGAAATGATCAGTTCGTCACGGTATTGCTTGAAGTCTTCACGCAGTAAACGGCCGAAGTTGATCTCGGCGCTGCCGTACGGCGGGCCATAGTTGTTGGCCAGGTCGAAATGGTTGATGCCCAGGTCGAATGCCGTGCGCAATAACGCGCGCTGGGTATCGATCGGCGTGCTGTCGCCGAAGTTGTGCCACAGCCCCAACGACAGCGCCGGCAGCACCAGTCCGCTGCGGCCCACGCGGCGGTAAGGGATGGAGTCGTAGCGGTTTTCGGCAGCGGTGTAAGTCATCGAATCCTCTCTTGTCGGTCTTGAATCTGGTCTCGACTGCTTCGCCAGTCGCCCAGCATACGCCCGGACAAACGCCAGAAAACCCCGGATTCGACTAATGGCTGAAACGTTTCACATATTTTCATCTTCGCCGTCAGAACCATCGCCAAGATCGCAGCCTTCGGCAGCTCCTACATTGACCGCGTGCACTTTTCACCTTCACGTGGCCCCCGCAAACACCTCTCCCAACCAATCCACAAATACCCGAACCCGTGGCGACATGTGTCGATTGTGTGGATAAAGCACCGATACCGGCATTGACGGTGGCGGTGTCTCGGTGAGGATTTCCTGCACCAGCCCTTGGGCGATCTGCGTTTCCATCCGGTAATGCGGGCACTGGATCAAGCCCAGTCCGGCAATCGCCGAGGCGGCGTAGACTTCGGCGCCGAACACCGAAACGGCGCCATCGATGGTCACTTCCCTGAGTTCGCCGTCCACCATGAACTCGAACGGGAACAACTTGGCCGTCGTGCGCGAAACGTAGTTCACCGCGCGGTGCCGACTCAGGTCGGCGAGGCTTTTCGGTTCGCCGTATTTGCGCAGATAGGCGGGGCTGGCGCAGGTGATCTGACGCAGGTTGGCGACACGTTTGCCGATCAGCGTGGAGTCGCCCAATGTTCCCGCCCGCAACACGCAATCGATACCTTCGCTGATCAGGTCGACCTGGCGGTCAGCCTCGCTGATGGACAGCTCGATGTCGGGATAACGCGCCATGAATTGCGGCAAAGCCGGGATCACGAAGTGCTTGGCCAATGTCCCGTGCAAGTCCACCCGCAGCCGCCCCTTCGGTGCCACACCACGAAACGCCAATTCCGCTTCTTCCAGCTCTGCCAGCAGTTGCACGCAACGCAGGTAGTACGCCTCGCCATCCAGCGTCGGGCGCACTTTACGCGTGCTGCGCTCCAACAAACGGGTACCCAGCCAGGCCTCGAACTGATTCAAGGTGTGGGTCAGCGTCGCGCGTGGCAGGTTCAGGTCATCGGCAGCCTGCGTGAAGCTGCTGCGCTCGTAGATCCGCACAAAAACCTTCATCGCCTTGACTTGGTCCACAGCTCACTCCAGGCACTCGATTGTTGGTGATTATTGAACAGTCAAGGCAACTCTCGTGCATTTATCACCCTGAGTAAACATGTGAAATTGGCTTCACCCCAGACAAACACCTTCACTCATAGGAATCATCGCCATGACTGCTCAAACTCCGAAAGTTGCCATCGTGACCGGCGCCTCCCGCGGCATCGGCGCGGTCATCGCCAAACAACTGGCCAGCGAAGGTTTCGCCGTTGCCATCAACTACGCCAGCAGCGCCACCGAAGCCTCGAAACTGGTGGTAGAGCTGCGTCAGGCCGGCCACCAGGCCATGGCGATCAAGGCCGACGTGGCCAATGCCGACGACGTGCGCCGGATGTTCGACGAGACGGAAACCCAACTGGGCAAGGTCGATGTTTTGGTGAACAACGCCGGCATCCTCAAAGTGCTGCCGCTGGCGCAACACAGCGATGAACTGTTCGAGCAGAACTTCAACATCCACGCTCGCGGTACCTTCAATACCCAGCGTGAAGCGGCGACCCGCCTGAACAGCGGTGGCCGGATCATCAACTTCTCCAGCAGCACCGTCGGCATGAACCTGCCGGGCTACGCGGTGTACATCGCCAGCAAAGCGGCAGTGGAGTCCCTGACTCAGGTATTCGCCAAGGAAATGCGCGGGCGCAACATCACCGTCAATGCGGTGGCCCCGGGCCCCGTGGCCACCGACCTGTTCCTGCATGGCAAAAGCGAAGAACAGATCCAGACCTTCGCCAGGATGGCGCCGCTGGAACGCCTGGCTCAGCCAGAAGACATTGCCCGAGTCGTGTCCTTCCTCGTCGGACCGGATTCGGCGTGGGTCAACGGGCAGATTTTGCGGGTCAATGGCGGGTTGGTTTAACTATGCTCAGACAGACACCGCAGTGCCCCTATCGCGAGCAGGCTCGCTCCCACAGGGCTCGCCGTGATCCTTGCAGGAGCGAGCCTGCTCGCGATAGCGGCCTCGATGGCAGCACACATCTGAAGACAGGGTCCACCATGCACACCACCATCATCATCACCTTCGGCCTGATCCTCCTGGCGCTGATGCTCTACATCGGCGAGAACATCGGCTTCACCCACCAGACCCTGGCCTACAGTTTTATCGTGCTATGGCTGGCACTGACGCTGATCAACGGCGCAGTCGGCATCGTGCATGCCGGCCAGCCATTGAGCACCGAACTGGTGATCGGTAGCGCCGTGTTCGGTGTCCCGGTGGCGGCGCTGGTGTTGTTCATGGTGTTGACCACCGAGACATGAAGACCTTGATCAACGCACCAGATGCAGAAACTGCATGTGCCGTTCGTACTGGTCGAGGATATCGTTGATGATCTGCTCCTTGGTGTAGCCCACCAGGTCGTAATCCTGGCTGCCCTCGCTCAAATGCACTTCGGCCCGGTGGTAGCGGCGATTGTTGAGTTGCTTGGAACCCATGCCGCCACGGGCAAACGACGGCGTGAAGTAACCGCGCATCTGCACCTGATAAACGAACGAATGTTGATCGCCGTGGCCGATCTCCAGGCTGACGCTGTCAGTCGCCGGATCGGGATGCGTCACCACATGCAAGCCCTTCTCCCGGAACACGGCAGACACTTCTTCAATCGCCGGGCGCACCATCGTATCGAGAAAGCGATAAACCTCGTCCCGCGAAGGGAAATGCACCGCCTGACTCAAACGTTGCCTCCAGCCGCCGCGCCGTGAGCCAGACACCGGTGCCAGTGAATGCATCTGCGCAATCTGCTTCTGCGATTCCAGATAAAACGCCTTGTGCAGCCCCCACATCATCAACAGCAGAATCAACGAGAACGGCAGCGAGGTCAGGACCACCGCCGACTTCAACGCATCGATGCTGCCCGAGAACAGCAATGCACTGGTCACCAGCGCAGTCATCGCGCCCCAGAACACTCGCAACCATTTCGGCCCGTCTTCATCGGGATTGCCGCCCTTGGCGGACAGGGTCGACAGCACCACGGTGCCGGAGTCGGCGGAGGTGACAAAAAACACGAAGCTGATGAACACCGTGACCGCGATGACGGTTTTGCTCCACGGGTAGGTTTCCAGCAGCAGATACAGCGTCATCGACGGATTATCGATGGCCGACATGCCGAGTGCGCTCATGCCGTGGTTGAGCACTTGATCGATGGCGCTGTTACCGAAAATCGACATCCACGCCAGGGTGAAACCGAGCGGAATCAGCAGCACGCCGAAAACGAATTCACGGATGGTCCGGCCACGGGAAATCCGTGCGATGAACAGGCCCACGAACGGCGACCATGCGATCCACCAGGCCCAGTAGAACACCGTCCAGCCGCCCAGCCAGTCGCTGGGTTTGTCGTAGGCGTACAGGTCGAAACTCTTCATCGGCAAGGCGCCGAAGTAATCGCCGAGGTTCTGGATCAGGGTGTTAAGCAAGTGCTGCGTGGGGCCGGCGAACAACACAAACAGCAACAGCGCACAGGCCAGCAGCATGTTGATGTCGGACATGACCCGCACACCCTTGTCGACGCCGGATACGGCAACGATGATCGCTGCGCCCATCATCAAGGTGATCAGGCCGATCTGAATCCATTGGGTGTGGGCGATGCCGAACAGGTAGTCCAGGCCCGAGTTGAGGTGCAACACGCCGAAGCCCATGTCGGCGCCGAGGCCGAACACCGTGGCGATGATGCCGAAGCCGTCCACCGCGTAACCGATCGGGCCGTTGATGCGCTTGCCGATCAGCGGATACAGCGCCGAACGCAGGGCCAGTGGCAGGTTATGCCGGTAGGCAAAGTAAGCCAGCGCCATGCCGACAAAGGCGAACACACCCCAGCCGTGCAGACCCCAGTGCAGAAACAGAATCTGCATCGCCTGGCGCGCCGCATCTGCCGTACCAGCCTCGCCTTGGGGCGGTTGCAGCATATGGGTCAGCGGCTCGGACACACAAAAGAAAAACAGAGTGATGCTGATCCCCGCGGCGAACAGCATGCCGGCCCAGGACAAGTAACTAAATTCGGGTTCGTCGTGGTCGGCACCGAGCTTGATCTTGCCGTAGCCGGACAAGGCGGTAACCACCACGAAGACCAGATACAGGGTCATCGCCAGCATGTAATACCAGCCGACCGTGTTGGCCGCCCAGTTTTGCGCCGCCAGCAACCAGGCACCGGCCTGCTCGGGCATGGCGATGACAACGACACCAAACAACAGAATGAAACTCGCCGAGAACCAGAACACCGGCGGATTCATGCGGATCAGACCGCTTGGAGGGATGGACGATGCACTCATGTACGGTGCACCTCGAAGGGGAAAAACGTGGCTGTAGAAATCGGACTCAGCAAAGGCAAGCCTCCTGTTGTGAGCGGGCAGCGAACCGCCGGTTTAACTTGAATGAACGTTCAAGTTAAACATGGATAGGGGGCTAAGGACTAATCGCAGGGCTCGGCGGTAGCTTTCCTACACTCGCTTAAGGAAGGGTATGACGCGGGGATTGGGGGGATTCTGTAGGAGCTGCCGAAGGCTGCGATCTTTTGACTTTTGTTGGTCAAATTCTTAAAGATCGCAGCCTCGTTTCACTCGACAGCTCCTACGGCTCCTACGGCTTCCTACAGTCAGCAGAAATCGAGATTACTTCTGCGCCCCATCATCATGCTGCAGATTCGCCTGGGTCAGGTTGCTGCCCGCCGGCACGCTGCGGGTCAGCCAGACATTGCCGCCGATGGTCGAGCCCTGACCGATGGTGATCCGCCCGAGAATCGTCGCCCCGGCATAAATCACCACGTCATCCTCGACAATCGGATGCCGTGGCTGGCCTTTCTGCAACTGACCGTCTTCGTCCGCCGGGAAGCGCTTGGCGCCCAAAGTCACCGCCTGATAAATCCGCACGCGCTCGCCGATGATCGCGGTTTCGCCGATCACCACGCCGGTCCCGTGGTCGATGAAGAAACTGCGGCCGATCTGCGCGCCGGGGTGAATGTCGATGCCGGTGGCCGAGTGGGCGATTTCCGCACTGATCCGCGCCAGCAACGGCAGCCCGGCGCGGTACAAATGGTGGGCCAGGCGATGATGAATCACCGCCAGAATTCCCGGATAGCACAACAGCACTTCATCGACACTGCGCGCCGCCGGGTCGCCGTGATAGGCCGCCAGTACGTCGGTGTCCAGCAGGCTGCGCAACCCTGGCAGGGCGAGGGCGAAGTCCTGAATGATCTGGATGGTCCGGGCTTCGACTTCAGTCTCGGCCTGGGCACTGTGGCGCGCGGCGTAGCGCAATTCGAGTCGCGCCTGGGCCAACAGCGCATTCAGCGCCACATCCAGCGTATGACCAACGTAGAAGTCTTCGCTTTCTTCGCGCAGGTCAACCGGCCCCAGGCGCATCGGGAACAGCGCGCCGCACAGGGCTTCGAGAATCTCTGCCATGGCCGCCCGGGAGGGCAGTTCGCGACCGCCCTGCTCGCCGCTGGCCCGGCCGTTTTGTGCACGCCACTGCTCACGTGCCGTGCGCAGCTGACTGACGATGGTCTGCAATTGCCAATGGCTGGAACGCTCACTCACGGTAAAAACTCCTCACGGGCGACCGGACTGTCTGGCCGCACTGACGGCGATTACTTTACGGCAAGGGTCGCAAGGCAAATTAAGAACCAATAGTGCTGTACTCAGTTCGATTGGCTATAAGCGATTGACGGTTGCCCAGGCTTTGGGGCCTGCCTATAGTCCTGAAATCCTCCACGGCCAGTACGGACCCATGATCAAACAACAACTCGCCCGCTTTAACCGCCTCGACCTGCTCGGTCAACCCACCGCCCTGGAAAAACTCGAACGCCTGTCGACCTGGCTGGGCCGCGACGTGTACGTCAAGCGCGATGACCTGACGCCGCTGGCGATGGGCGGCAACAAATTGCGCAAACTCGAGTACCTGGCCGCCGATGCCTTGGCCCAGGGCGCCGACACCTTGATCACCGCCGGCGCGTTGCAATCGAACCACGTGCGCCAGACAGCCGCCATTGCCGCCAAGTTGGGCCTGGGCTGCGTAGCCCTTCTGGAAAATCCTCTGGGCACTGACGACAGCAATTACACCGGCAACGGCAACCGGCTGCTGCTCGACCTGTTCGATGCCAAGGTCGAACTGGTGGAAAACCTCGACAACGCCGATGAACAACTGCAAGCCCTGGCTGACCGACTGCGCAGCAACGGCAAGAAGCCGTACCTGGTACCGATCGGTGGCTCCAATGCCTTGGGCGCCCTGGGTTACGTGCGCGCCGGGCTGGAACTGGCCGAGCAGATCAAGGACACCGGCCTGAAGTTCGCCGCCGTGGTCCTGGCCTCGGGCAGCGCCGGTACCCACAGCGGCCTGGCACTGGCCTTGAGTGAAGTACTGCCGGATCTGCCAGTGATCGGCGTGACGGTTTCGCGCAGCGATGAAGATCAGCGGCCAAAGGTTCAAGGCCTGGCCGAACGCACTGCCGAGCTGCTGGGCGTGAACCTGCCGGACGCTTTCAAAGTCGAGTTGTGGGATGAGTATTTCGCCCCGCGTTATGGCGAGCCGAATGCCGGGACACTGGCGGCGGTGAAGCTGCTGGCGGGCCAGGAAGGCTTGCTGCTGGACCCGGTCTACACTGGCAAGGCCATGGCGGGCTTGCTGGACGGGATCGGGCGTCAGCGTTTCGACGAAGGCCCGATCATCTTCCTGCACACCGGTGGGGCGCCGGCGTTGTTTGCCTATAAGGATTTTCTGTAGGCGATTCAGAAGATCAAAAGATCGCAGCCTGCGGCAGCTCCTACAGGTGCATGCCGATCCCTGTAGGAGCTGCCGCAGGCTGCGATCTTTTCCTATGAAACACATATTCAATTAACGAATAACAAATAGGATATTTATTATTTTCCTATCTAACGGCATCATCTTATAGTCACGCCGCAGGCGAATTTGTAACGAGACGCATACGCTGCTTTAGTGCAGGATATCGCAGTCATCAAAATCCCGAATTTGCCAACTTTCCTAAAGCGTCTTCCATAAGAAAACACAGGGGCTTGTCATGAATTTTTCCGCACTACGTCGCAATCTGCTGGTGGGCTCGCTGGGCCTGGCACTGAGCGCCGGCCTGATCGGCCAAGCGGTTGCCGGTGAGCAACTGCAACAAATCAAGGACAAAGGCGTGATCAACGTCGGCCTGGAAGGCACCTACCCACCGTTCAGTTTCGTCGACGCCGACGGCAAACTGGCCGGCTTCGAAGTCGAGTTCTCCGAAGCCCTGGCCAAAGAGCTGGGCGTGAAAGTCAAACTGCAACCAACCAAATGGGAAGGCATCCTCGCCGCCCTGGAATCCAAGCGTCTGGACGCAGTGATCAACCAGGTAACCATCACCGAAGAGCGCAAGAAGAAGTATGACTTCTCCGAGCCCTACACCGTTTCCGGGATTCAGGCACTGGTGCTGACGAAGAAGGCCGCCGAGCTGAACATCAAGTCCGCCGCCGACCTGTCTGGCAAGAAAGTCGGCGTAGGCCTGGGCACCAACTACGAAGAGTGGGTAAAAGCCAATGTGCCGACCGCTGACATCCGCACCTACGAAGATGATCCGACCAAGTTCCAGGACCTGCGTGTCGGCCGTATCGACGCCATTCTGATCGACCGCCTGGCCGCGCTGGAATATGCCAAGAAGGCCAAGGACACCACCGCCGCCGGTGATGCGTTCTCCCGTCAGGAAGCCGGCATTGCCCTGCGCAAAGGCGAGCCTGAACTGCTGGCCGCGGTGAACAAGGCCATCGATAAGCTGCGTGCCGACGGTACGCTGAAAAAGCTGTCGGAAAAATACTTCAGCGCTGACGTCACTCAATAATGGGAGACGCTTTCCAACTCGCACTGGACTCCGTGCCCTTTCTGCTCAAGGGCGCGTACTACACGGTGATCCTCAGCCTGGGCGGGATGTTCTTCGGCCTGGTGATGGGGTTCGGCCTGGCGCTGATGCGCCTGTCGCGCTTCAAACTGGTGAGCTGGATCGCCCGCATGTACGTGTCGTTCTTTCGCGGCACGCCGTTGCTGGTGCAACTGTTCGTGATCTATTACGGCTTGCCGCAATTGGGTCTGGAACTCGATCCGCTGCCGGCGGCCCTGATCGGCTTCTCGCTGAACATGGCCGCCTACGCCTGTGAAATCCTGCGTGCCGCGATCAGCTCCATCGAGCGCGGCCAATGGGAAGCGGCTGCCAGTATCGGCATGACCCGTGCGCAGACCCTGCGTCGGGCCATCCTGCCGCAGGCGATGCGCACCGCATTGCCGCCGCTGGGCAACAGCTTCATTTCGCTGGTCAAGGACACCGCGCTGGCCGCTACCATCCAGGTGCCCGAACTGTTCCGCCAGGCGCAGCTGATCACCGCCCGTACCTTCGAAATCTTCACCATGTATCTTGCCGCCGCACTGATCTACTGGGTCCTGGCCACGGTGCTGTCGCACCTGCAGAACCAGTTGGAAGCGCGGGTCAATCGGCACGACCAGGAGTCCTGACCCGATGATTGTCGTGGAAAAACTGACAAAGCAGTTCAAGGGTCAAGTCGTGCTCAACGGCATCGATCTTGAGGTCAAGGAAGGCGAGGTGGTTGCGATCATCGGCCCAAGCGGTTCGGGCAAGACCACCTTCCTGCGCTGCCTGAATTTTCTGGAAGAACCCACCAGCGGCCGGATCAAGGTCGGCGATATCGAAGTCAATACCAGCCGTCCCCTGAACCAGCAGCAGAGCCTGGTGCGGCGTTTGCGCCAGCACGTAGGTTTCGTGTTCCAGAACTTCAACCTGTTCCCCCATCGCACGGCGCTGGAAAATGTCATCGAAGGCCCGATCGTGGTCAAGAAGACCCCGCACGCCGACGCTGTGGCCCTGGGTAAAAAACTCTTGGCCAAGGTCGGCCTGGCGGGCAAGGAGGACGCTTACCCGCGTCGCCTCTCCGGAGGCCAGCAACAACGCGTGGCGATTGCCCGGGCGTTGGCAATGGAGCCGGAAGTGATCCTGTTCGATGAGCCAACCTCAGCCCTCGACCCGGAGCTGGTGGGCGAGGTATTGGCGACGATCCGCGGCCTGGCCGAAGAGAAGCGCACCATGGTGATCGTCACCCACGAAATGGGCTTTGCCCGGGACGTGGCCAACCGTGTGGTGTTTTTCGACAAGGGCGTGATCGTCGAACAAGGCGAAGCAAAGGCGTTGTTTGCCAATCCGAAAGAAGAGCGAACCAAGCAATTCCTGAGCAAGTTCCTGAATAACACCCACAACTAACAACCCTGCGCAACAACGGTAAACTTCCATGGATGGAAGTAACCCCCTCGAAATACGCCTTATTAATACCAAACTAAACTCATCTATTGAACATGCAAATCCTGTACGCGTGCGCGGTACAAATGTATGCATCACAACAATTAAACAGTGCCAATTCGATCAGATCCCCTATCGCAAGACCGAGCCAATGACTTGCACCAATTCGCCCATATTCCCCCGCTTTCAGTAGACAAATTCGACGCACAGACATGGTTTAATTACTTGGGGTCGTAGGAACTTTCTGAATAACATCACACTTCACTCATCACCAACAAAACTTATTGACACCTGATCTTCCTGACTCTTATCTAGTCTCCACCCAGCGACACTCATCACGCTTAACTCATTATTTCAACTCGAAGTAATGAATGGTTTTTCTGTTCGATTTTCAGTTTTTGAAATTCCAGAAACGGACTTCGTTGCAAGACTTCAAGGAGACTTCATGAACAGCACCTCAAACAAATCCGGGCTTGCGGCCCCGACCCTGGCGCAATCCAACAAGACCGGCATCAACGTCACTTGCGCGGCGCACCTGCTGATCGATGTGGCACCCTACCCCGCCATGGACGCAGGTGACCTGATCGAACTGTTCTGGGACAACTGCTACGTGGCCTCCCGCGTGCTGACGGCCTGCGATGTCGGCCAACCGGTGCAGCTGCGGGTGCCTGAAAGTTTTGTCGCCAACGGTACATCGCGCATTCACTACCGGGTCATGCAAGTTGGCCGGGGCCCGGCGGTATCGGCCAGCCGCAACGTGCAGATCAAACTCGACTGCCCCGGCGGCCAACCCTCCGCACTGTGCGGCGATGAAAACCAGTGCCTGGCACCGGTGGGCATTCCCGAGGCGATTCGCCGTCAGGGGGTCAATCCGAGTCAGGTCAAACGCGGTGTTCCCTTGACCATCGAGCCGTACCTGAACATGGCCGTCGACGACGAAATCACCCTGCGCTGGGGCGATTTGCGCATGGATCTGCCACGGCTCAAGTCCGC
Source organism: Pseudomonas sp. PDM26 (assembly GCF_019219185.1). Taxonomy (NCBI): domain Bacteria; kingdom Pseudomonadati; phylum Pseudomonadota; class Gammaproteobacteria; order Pseudomonadales; family Pseudomonadaceae; genus Pseudomonas; species Pseudomonas sp. PDM26. Next base: position 88,619 of record NZ_JAHUWC010000005.1, on the reverse strand, counting down.
CGATGTGGGCCAGCCGATCCAGGTCTGGATACCGCCGGCCATCATCCTCGAAGCCGGCGAAGACCTGCGGCTGGAAGTGACGTACTGCATTCTCGACCGGGTGGGCAACAACTCTCGCTGGGCACCGGCTCGCACGCTGAAGATCGGTTGTGCCAGTCCTTATCTGAAAGTCCTCCCGAAAAAAGTGCTCAAGGCTGCCGAATCCCGCAAGCAATGAGTCCTGGCTTGAAATCAAAGGATCGCAGCCTGCGGCAGCTCCTACGCGCATCGTCGTCAACCTGTAGGAGCTGCCGCAGGCTGCGATCTTTTGACCTTCTATGCATATTCCTAAAAGTTAGTTCATAAAATATTTATACGCGTTTAGGGTATATGCACCGGACCACCGGACATCCTTGTTTTCATGCGCTGCCACAAGCGGCGCTTCCATAAGATGTGAGGTAGGTATGGTCCGGAACACAATCACCCCAGTGCAGATCGCCAGGGCATTGCGTGCAGCCAAGGAGCGGCACTGATGTCCAGTCTGGCAGATGCAATCGTCCAGAGTGACCTGGACATCGCCCCCCCGTTGTTGCCCGCACAAGTCTTGCGCAACGATGCTCAAGCCATCAAGGCGGCCCACGAACTGGCGCAAGTCGCTCGTCTGCAAGCAGCCAAACGTGACCGGCAGCGCAAGCTCCCATGGTCTGAAATAGAACAGTTCACCCGCAGCGGCCTGGGCAGCATTTCCATCCCCCGCGAGTACGGTGGCCCACAGGTTTCGTTCGTCACCCTGGCCGAGGTTTTCGCGATCATTTCCGCGGCAGACCCGGCGCTTGGGCAGATCCCGCAAAACCAGTTCGGCATTCTCAACCTGGTGCTCGGCAGTGCCACCGAAGCACAGAAAAGACACCTGTTCAAAAGCGTTCTGGATGGCTGGCGCATCGGCAATGCCGGGCCGGAACGCGGCACTAAAAACACCCTGGAGCTGAAGGCGCGCATCACCGCTGACGGCGTCGTCAATGGCCAGAAGTTCTATTCCACGGGTGCACTGTTCGCCCATTGGGTCGCGGTCAAAGCGTTGAACGATGACGGCAAGCAAGTGTTGGCGTTCGTCCGGCGCGGCACACCGGGATTGCGCATCGTCGATGACTGGTCCGGCTTTGGTCAGCGCACCACCGCCAGCGGCACGATTTTGCTCAACAACGTGCAGGCCGATCCTGAATTGGTGGTGGATAACTGGCGGATCAACGAAACGCCGAACATCCAGGGTGCCGTCTCGCAACTGATTCAAGCGGCCATCGACGCCGGTATCGCCCGAGGCGCCATCGACGACGCCATCGACTTCGTGAAAACCCGCGCCCGGCCGTGGATCGACGCCAAGGTCGAGCGGGCCAGCGATGACCTGTATGTGCTCGCCGATATCGGCAGGTTGAAAATCGAACTGCACGCCGCCGAAGCGCTGCTGCGCAAGGCCGGGCAAGTGCTCGATGACGTCAGCGCCGCACCATTCACCGCCGAGTCCGCCGCCCGCGCCTCGATCGCCGTGGCCGAAGCCAAAGTGCTGACCACCGAGATTTCGTTGCTGGCCAGCGAAAAGCTGCTCGAGCTGGCCGGCAGCCGCGCCACCCTCGCCGAATTCAACCTCGACCGCCACTGGCGCAACGCCCGGGTGCACACCCTGCACGATCCGGTGCGGTGGAAGTATCACGCGGTCGGCGCCTATCGCCTCAATGGCACGCTGCCTAATCGCCATTCCTGGATCTGACGACCAGAACACTTTTTACCAGAGCTCTGGAGAAACACATGACAAGTTCTCACCACGTCGCGGTCATCACCAGCGACGAACAAGCCCTGATCGTCGCCAGCGACCTTGCCGAAGACTTCAAGCGCGACAGCGCCACACGCGACCGCGAACGCCGTTTGCCACATCCGGAACTGGAAGTGTTTTCCCGCTCGGGCCTGTGGGGCATCAGCGTGCCGAAGGAATACGGCGGCGCCGGTGTTTCCAACGTCACCCTGGCCAAGGTCATCGCCTTGATCGCCCGGGCCGACGGCTCCCTGGGGCAGATCCCGCAGAACCATTTCTATGCCCTCGAAGTATTGCGGGTGAACGGTAGCCACGAGCAGAAAAAACGCCTGTACGCCGAAGTCTTGGCCGGCCAGCGCTTCGGCAATGCGTTGGCCGAACTGGGCACCAAAACCGCACACGATCGCGTCACCAGCCTGACTCGCGACGCCAGTGGCTATCGCATCAACGGCCGCAAGTTCTACGCCACCGGCGCGATCTACGCCCAGCGCATTCCCACTTCGGTGGTGGATGAAAACGGCGTGCAGCAACTGGCGTTCGTCCCGCGCAACAGCAAGGGCCTGAGCGTGATTGACGACTGGAGCGGCTTCGGTCAGCGCACCACCGGCAGCGGTTCGGTGGTGTTCGAAGATGTCTACGTCGCTGCCGAAGATGTGATCCCCTTTCAGAGCGCTTTCGAACGCCCGACCCCGGTCGGCCCGCTGGCGCAGATTCTCCATGCCGCCATCGACACCGGCATCGCCCGCGCCGCGTATGAAGATGCGCTGCACTTCGTGCGCAGCAAAACCCGGCCGTGGATCGACGCCACCCACGAAAAAGCCACAGACGATCCACTGACCCTCAAGAGCTTCGGCCACCTGAGCATTCGCCTGCACGCCGCCGAGGCGCTGCTGGAGCGTGCCGGTGAATACCTCGACCAGGCTCAGGCCGACACCAATGCCCAGACCGTCGCGACCGCGTCGATTGCCGTCGCCGAAGCCCGCGCCCTGAGCACCGAAGTCTCCCTGGCCGCCGGCAGCACGCTGTTCGAACTGGCCGGCAGCCAGGCGACCTTGATCGAACACGGCCTCGACCGCCACTGGCGCAACGCCCGGGTGCACACCCTGCACGACCCGGTGCGCTGGAAGTACCACGCCGTCGGCAATTACTACCTCAACGATGAAAACCCGCCATTGCGGGGGACCATTTGATGACCGCCGCGAAAAAGAAAATCCTGCTCAATGCGTTCAACATGAATTGCATCGGGCACATCAATCACGGCCTGTGGACGCATCCGCGTGACACATCCACCCGCTACAACACGATCGAATACTGGACCGAACTGGCACAACTGCTGGAGCGCGGGCTGTTCGACGGCCTGTTCATCGCCGACATCGTCGGGGTCTACGACGTCTACCAGAACTCGGTGGACGTGCCGTTGAAAGAGTCGATCCAGCTGCCGGTCAACGATCCGCTGCTGCTGGTCTCGGCCATGGCCGCAGTGACGAAAAACCTCGGTTTCGGCCTGACCGCCAACCTCACTTACGAAGCGCCGTATCTGTTCGCCCGCCGCCTGTCGACGCTGGATCACCTGAGCCGTGGACGGGTCGGCTGGAACATCGTCACCGGCTATCTCGACAGCGCCGCCAAGGCCATGGGCCTGAGCGAACAGGTCGAGCATGACCGCCGTTATGACCAGGCCGACGAGTACCTGGAGGTGCTCTACAAACTCCTGGAAGGCAGCTGGGAAAACGGTGCGGTGCTGAACGATCCGCAGCAGCGGATCTACGCGCAACCGGACAAAGTGCACAAGGTCGAGCACAAGGGCGAGTTCTATCAGGTCGAGGGTTATCACCTGTGTGAACCTTCGCCGCAGCGCACGCCGGTACTGTTCCAGGCCGGCAGCTCGGATCGCGGTTTGCTGTTCGCCGGGCGACATGCCGAGTGCGTGTTCATCAGTGGCCAGACCAAGGCATCGACCAAGGCCCAGGTGGACAAGGTGCGTGCCAGCGCCGTCGAAGCCAAGCGCAATCCCGAGGACATCAAGGTGTTCATGGGGCTGAACGTGATCGTTGGCGCCACCGAAGAGCTGGCCTGGGCCAAACACGCCGAATACCTGAGCTACGCCAGTGCCGAAGCCGGCGTGGCGCACTTCTCGGCGTCCACCGGGATCGATTTTTCTCAGTATGAAATCGAAGAGCCGATCCAGTACGTGAAGAGCAATGCCATCCAGTCCGCCACCAAACACCTGCAAAACAACGACTGGACCCGGCGCAAATTACTGGAACAACACGCCCTCGGCGGTCGCTACATCACCGTGGTCGGTTCACCGCAGCAAGTGGCCGATGAGCTGGAATCCTGGATCGCCGAAACCGGGCTGGATGGCTTCAACCTCACGCGGATTGTCACGCCGGAAAGCTATGAGGATTTCATTGAGCTGGTGATTCCCGAGTTGCAACGGCGTGGCTCGTACAAGACCGCGTACGACAGCGGCACCTTGCGCGAAAAGCTGTTTCAGCGGGAGGCTTTTTTGCCTGAGCAACATACCGGTTCGGCTTACCGCCGCTAACCCTGTGGCGAGGGGGCTTGCCCCCGTTGGGCCGCGCAGCGGCCCCAAAGACTTCAATGAGGTGTGTCAGTTACAACTCGACTGCTGGTTTGGCGACTGCTGCGCAGTCGAGCGGGGGCAAGCCCCCTCGCCACAAATACGCGTACACATAAAATAATTGACTGGAAAAGACATCATGAAAAAGCACTACCTCTCCCACCCAGTCAAAGCACTGGCCCTGGCCCTCGGCCTGTTCAGCTCGGTGACTTTCGCCGCCGACGCACCACTGAAAATCGGCACCACCGCCGCCTTCGCCATTCCCCTTGAAGCCGCCGTCGAAGAAGCCGGCAAACAAGGCCTGAAAGTCGAGCTGGTGGAGTTCACCGACTGGATCGCGCCGAACGTCAGCCTCGCCGCCGGCGACATCGACGTGAACTACTTCCAGCACATCCCGTTCCTGGAAAACGCCAAGGCCGCCTCGGGTTTCGACCTGGTGCCATTCGCGCCGGGGATCATCAACAACGTCGGCCTCTACTCGAAGAAATACAAAAGTTTCGACGAACTGCCGCAAGGCGCCAGCGTGGCCATCGCCAACGATCCGATCAACAGCGGTCGCGGCTTGCAGCTGCTGGCCAAGGCCGGCTTGATCACCCTCAAGCCCGGCGTTGGTTACAAGGCCACCGAGGAGGACATCGTCGCCAACCCGAAGCACATAAAGATCCTCCAGGTCGAAGCCGTGCAACTGGTGCGCGCCTATGACGATGCCGATCTGGTGCAGGGCTACCCGGCCTACATTCGCTTGTCGAAAACCTTCGATGCGGGCTCCGCACTGCTGTTCGACGGCCTCGATCACAAGGAGTACGTGATTCAGTTCGTGATCCAGCCCAAGAGCAAAACCGACCCGCGCCTGATCAAGTTCGTCGACATCTACCAGCACTCACCCGCTGTGCGCGCCGCGCTGGATAAAGCTCACGGCAAGCTCTATCAAGCCGGCTGGGAAAGCTGAACATGAGCGCCGCCATTCAACGGCGACTGGAGATTCCAGAGCCGCGCCTTTTATCAGAGCATGCTGAACAAACCGAGCTGCATCCCGAGCTCAATCGCGCTCATGTGCGCTTCATCAATCTGGGTAAAACCTACAACGGCCAGCAAGGCCCGGTGGCCGCGTTGCACGGCATCGACCTGGCGATCCAGCGCGGCGAAGTGTTCGGCATCATCGGCCGCAGCGGCGCCGGCAAGTCGTCGCTGATCCGCACCATCAACCGCCTGGAACAGCCAAGCAGCGGTCGGGTGCTGATCGATCAGGTGGACATCGGCGAGTTCGACGAAGACCGCTTGGTGGCGCTGCGTCGGCGCATCGGCATGATCTTCCAGCACTTCAATCTGATGTCGGCCAAGACCGTTTGGCAGAACGTCGAGTTGCCGCTGAAAGTCGCCGGTGTTCCCAAGGAACAACGCGAGCAGAAGGTACGCGAACTGCTGGAACTGGTCGGCTTGCAAGCCAAACACAAGGCTTACCCGGCGCAGTTGTCCGGCGGGCAGAAACAGCGCGTGGGCATTGCCCGGGCGCTGGTGCATGACCCGGAGATTCTGCTGTGCGACGAAGCCACCTCGGCGCTGGACCCGGAGACCACGCAATCGATCCTCGGCCTGCTGCGCGAGATCAATCGGCGCCTGGGCCTGACCATCGTTTTGATCACCCACGAGATGGCGGTGATCCGTGAGATCTGTGATCGGGTCGTGGTGCTGGAGCACGGGCGCATCGTCGAGCAAGGACCGGTGTGGGAAGTGTTCGGCAATCCGCAACATGAAGTCAGCAAGACATTGCTCGCGCCATTGCAACACGCATTGCCCAAAGAGCTGCAAAGCCGTTTGCAGCCGCAGCCAAAGTCCTCGGACGCTGCCGTGGTCCTGCGCTTGCAGTTCACCGGCAGTCAACGCGACGAACCAGACCTGGCGGCATTGTTCAGCGCCCTCGGAGGCCGTGTGCGATTGCTGCAAGGCGGCGTGGAACGGATTCAGGGGCATGCGCTTGGGCAACTGCTGCTGGCGGTGACAGGCTCACCCCTCGCTGCCGAAGAGTTGCGTCAGCGCGCCAGCCAATGGGCGCAACAAGTGGAGGTACTGGGTTATGTGGTTTGATCGCTTGCTGCAGGGTTTTATCGACACATTCCTGATGGTCGGCGTGTCATCGTTGATTGCGCTGTTGGCGGGCATTCCGCTGGCGGTGATCCTGGTCACCAGCTCCAGGGGCGGCATCTACGAAGCCCCGGCGCTGAACCGCGCACTGGGTGCGTTCGTGAACCTGTTTCGCTCGATTCCGTTTCTGATTTTGATGGTGGCGCTGATTCCGTTCACCCGATTGATCGTCGGCACCACCTACGGCGTATGGGCGGCCGTGGTGCCGCTGACCATTGCCGCCACGCCGTTCTTTGCGCGTATTGCCGAGGTCAGCTTGCGCGAGGTCGATCACGGATTGATCGAAGCGGCGCAAGCCATGGGCTGTCGACGCTGGCACATCGTCTGGCATGTGTTATTGCCGGAAGCGCTGCCGGGGATTGTTGGCGGATTCACCATCACTCTGGTGACCATGATCAATTCATCAGCCATGGCCGGGGCGATTGGCGCGGGTGGATTGGGGGACATTGCCTATCGATATGGGTATCAGCGGTTTGATAGCCAGATCATGTTGACGGTGATTGTGTTGCTGGTGGTGTTGGTAGCGGTGATTCAGTTGGGTGGGGATCGGTTGGCGCGGGGGTTGAACAAGCGCTGACGAGTTGAAGGTCACCGTGCTTTTGTGGCGAGGGAGCTTGCTCCCGCTGGGCTGCGAAGCAGCCCCATACCATTCAGTGCGGTGTGTCAGTGAAATTCGGGTGTCAGATTTTACGATTGCTGCGCAATCGAGCGGGAGCAAGCTCCCTCGCCACAGGTGATCACCGACCCCGGCAGGTAAGTTTTCTTACAGGAAAATCAGCGGTTTTGCAGGCCTGCTCCCTTTCTTTTGAAGGACATTTCCTAGATCATTTCGCTCGCTTGCGCCTGCCGAATTCCGTGGCTAGTCTCGGTCCGTCACTGCTCATCAGTGATCGGGTTTAGTCGCCCGGATTTTACTAGGCGTACAGCGTCACCTAATTTCAGGTTCTACTACCTGAACGTTATGGTGGCTGTGCGCAGGGCACCTTCGGGTGCGCCGGGTAGCCTAGTGACCGGTCGACTAACCTGTGCGCAGCCGCCACCCCTGATCGTTTAGTCGCGATATCGGTTGGCTCCCATTAGCACTAGGAGTTTTACCAATGAAGAAACCCGTACCCGATCCGCCTCCCGAAAACCCTACCAACGAAACCGTCACCGACGATTGGCTCAGGGATCGTTCCGCGCTCTACCGAGCCATCGATTTCCACCTCACCGGCAAGCAACCCGCACCAACCGACGAAATGCGCTTCTACAACGTCAGCAAAGACGTGAGTTTTGAAGACACTCAGCTCTATGTCGCCGACCTGCTGCGCTGTGCGTCGGTCACGGCGTATCAGTGTGGCGATCAACTCGAGGGCGCCGACCGGGCGATGGTGTACTCGATCTGGCATTTGCTGGAAATTGCCAAGGCGATGGTGGATCACTCCATTGAGTGTCTGGGGATGAAAAAGGGCTGAGCCAAGGCCAAAAGATCGCAGCCTTCGGCAGCTCCTACGTGTGAATGCCAAACTCTGTAGGAGCTGCCGCAGGCTGCGATCTTTCAAAGCGCGAAAGCGCTTATAGTTAACACATCTCCTTTTTCCTGCGCAGCCGACCATGAAGCAAACACCCGACGACCTCGAACAGATCACCTCCACGACCCTCGGCCATTACAACGCGGTCGCCGAGGACTTTCGTGAAGGCACGCGCGACCACGACGTCAGCCAGAACATCGATGCCCTGCTGCGGCATATTCAGGGCGAGGCGCCTTTCGACATTCTCGATTTTGGCTGCGGGCCGGGTCGTGATCTGCAGACGTTCACCCGCATGGGCCACAAGGCGGTCGGCCTCGACGGTTCGGAAAAACTCGCGCAGATGGCCCGTGAGGACAGCGGTTGCGAGGTGTGGCAGCAGGACTTTTTGAAGCTTGATCTGCCGGCCGAGCGTTTTGACGGGATCTTTGCCAACGCGGTGCTGTTTCATGTTCCTCGTCAGGAATTGCCTCGGGTGTTGAAGCAACTGCGCGCGGCGCTGAAACCGGGTGGGGTGTTGTTCAGTTCCAATCCCCGTGGCGAGAATCAGGAAGGCTGGAACGGGGCGCGTTATGGGTCGTATCACGACCTGGCGGCGTGGCAGCAATTGTTGACCGAGGCGGGGTTTGTGGAGCTGGAGCATTACTACCGGCCGGCAGGGTTGCCGCGGGAACAGCAGCCTTGGTTGGCGAGTGTCTGGCGGCGCGCTGAATAAAGCGCAGATCAAAAGATCGCAGCCTTCGGCAGCTCCTACAGTAGGTAGGTGTAGGAGCTGCCGAAGGCTGCGATCTTTTGTTTTTGTTGCCAGAGCCGACGTCTTTACTGCGCCTCCTTCTTCGGCTCGCGAATCTTGTACCAGGCCACATACAGCGCCGGCAAAAACAGCAGCGTCAGCAAGGTGGCGATGACGATCCCGCCGATCATTGCGTAGGCCATCGGCCCCCAGAACACTTCCCGGGCAATCGGGATCATCCCCATGCTCGCCGCCGCCGCGGTCAACAGGATCGGCCGACGTCGATGCTCGGTGGCCTGCACCACCGCATCCCACGGCGCGTAACCCTTCTGCTCGTACTCTTCGATCTGGGTCACCAGGATCACCGAGTTACGGATGATGATACCGATCAACGCCAGAATCCCGAGGATCGCCACGAAGCCCATTGGCGTACCGGTAGGCACCAGCGCGATCACCACGCCGATCAGCCCCAGCGGCGCGACGCTGGCCACCAGGAACAGCTTCTGCACGCTGTGCAGCTGGATCATCAGGAAGGTCGCCATCAAGAACAGCATCAGCGGCACGACCTTGGCAATCGGTCCCTGGGCTTTGCCGCTTTCCTCCACCGTACCACCGGTGGCGACCTTGTAGCCCGCCGGCAGCTTGGCAGCGAAAGCATCGATGGATGGCTTGAGGAGTTTCACCAGGTCGGTCGGCTGGATCTCGTCGCGTATTGCCGCCTTGATGGTGATGGTCGGCAAGCGATCCCTACGCCATACCAACGGCTGCTCCAGTTCGTAACGCACCGTGGCAAATGCCAGCAACGGAATCGACGTGCCGCCAGGCGTGACGATCTGCAGGTTCTGCAGGGTTTCCGGCGTACCGCGCTCGGAATCCACCGCGCGGCCGACCACGTTGATCAGATAGATGTCGTCGTCGACCTGGGTCACCGCCTGGCCGCTGACGATGCCGTTCATCAGGTTGGCCACATCCTCGGAAGACAACCCCAACTGCCGCGCCTTGTCCTGGGCGATGTCGATGCGCAGGACTTTGCCCGGCTCGTTCCAGTCGTAGATGATCTCGCCAACGTGCGGGTTCTTGTCCAGCTCGGTGGCCAGGTCGATGGCATGCCGGCGCACCTGATCGACGTCTTTGCCGCTGACCCGGTACTGGATCGGACGCCCTACCGGCGGGCCCATTTCCAGTGCCTGGACATAACTGCCGATGCCGACGAAGTCATTGCGCAAGCGCTCGCGAAGCTTCTGCATCATGGCCTCGCGGGTATGGCCTTTGCTGACGATCACCAACTGTGCGTAGAACGGGTTTTGCAGTTGCTGGTCCAGTGGCAGGTAGAAGCGGATGGCACCCTGACCGACGTAGGTGCTCCAGCGCACGATGTCCGGATCGTCCTTGAGCGTGGCCTCGAGACGATCGACCGCCCGGCGGGTTTCGTCGAGCGAGGCGTTTTGCGGCAGGTTCAGGTCCACCAGGATTTCCGGACGATCCGAAGACGGGAAGAACTGGTTCTGCACAAAACGCATGCTGAACACCGCCAGTGCAAAGCACAGCACGGTGATACCAATGGCCCACCAGCGATTGCGCATGCACCACAGCAGCCCGCCGTTGAACGCCTTGCCGATGCGCCCGGGTTCGCCTTCGTGGGGTTTCACGTTGGTGCTGAGGATGTGCACGCCGATCACCGGCGCAAACAGCACCGCCACCACCCACGACACCAGCATCGCACAGGCAATCACCGCAAACAGGGTGTAGGTGTATTCACCAGCGGAGCTGGCGTTCAAGCCGATCGGCACGAAGCCCGCCACGGTCACCAGCGTGCCGGTGAGCATCGGGAACGCCGTGGAGGTGTAGGCGAAGGTTGCCGCCTGCTCCTTGGTCTCGCCCAATTCCAGACGGGTGACCATCATTTCCACGGTGATCATCGCATCGTCCACCAGCAGGCCGAGGGCGATGATCAGTGCACCGAGGGAAATCCGCTGCATGGTGATGCCGCTGTATTCCATGAACACGAACACCATCGCCAGCACCAACGGGATCGAGCACGCCACCACCAGCCCGGCGCGCACACCGAGGCTGACGAAGCTGACCAGCAGCACGATCACCACCGCTTCGAACAACGCGCTGGTAAAGCCGCCGACGGCTTCCTCCACCACCACGGCCTGGTCGGAGACGTTGTAGATGCCGACACCGACCGGCAGGTCGGCGGTCAACTCGTCGATACGGGTGTGCAAAGCCTTGCCGAATGCCTGGACGTTGCCACCCTTCTGCATGGCGATCGCCAGGCCGATGGCCTGCTTGCCGTTGTAGCGGAATTCCGGCGAGGCCGGATCGACGTAGCCACGGCTGATTTCGGCAATGTCGGCCAGACGATAGTAGCGGTCGTTGAGCTTGAGGTTGACCTCGGCCAGGTCTTTCTCCGAAGCGAACTTCCCTGAGGTTCGCACCGATATCCGCTCCGGCCCAGCCTCGATGACACCCGCCGGGGTCACGGCGTTCTGGGTTTGCAGGCTCTGCACCACCTGACGCTCATCGATGCCCAGCGCTGCGAGCTTGCGTGTGGAGAAGTTCAGGTACAGCACTTCGTCCTGCTGGCCGACCATTTCGATCTTGCCCAGCCCCGGCACACCGCGAATTTCCATGCGCGCCTGTTCCACGTAGTCGCGCAACTGACGCAGCGTCAGGCCGTCGGCGGTGAAGGCGTAGATCGAGCCGAAGACGTCACCGAACTCGTCGTTGAACGACGGCCCCTGTATGCCCTGCGGGAACTGGTATTTGATGTCGTTGATCTTCTTGCGCACCTGGTACCAGATCTGCGGGATGTCCTCGGCACTGGTGGTGTCGCGCAGGTACACGTACACCGTCGATTCACCGGGGCGCGTGTAGCTTTTCACGTAGTCGAGGGAGTCGAGCTCTTCGAGCTTTTTCTCGATCCGGTCAGTGATCTGCTTGAGGGTTTCCTCCTGGGTCGCCCCCGGCCATTTGCTCTGGATCACCATGGTTTTGATGGTGAACGAAGGGTCTTCTTCGCGCCCCAGGTTGAAGTACGAGAACACCCCCATCAGCAACGCAACGAACATCAGATACCAGATGAACGACTGATGCTTGAGGGCCCATTCCGAGAGGTTGAAAGGCCCTTTCATTGACTGTCCTCGTCGATTTTCACTTGTTGCCCCGGTTTGAGGCTGTTCACACCGGCACTGACCACTCGCTCGCCGTTCTTCACGCCGTCGGCCAGCACTACAGTGCTATCGGTGCGGCTGATCACGGTGACGTCACGGGGGGAGACGGTTTTACTCTGTGCATCGATCACCCAGATGCGTGGCTTGCCATCGACCTCCTGCAGCGCGGTGACAGGCAACTCGATGCGCGGCTTGATCGCCGAGCTCAGGGTGACGCTGATGGCCGTACCCAAGCGAAAGCCTGGTGGCGTTTCGGCCAGGGTCAGGCGGGCGCGACGGGTGCGTGTGGCGCTTTGGGCCTGAGGTTCGATTTCACGGATGATGGCGGTGGTGTTGATGCTCGGATCCAGTTGCGCCGCGACCAGGAACACCACATCGCTGGGCAGTTGATCGACCAGGGTATCGGGCAGGTCGATCACCGCTTCCTTGATGTCCGGTTGCGCCAGGGTTACCACTTGCTGACCGGTCGTCACGACTTGCCCGGCCTCGGCGCTCCACGCGGTGACCACGGCTTTATGGTCGGCGCGCAACTCGGTGTAGCCCAGTTGGTCCTTGCTCTGGTTGACGGCCGCCCGGGCCTGATCGAGGGAGGCCTGGGTGGTTTTCAGGTCCGTGTTGGCCTCGTCGAGCTGCGCTTGCGCGCCGACCCCGCGGTCAAACAAGGCTTGCTGACGCTGGGCAGTGGCCTTGGCGTTGATCAGTTGCGCCTGGATTTTCGCCAGATCGCCCTGGGCCGAGCGCAATTGGTTCTGTTGATCCGAAGGATCGAGGGTGGCGAGCAATGTACCCTTCTCGACCTCGGCGCCGACATCGACGTTACGACTGGCGATTCGCCCGCCCACGCGGAACCCGGTATTGCTTTCATAGCGTGCCTGGATACTGCCGGCGAAGCGACCCAGGTCCTCTTCGCTCAAGGCCTGGACCTTGATCGAGAGCACCGGCCGTACTGGCACCGGCGGCGGTTCGTTTTTGGAACAGGCGCTCAGCACCAGCCCGATGGACAACGCCCATAAAGGCTTCATGGCTTTGCTCCCCACGTCAGGTCCTTGTAAGTGTTTTCGGCAATCTCGACCTCCATGTCCGGATGCAACAATTGCCCGCCCGCGATGATGACTTTGTCCCCGTCCTTCAACCCGCCGCTGACGATGATCTTGCCCGTCAGGTAGCGGCTGACCGTCACCGAATGCAATTGCGCTTTGCCCTTGTCGTCGACAATCCAGACAGCAGGATTGCTGATGTTTTTGGTCAGCGCCGACCACGGCAACTCGATGACCGGCTTGCCCGATCCCCTGGCCGTGGCACTCACCACCGAACCCAACTGCATGCCGTCGGGCAGTTTGTCCAGGCCGACCTTGACCTGCACGGTTCCGGATTGCGCCGACACCGACGGGGTGATTTCGCGTACGGTGCCGGTGGTTTTGATCGCAGGGTTGTCGAGCAAGCTGAGGACAATGGTGTGATCTCTCGGCTTCTCGGCCAGCAGCGATTCATAGACATTGAACACCGCATCGCGGTCGCCGTCCCGGGCCAGGCTGAAGATCGGCATCGTCGCCTGCACCACCTGGCCGACTTCCGCCTGACGCTCGGTAATGATCCCCGGCGCATCGGCAATCAGCGCCGTATAGCTCAACTGATCCCGGGCATTGGCCAGCTGCGCCTGGGCTGCGCTCAGGGCGCTCTGGCTGCTGTGCAAGGCGGCCTCAGCAGAGTCGTATTCGCTCTGGCTGGTGTAGCCCTTGGGCAAGAGTTTTTGCTGACGTACGAACGCCTGCGCGCTCTGCTTCACACGCGCCTGTTCGGCGACCACTTGTGCCTGGGCCGAGTCGACATTGGTCTGCAGATCCTTGGGGTCGAGCCGGGCGAGCACTTGCTTGGCGGTCACACGATCACCGACGTCAACCGAGCGCTGGATGATCTTGCCACCGACGCGGAAAGACAGCTCCGTCTGTACCCGCGCCTGGATATCACCGGTGAGGGTGACCGAGGCCGCATAATCCGCTGGCTTGACGACTTGTACGAACACCCGTGGCAGGTATTCCTGCACGGGCTTTTTCTCCTCGCAAGCCGTTAACAGGGTGACGACACTCAAGGCCATGACTACTTTCAATCCGGGAACCGCCATGCAAACTCCTTGGCCTTTTTTATGGACAACTCGACAGAGAGCTTAGAACAGGATTTCAACCACGCACGCTCCCTTTATGAAGAAACAATTCATAACGTTTTCCCCCAAAAACACGTGTCATAGACGCCTGCACGTACCTGAAAATGAGCCCGCTCGATCTCGCCTCAGGAACCCATATGCTCAAGACCCTCGCGGTGGCCAATTACCGCTCGATCAACAAATTGGTGATCCCGCTGGGTCGGCTGAATCTGATCACCGGCCCTAATGGCAGCGGTAAATCCAACCTTTACCGTGCGCTGCGCCTGCTGGCGGAAACCGCTCAGGGCGGCGTGGTCAATGCGCTGGCCCGTGAAGGCGGGCTGAATTCGACCTTCTGGGCGGGCCCGGAAACCATCACCCGGCGCATGCGCAACGGCGAAGTGCCCGTCGAGGCCACGGTGCGCCAGGGCGTCAAACGCCTGCGGCTGGGGTTTGCCGGGGAAGATTTTGGCTACTCGATCAGCCTGGGCCTGCCCGACTCCAATGGCCATTTCATGCTCCCGGGGCACAGCTCGCCCATCCCGTCACGCTTCGGCCTCGACCCGCAGATCAAGCGCGAATGCCTCTGGGCTGGAGCGTTCTATCGTCCGGCCAGTCTGCTGGTCGATCGTGACGGTCCAATGATCCGTGCCCGCGCCGATCGCAAGTGGGATGTACTGGCCCAGCACACGCCGATGTTCGACAGTCTGTTCGATCAGGTCGGCAGCCTGCGCAGTTCGCCGGAAGTGCTGGAGATGCGCGAGTTCATCCGCCGCTGGCGCTTTTACGATCACTTTCGCAGCGACGCCGACGCCCCGGTGCGCCAGCCGCAACTGGGCACCCGCACGCCGGTGCTGCACCACGACGGACGCGACCTGGCGGCGGCCTTGCAGACGATCATCGAAATCGGCGATCCCGAGGCATTGCGAGCCGCCATCAGCGACGCCTTTCCCGGCGCGCGACTGAACATCGAACCATTGCCGGGTGGGCGCTTCGCCATCGAGTTCTTTCAGGAAGGTTTGTTGCGGCCGTTGTCGGCCGCCGAGTTGTCGGATGGAACGTTGCGTTACCTGCTGCTGGTCGCGGCGCTGCTGACACCACGGCCGCCGACACTGATGGTGTTGAACGAGCCGGAAACCAGCCTGCATCCGGATCTGCTGCCGGCGCTCGCGCGTTTGATCATCCGCGCCTCCGGGCAGTGCCAGGTGTGGGTGGTGTCCCATGCCCGGCGCTTGATTTCGGCATTGCAGCAAGACCCCGACTGCAACTGCATCGTGCTGGAGAAAAATCTTGGCCAGACTGCAATTGTCGGCCAGCGCATGCTGGATGAACCGGCATGGTATTGGGCGGATTGAACGGCGCGTGATTTGCCGGGACGATGGAGGACGTCTATTTTCCCTTGCGCCGTAGGAAGGGTCTTTTTTTCGAAACACAGCTCCAGGGACGAACCCATTTTGGCCAGACTCCCGGCCAAACCTCACAAGGACAAGAACATGGCAGACGTAAAAACGCCACAACGGCTGGATCCGCAGGACATTCTGAAATTATTGATGGCGTTGCGCAGGGCCTTGAAGGCCGGGCCGGCGTGAGTAACTCCAGGGTCAACAGGCACTTTGTGGCGAGGGAGCTTGCTCCCGCTCGAATGCGCAGCATTCGCCCAAGGAGGCAATGAGAAATGTGGTGCTTTTTTGGGGCTGCTTCGCAACCCAGCGGGAGCAAGCTCCCTCGCCACAAGAGCGCCCTCTCTACAAGTAAATCGAACGCCAAAAAAAAACGCCGACGCTAAATCAGCCGTCGGCGTTTGAAACCTTAAAGGGGTTTGCTTCGCGAATCAGAACGCCGGCAGTACCGCGCCGCTGTACTTCTTCTCGATGAATGCTTTCACTTCCGGGCTGGTCAGAGCCTTGGCCAGTTTCTGGATGGCAACGCTGTCCTTGTTGTCCGGACGGGCCACCAGGTAGTTCACGTAAGGCGAATCGGCACCTTCGATTACCAGTGCGTCTTTAGCCGGGTTCAGACCTGCTTCCAGTGCGTAGTTGGTGTTGATCATGTCCAGGTCGACCTGATCCAGCACGCGCGGCAACATGGCCGACTCAAGCTCCTTGAACTTGAAGTTGTGCGGGTTCCTGGCGATGTCTTTTGGGGTCGACACGGCGTTATTCGGGTCTTTCAACTCGATCAGGCCAGCCTTCTGCAGCAGGATCAGGGCACGGCCGCTGTTGCTGCCTTCGTTCGGGATGGCGATGGTCGCGCCATCTTTGAGCTCAGCCAGGGTTTTGACTTTCTTCGAGTAGCCGCCGAAAGGTTCAACGTGCACGCCAATCACGGTTTCCAGGTGAGTGCCTTTACCTTCGTTGAAGCTCTTCAGGTACGGCAGGGTCTGGAAGTAGTTGGCGTCCAGACGCTTCTGGTCGACCTGCACGTTCGGCTGAACGTAGTCGGTGAAGACTTTGATTTCCAGGTCCACGCCTTCTTTGGCCAGGGTTGGCTTGATCAGCTCGAGAATCTCGGCGTGTGGGACCGGGGTCGCGGCAACCACCAGTTTCTCGCCAGCCTGAGCCAGCCCCGCGGTCAGGGCAGCCGCCAGTGCGGTGAACAACAGAACCTTTTTCATGCAGTGTCCTTATCGAAAATCACAATCGCTTGTGGCGACGGCTTGAAAACGAGAGTGCCAGTGAAGTGCTATCGCTGGCGTGAAGCGGACAATACCGGGATTTTTTATTCCCGAACAATAACTTTTATTCTGATTGATATTCCATTTTGAAAGCATGCAAATCTCTGGTCATCATTGCTCAAGTGCCACGCAGCGTGGCGATCCGCTCGCCAATCTCATGGGTGAATGACTCCAGAGCGTCCACTGCATCGTTTCGAAACTTCTGAGCACTGAAATCCTCAGCCAGTGATGGCCAGTGATCTTGAAGAAATTCGTCGACTTTAGTGGCGTACTTTTGCGAATTCGCGACCATGAACGCTGATGTAGAAGCGATACTCGCCCCACTGGTTACCGTTTTTCCCGTCAACACTTTGTTGAGCCGGTTCTGCAATTTGACGGTACTTCTCAATGCCTCATTTGCCGTGGAAACAGCGCCGTATAGACGCTGCCCCACCGCCACGCGCGCACCCCCTCGCTGTGCAGTCACCACGTCTGCCAGGGAGCCCACACTTTTCGTCAACGCAAAGCCAATGCCTTTACTGCCAATTTTTGCAACCGCGGTGGCCCCGAGCGACACCACTCCCAGCGCTATCGACGAATAGGTCAATAGCTGGGCGCCAACGGTATCCGGGGCCAGCTCATCGACAACCGCCGAGGCGATTGAAACCGTCGCGGAAATGACCTCCAGTGTTAAAAAGGCGAAGGCGTTAGCCGAGATCGGCACGAGTGGTGCGGTTGCGCCCATGGTAACGACTGTCAGGGCAATCGCGGCGGCGGCCAGGGCGGCGGTCACACCGATTCTCACCCACCCCAAGGTCGAAATATGCCCGGTGGGATCCTTGAGATTGACCGGATCTCCCAGACAATAGGCATAGGCATTGATGCCGCCATCCTCAAAGGGGCTCCAACTGTCGGGGTTGTGGAATCGCATCAATCGGGGGTTGTAGGCCCGATAACCCCTGCCGAGCAGATAGCACCCGGTTGACGGGTCCAGTCGCGCACCCTGAAACCCCAGCAGAGCGCCAAGTCCGCTCGATGCGGGGCGATCACCATAAGGAAGACAAGACAAAACAGATTCGTCTGGAGATCCAATGCGTGCAAGGGCCGTGCCCTGACCATCCGTGACAAACAAGACAACGTCGCCATCTTGCTGCTCGGCCAAGAACTTGCCGTCGCCTGACAACAGACTGCGTCGGTGTTTACCCGCCACTTCGCTGCACAGCGCATGCTCGTTATAGAAAAGCCTGATCAACTCTCCGGATTCGGCAGCCACCGCATGCAATTGATCTTCGCCGTCGAATTGATAATGCGCACCACCGCCAGCGCTGGTCACACTTTCGAGCCGACCCAGAGTGTCATACCTGAACGTGCGCCCTTGGTTATCGTTGAGCAGATTACCGTTGGCATCGTATTCGAAGCTCACTTGCCCGGGCTGATAGTGCGCGTGACTGTGAGTCAGTGAACTCAACTGGGTTTTGTCAGGACGATCGTAAGAAAACCTGCACAGGTTCTCCTCCCCATCGAAACCCGTACGCACCGTCAACAGGTTATCGAGGTAGTCGTAGGTGAATTCCTGAAAATCAATGCGTTTTCCCCAGGCATCGGTCGGTGCCTGCGTGCCTTCACAGTCATAGCGTTTCAGGCGCCCGCGCCTGTCGTAGGCGAAGTTTTCTGTACGTGATTGCACACCGGACACCAACGTTCGCTGTTGAAGCTTGTCATCGGCCCCAAACACTTGAAGGATTTCCAGGCGAGATCCGTCGCCGAACTGCGAAATACGCTGGATCTCACGACCGAACTCATCGTGAATCAAGGTGGTCGTCAGCGAACGTTTCGAGGCGGTGTCCTCGACACTCAATGTCAGCAACTGGCCCTGGGCACCGTAGGTGTACTTCGCGAGAACCGGTTTCTGCTGAATTTCCAGGGGCCGCGCCGCAGCGTCATAGGTATACGTAGTTTCTACATCGTTAACATCGGTGAAGCTGATAGGCAGCCCATTCAATGAACGGCTAGTGGCGGTGCCGAAGCGGCCTTCACCGGAGATCCACTTTTGGGACTTTTCTTTGCCCGACCTGGCGTACTCAACCCGGCGCTGGATGGCAGGGCTGGAGGTTTCGACGAGTTGCCCGGTCAATGGATCAAATCGATATCTGGCTGATCGAGCGTGGCTGCCCATCCGCTCGGTCACTGCCCCGTTGAGCTTGGGATCAAGGGTGAACCTGAAAATATCGCCTGCCGCCGTCACTTGCTGTAAAGCTTGAGCGCCACCACCCTCATAGCTCCTTGTTTCGGTTCTGCCGCCGACGGTCGTACGGGTGACGCGCAACAAACCGTCATAAGTCCGGGTGCCCAACACGTAGTCATTGGCACTGATTTCGATCGGATGATCACCCGTGCTCAGAGGGTCATACTTTTTTTTTATCGAAGTGCCATCCGGCAGGATCGTCTCGATCAGACGACCGAAAAGGTCATAACGCAAGCGCGTTTCGAATCCTGCCTCGTTGGTTTGCGTCAGGCAACGCCCAAGTCCGTCATAGGAAAAAGTCGCGGTAATAGTGACCACACCTTCGGAATCGATGCGTTCCTCCCGATCTGGCTTACCGAACACGTTAAATACGGAACGGGTTTTTCCAGCGCCGTCGCACCAGCATGTTCGAGTCAATGAAACCGGGTCAAACACATCGTTCACCGCAACACTATCAGGACCTACCGTTCTGCATACGCGCCCCCAGCCGTCGTGGCTGTAGGTCGTGGTTGACTCGGTGGCCGTGCCCTCGAACCAGTCCTGGCTGACTTCGCTTACCAGTCGACCAAAATTGTCGTAGTGGGCCTCATAGCTCAGACGTAATGGTCTGCCGGGTGAGTCGACATCCTGAACTTTGACTTTGGTCGTGCGCCCGACCCCGTCGAGCCAAACCTTGCTCAGCACACCCCGTATGCTGGTGATGCCGATGGTCGCGCCGTCCTCTGGCCGGCTTTCCCCGTAGAATTCGGTGACGCGTGACACGATATCCGTTCCATCGAATGCCGCTGTCTCGCGAACAACACGGTTCAGATTGTCGTACTTTTTCAACAACTCATTACCGGCCCCATCCCGAGCCTTGACTTCCTGTCCGATAAATCGGTCATGCCAGACTTTGCGATCGTGCCTTTCGCTACCCACGTACAACTGCTGAAGGGTTTCTACCCAATCTCCATCAATTGAATATTTGAATTCGAGACGGCGATTGCCGTTGTGCTCGACATGCGAGCGACTCTTGAGGCGTCCGTAAAACGCATCACTGGCATCATTGATGTACTCGAATCGGGTATCCACGCTTGGCTTTTCATTCCCTCCTTCAAACAGCCTTTCGCTTTGAGGCAACAAAAACCGATGACCGTCTTCGCGCATGGAGGGCAAGTCAATGTAGGAAAAACGGACAATGACCGTCGGCGCCGGGGCAAAATCAGGTGACGGTGTGACTGATCGCTCCTTCAATGCCGTGATGAAACCCAGTGGGTTGGGGGGGCAACCCTCGGCACCTTCTGCCGGATAGTAGACGTAATCCTCCCGGGCTCCGCTCGGATTTATCTGCGTTAGCAGATTGCCGGATTCATCATAGGTCGTATGGGTGATTTCAGTTCGGGGCGCGGCGCTCGTAGAAGTATCGATATAACTGACGACAGATGTTTTCTGCAGTTGGAAATGGGCGGGCTGATCGGAGAAGTCCAGACCGTCAACATCGTGATAGATAATCGTTCTTTGCTGCACCTTCCCGTTGGAAAGGGACTTTTCCGAGATCATCAGGTGGAAACGGTTGTAGGTTCTTTCGATGCGACTCAGTTCAACTGTCTTGTCGCCCACCCCCGTGACCAAGCGTTCGGTACAGGAGTAGGTGTAAGGCCCTTTGTGCCCATGCAGATGGTCCCCGCCCTGCGCCCAACGAAGTCCCGATTGATAGCCGAGGAAATTTTTGTCGGAGTATTCATAGACACGGGTGATCGTCGGCAACCCTGAACCCGGCACCAGAACACTGCGCCGCACCGCCGGCAAAGCATTGATTGGTGCCCCGAGCGGTAACCGATGCTTCTGAGGAGCGTACTCAATACTCTCGACACTGCCACTCGGCGCGCGGACTTCCGTCATGACCAGAAAACCATTGAGTAATTGGTAATCGAATGACCATGCAAGGGGCTCGGCGGGACCGTGATCAAGGATTATCTGCCGGAGCCATCCATCGCGAACCCGCAAAATAAACTTCAAGCGTCTTGGCGGATGATCAGGCCATACGGTAATGCTGGCGGGTTGATCGTGCGTTTCATAACTCAGGGCCACGACGCGGTGTTGCTGATCGTGAATTTCGTGCAGGACACGGCGGCCCCGTACCAACATGTATTTCAGACTGATCGAGCGCCCTTCGTTGGAGTGAACCTGTTCGGTCAACCATTCGTCATACGTTTCATCCGGCCTGACCAACCTCTCGATCAGACCGTTTTTATGGCTGACAACCAGATTGTCGCCGTCGAGCGTGACCTGGGTGTCTTGAAGCTTTTTATCCCTGACGACGAGCTTCCCTCTGCTGATGTAGACAAGATAAGAAGTTCCGCTTGCAAGGGTCAGCTTACGGGTCTTCCGATTGTAGGAGCTCAAACCCAATGACCAACCGCGTCCCCAACCGAAATCTGTTGTGCGGAAACTATCGAATGAAATACGGAAGGATATCTGCGGACCGTTGATATTGTTGGCCACCCACCCCGCGAGATTAATGCTGGTACTATAAGAGCCGGTACGGACATCAATTCCAGACTGGATAAAGTCAGAAAAGTTGAATGCGTTGGACTCCACTTCTGGCACTGCTGTACTCATCATCATTCCTTGACTCTGCAGATACAGTAAAATTAAACAACTTCGATCATCGAAGGATTTCTGGTGTTCATTGCGACGTCGACTTCATGCCTGTTCCCATACATATCCCGAACAAACATCTTCACCAACAAATGATCATATCGAACATGGGACGCTCCGCCCTTTCTGGCAAAGTGCATCAAAAAAGTGACTTTCCCTTGTTCTTCATGGCAGGCCGCAAGTTTATCGACTGTTTCCCATAATGCCTCCGTACCATGATTGGCCTTGAGCCCTTTAAAATAACCAACGGCGTAATACCCGAGATAGTCGGGATACTCACTGCGTGCATGCAACACGCCGGTAATCGAGCAATCGATGAATTTTATATGGTGCTGGTCCACTATCAGGTCCAGAATATATCGATCAACCTTGGCAATATTCTCTGTCGGCTGCAAGTTACCGGGTAGGTGTTTGACCCTGAACTGTTCTTTTCGATAGATCGGCGGTGGAACGGTCCTCAGGCTTATTTCACCGAATTCCAAGGTTTCTTCCGAATAGAACGCCTCCCCGTCCGAACGGGTAATGGCTGCAATCAGCTTGATGGGCTCGGGAGAGTTGCTGCTGACGTAGAACTCCTTGAGAAAGATGGCTTTCCCCCGCACAACCGGGCCATGCAGTTCACCCGTATGAGGAAATGGCTCGTATGGCAAGCGTCGTTCCAGCGCGCATTTCCACGCCAGTTCCTCGCCGTCTCGAATGTTGTCTATCGGCAGGGCTTTGCCGGAATAGGCATCCAGCAGTTGAATGCTGTCGAACTCGCTCTGGGAAATGCCTACTGCCTTTAGCCCATCGCCTACAGCTTGCACAACCACCATCAATTTCAACTGCTGATACCCATTGGCGTAAATTGTATTTCCGCCCGAAGTCGAGAAAACTTGAAATCGTTTGAGACCTATCCACTCAGGAAAATCAGCCTCTTGGAAAGACAGGGGTGCCATCCCCGGATCAGCAGGCATATACCCCTCGACAAGGGAATTGACATCTTCCAACTCATCGTCGGCACCTGGGGCTATTGCAGCATTATTTTCAACAAGCCTCACAGAAAAATCCTTTTTCATATGATATTTAACAATGACGGATATCAATGTATCCAAGAGAAATTAAAAGATATGTCAAAGCCCATCAGCCTGCAAAACGCAAAATTGTTACAACCACACTGCAAGTATTACAAAATATAAAACAAGGATCAGCCCCCACAAAAAAACCAGGCAACAATCAATTGCCTGGTTTCGTTATAAAGATAATCGATGGGTTTATATATTGATGCTTGTGAAATACTCTTTCAGCGCCCGGACTTCAGCGACATCTCCTTGTTGAACAAGTTGATCCATCCATCCTTGTATAAGAACCGCAGATGGCCGGACAACCGACAGATTCAAATGCTCCGGCAAGATTTCGTCACCCGTACTGACCAGCAATGCAAAGTGAATGACGTTCTCCAGCTCCCTGGTATTGCCCGGCCAACTGTGCCGCTCCAGCACGTGTTGCGCCTGCTCGCTGATCAGCGGTACCGGCAGGTCCAGGCGTTGGCTGTAGATGCCGAGGAAGTATTCGGCCAGCGAGAGGATATCCCCCACCCTCTCACGCAACGCGGGCAGTTCGAGCGGGCCTTCGCTGAGGTAGTGATAGAGCCGTTCATGGAATTTTCCGGCGGCAACCGCCTGGGCCAGATCGATGCTGGTGGCCGCCACCAGCCGCACATCCACCGGGCTCGGCTGTTGGGCACCGACGCGGGTGACTTCGTGGTTTTCCAGCGCGGCGAGCAATTTGGTCTGGATCGGCAGCGGCAGGTCGCCGATTTCGTCCAGGTACAGCGTGCCGCCGTTGGCCGAACCGAACCACCCGGCACGACTGCTCGCCGAACCGCTGTAGCTGCCCGCCGCATAGCCAAACAATTCGGCGTCGGCGTAGGTCGGGCTGATGGCGCCGCAGTTGACCGACACGAACAACCCGCCGCGATCACTGGCGCGATGGATATGCCGCGCCAGCAATTCCTTGCCGGTGCCGGTTTCGCCACGGATCAGCACTGACACTGAACGCGTGGCCAGTTGCTCCAGGTCTTCACGCAATTGCCGCGAACGCGGATCGACAAACACCAGCGCCTTGGCGCGGATGCTCAGGGGGCTTTTTTCGGCATCGGGAAAGGTCAGCAGCGGCTGACCGAAGGTTTCAAAGCTCATGGCAGACTCCCGCCCAAAACCGCCGGGAGACGGGGGCGTTAAATAAGGAAAGTGTTCAAGCTCGACGCAGGGCGTGGTGTTCCATGCGGTTCTGCAAGCGATAGAGATAGGCAAAACCCTGCTCCCAGCGCTGGTGACCGGACTTCACGTTGATATGCCCCGCCCCCGCCAGAATCCCCGCCTCGGCGCCCCAATGGCGCGCCAGTTCCAGGGCACGCGGTGCACTGACGGCGCTGTCGTTGTCGGAGCTGACGACCTGGCTGGGGAATGGCAGCAGGTCCGTCGGAATCGGCGCGAAGTTACGCAAGGCCGGCGCGCAGGCCGGGCGTTCGACATCTGCCGGCGCGACGAGCAAGGCACCGCGCACTTGACGCAAAAACTGCACGGGGGCGCTCGCTGCCCAATGGGCGACGGTGATGCAACCCAGGCTGTGGGCAATCAGGATGACCGGCGTGCTGTCGGCGGCAATCGCCTCGGCCAGCGCCGCGACCCAGTCTTCGCGACGTGGCGTCAGCCAGTCGGCCTGCTCCACCCGCGCACTGTTCGGCAGGCTGTTCTGCCAGTGGCTTTGCCAATGATCTTCCGGCGATCCTTGCCAGCCCGGCACAATCAGGTAGCGAATTGATTCGTTGCGCATGGGGAGCTCTCCTGCTGCGTGTCTGTTCCCGGTCGATTATAGGGACGCGAGATATATTCGTTAAGGAATAAGAAGATATTTATTAAGATCCATATCGAATATAAAACATCACCCTGTAGGATTGTGTTTTCTCGGGATAAAAAAAGGGCCGCACCCTGCCAAGGAGACGGCCCCGGAAAACGAAAATCCGTTAACGCGCAGTAATCACCGACAGTTTGGTAATCCCTGCCCGCTCAATCGACGCCATGGCCCGCGCCACTTCGCCGTAATTCACCCCATCGTCCGCCTGCAACTGCACGCGCACCTCGGGGTCCTTGGCCTTCGCCGACTTGAGGTTGAACTCCAGCAAGTCCGGTTGTATCTCGTCCTTGTTGATAAACAGTTTGCCGGCACCGTCGATGCTCACCACCAACGGGTCTTTCTGCTCCACCGGCGCCACCGCTTCGGTCTTGGGCAGGTTGATCGGAATCGCGTTGGTCAGCAGCGGCGCGGTGACGATGAACACCACCAGTAACACCAGCATCACATCCACCAGCGGCGTCACGTTGATCTCGCTCAGCACCTCATCAGAGTCTTGCGTGGAGAAGGCCATATCAGGACGCCTCCTTCACTTTCTGCGCATTGCCCTGGGCTGCCACCTTGTGCGCCTTCGGGTGGATCAGCACACGGAACGAACTTTTCTGCGCCAGGCTGTAGAAGTCATGGGCGAAGTCATCCAGGTCCGCCGCCGTCAGTTTCAAACGGCGCAAAAAATAGTTGTAAACCAGCACCGCCGGCACCGCGACGGCAATCCCCACGCCGGTGGCGACCAGTGCCGCGCCAATCGGTCCGGCAACCGTTTCCAGGCTTGCCGAGCCCGCTGCACTGATGCCTTTCAACGCTTCCATGATTCCCCACACCGTGCCGAACAAACCAATGAACGGTGAGGTGCTGCCAATGCTCGCTAGCACCGCCAACCCGGTTTCCAGCGACCGGCGTTCGCGCACGATCTGCTGACGCAGGGCACGCTCCAGACGATCCTGATGATTGATCGCCTGACTCAAATCCGCAGCCTGTGGCGCCTCGCCCACCTGGATGGCCGCGTAACCGGCCTGTGCAACCCGGGCTGCCGCGCCGGGCCGGGTTTCGCTCAGTTCGGCCGCCGAGTCGAGGCTCGAAGCGGCCCAGAACTGTTGATGAAACTTTCGATCCTGTGCCTTCAGGCGACCGAACTGCACGCCCTTGAGCAACGCCAAACCCCAGGTCGCGACGGAAAAAACCACCAGCAGCCAGATCACCGCGCTTTCGATGGATTCAAGTGGAGATGTCAGTAACGTCATGGTGCATTCCTCGTGTAAACGTTTAGCGCGAAATTGGTTTCGGTTTAATGAATCTTGAAATCGATGGGCACGCTGACCCAGCCGTCCCGGGCGACATCGCCTTGCCTGGCTGGCACGAAACTCCAGCGTTTCACCGCGTTCAGCGCGGCTTCGTCCAGTGCATCACGGCCGCTGCTTTTCTGAATCTGGATCTCGCCGGGCTTGCCGCTGGCCAGCACCTGCACGCGCAACAACACTGTGCCTTCCCAGCCTTTACGCTGGGCCAGCGACGGATATTCCGGTGCCGGGTTTTTGAAGTAGCCGGCGGTGGCCGAGGCGGGTGTCACAGGTGCGGGCGCAGGTGGCGCAGGGGCCGCGACTGGCGCTGCCGGTTGTGGCAGCGCAGGTGGTTGTTCAACGGCTTTTGGCGCCGATTTCGGTACCGGTTTGGCGACCGGCCTGGGCCTGGGAACCGGTTTCGGTGGAGGTGGCTTCACCGCCAGTTCGTCCTCCACGGGCACAGGCGGCTCCACCACAGGCTGGACAGGTTGCGGTGGCGGCGGCTCGACCACCGGTGGCGCCGGACGTGAGAATTCGATGGTCATCGGCGGAATCTGCGGCGGCACGACAGGCAGTACTGTGGTCGGCTGTTGATTGACCCAATAAATCACCGCGCCATGCACCAGCAACGCCAGCACTCCGAGCAGGATCGTCTCCCGTCGACTCAAGATGCCCTTGGGCGCGCACTGCAAACGCAACTGGCCCAAGGGCACCCGGTGTGGCCGGCCGAGGTCGACCAACTCGCCACCAGGTGCCGGGTGCCACAGCACTTCATGCGCACTGGCAGTGGTCTGGACATTGCCCATTGCTGAACCCCCCTTCTTAGAAGTCGTATCGACCGGTCACGCCCAGCGTTCGTGGCGTGCCGAGCAGGCCTTCATAACCGCCATTCGCAGCCGTCCACAGCGTCGTGTAGTAGGTTTTGTCGAAGGCGTTTTTCAGCCATAACGAAACGTCCCACTGCCCCTGGTTGAAGTCACCGCGCAGGCCGGTGGACAGGTTGACCACTGCATAACTCGGGATCTGCCCGAAGTCGGAATCTTCCACTGTGCCCACCGCTTTGGAGCGGAATGCATAGCTGGCGGTGACGTACTCTTCGAAGCCGTTGCTCAGGTTCCACTTGTATTCGCCGTTGGCGTTGCCGATCCATTTCGAAGCGCCCACCACTTGATGTCCGCTGAGGTCGCAGGACGCCGGAGCGCCCGGCGCCAGGCTGACTTCCGGCGGGCACGGAGCGTCCTTGTACGAGAGGTAGCTAACGTCGTTGTACGAGCCGTTGATGTTCAGCGTCAGGCCGCGCAACGCAAGCAGGGTGCTTTCGAATTCCACGCCACGGGAGCGCACCGAGCCGGCGTTGGTCAGGAACTGCACGCGGTTGACGTCGTCGAAGGCGTTGGTTTGATAGCCGTTGACCTGGGTCCAGAACACGTTGGCATTCAGTTGCAGGCGACGGTCCCATAGGGTGCTCTTGAAACCGAGCTCGGCGTTGTTGGCGCGCTCGGTACCGATCAGCAGCGAATCGGCGCCGGCCACCATCGCCGTGCCGACGGCCAGATTGACCCCGCCGGATTTTTCGCCGTGGGACAACGTGGCGTAGGTGAGCAGGTCGTCGGTGAGGCGGTAGCTGAGGTTCAACAGGCCCGAGGGACTGGAGCTGTACTGGTTCAGATCGCCGGAATCGAAGGCCCCCGCACGAGCGAGTCGTGCCGCGGCCGCCGCACCGGTGACCGCGGCACCACCGGCCGGCGCATCACGGGTCACCCTGGCGTTTTTCTCTTCATAGGTGCCACGCAACCCGGCGGTGAAATCCAGGCGCTCGGTCAGGTGCCAGGTGCCTTGGGCGAACAGCGCGAAGCTGTTGGTTTCGATATGACCGTTGCCGACACTGTCGATGTTGTTCAGCGCACCGTTGGGCGTACCGTTCCAGATGTCCGCTTGCGGGCCGTAAAAGGTGAAGGATTTGTTGTCCAGGTCGGAACCGAAGTAATAGGCACCGAGCACATAATCGAAGAATCCACCGGTAGGCGATGCCAGGCGAAACTCTTGGGAATACTGCTTATCCTCCACCGAAACGCCGGCGTTGTGGAAGACGGATACGTTCAGGCCGTCATCATTGCGCGGGGTGAAATTCCACCAGCGCCAGGAGCTGATGGAGGTCAGGGTGAAGTCGCTCGGTAGCGTCCAGTTCGCCTCGACCGACGTACCGCCCTGGTGCACGGTGACGTGCTGGTCATCGTTCAGGTTGACCTTGCGGTGCGTGCCATCGACCAGTGTCGCGCCCACCGCATTGGCCCGGCGCTGGTAAAGGTTGACGCCATTGATGGTCGGCCCGGTGCTGAACAACACGCGGGTGCCGGCGCTGGAATCTTCTTCGTTGTAGTCGCCGATCCAGCGCAGGCTGAATACTTCGTTCGGCTTGAACAGCAACTGGCCACGGAAGCCATCGCGGGAGCCACCGTTCAAATCGTGGCCGTCGAACTCGTTCTTGATATCACCGTCGCTGCGGGTGCGATACGCAGAAAAGCGTCCGGCCAGTTCGTCATTCAGCGGGCCGGAAATCGTGCCCTTGGTCTGGAAGTATCCGTCCTCGCCCACCGAAGATTCGATGCTGCGTTCCGGGGTAAAAGTCGGCGCACGGGTGCTGATGTTGATCACGCCCGCCGTGGTGTTCTTGCCGAACAAAGTGCCTTGCGGACCACGCAGCACTTCGAGCTGCTCGATGTCCATCAGGTCGAACACGGCCATGCCCGGCCGGCCGAGATAAACGTTGTCGATGTACAGCCCGACACTGCCCTCCAGGCCATCGCTGGCCGGGTTGTTGCCCAGGCCACGGATCGACACGCTGGACTGGCGCGCATGCATGTAGGCGACGTTGACACTGGGCACCAGTTGCTGCAAATCCTGGATGCGATAGATCCGCTGGGTTTCCAGGGTCTGGCCGCTGACCACGCTCATGGGTGTCGGCACATCCTGCGCACTTTCTTCGCGGCGGCGGGTGGTTACGGTCACGGTTTCCAGTTGTGCATTGTCGGCCGTGACGTTTTTTGCGGGGGTGGTTTCAGGGGTGGTGCCGTCGGCCGCATAGCCTTGGCTCCAACCGGCGCTTCCTGCCAGCAGCAGGGCCAGAGGCAGGCGTTTGAGCCGTTGGGGTGACGGCGTTGGGGCGAGGTACAACGGACTCATAAGGCGGGGTTCCCGATCAAAAGAAATGCTTTATTGCTTGCCCGGCCGCCATCGCAAGCAGTCTCGCTCCTACACTGATCCTGCGAACACCGAAGATCCCCTGTAGGAGCGAGCCTGCTCGCGATAGCGTCGGCTCAGACGCCGCCGATATCCGGCCCTTTCACCGTCTGGCTGACCTGCCCGTTCACACCCACCGGCACTTCACCCTTGAGCGTCACCCGACGCACCACACGATCCTGAGTCCCGTAGTCATCCACTGCGTAATGCTGGGTGGAGCGGTTATCCCAGATCGCCACATCGCCAGCCTTCCAGCGCCAGCGCACGATGTTTTCCTGGCGGATCACATGGCTTTGCAGCAGCCCGAACAGGTGCGCCGAATCGGCCTGGGAATAGCCCTTGATGCGTTTGACGAAGTGCCCCAGCAACAGGCTCTTCTCACCGCTGATCGGGTGCACGCGGACCACCGGGTGTTCGGTCTCGTAGACGGTCGAGGTGAAGATCTTGCGATAGCGCTCCAGCTTCTCGGCCGAGACGTCTGGCCTGGTACCGGCGTAGTCGTATTCGTTGCTGTGCACGGCGACCAGTTTGTCGGCCAGTTCACGCAGCTCCACTGACAAACCGTCGTAGGCGGCGGCGGTATTGGCCCACAGGGTGTCGCCGCCGAAAGCCGGGGCCACCACCGAGCGCAGGATCGAAGCTTTGGGGTAGGCCTCGACGAAGGTCACGTCGGTATGCCAGGAGCTGGCTCGCTGGCCCTCGGCACCGTCCAGTTCCAGCAGGAAACGCGTGCCTTCGCGCACCGGCACGGTCGGGTGCGCCACCGGTTCGCCGAGCAGATGGGCGAACGCCTCCTGGCGCTGATCGTCGAGCAGGGTCTGCTCGCGGAAGAAGATCACTTTGTATTGCAGAAGCGCCTGTTGAATGGCTTCGACGGTGGCGGCATCCAGCTCGCCCGAAAGCTGTACGCCACGAATTTCGGCACCGATGCGACCGGCCACCGGGTGGATCTCAAGCGCGTGAACAGCAGGTTGTACTGCGAAAGCGGCATTGCTCATGGGTAGACCCTCATCAGACTCTTGCGGTTGAACCGGTCGCGAAACACTGCTCTATCTATATTCAATTTAGATCTAATAGATATCTATATGCTTCGTTGACGGAATAAGAGGTTGCATTTAAAACCTCAGTCAACCCTCGTCGCAAATGCCTTCGAGCTATTTTTAGGATGCCGGAAAAGCATATGGATCTTCGCCAGTTGCGTTACTTCATCGCCCTCGACGAGCACCGCAGTTTCGTGCGCGCGGCCGAGGCCATGGGCATTACCCAGCCAGCCTTCAGCCGCAGCATTCAGGGGCTGGAGCACGAGTTCGGTTGTGTCCTGGTGGACCGCGGCAACAAGGATTTGCGCCCCACCCCCGAAGGCCTGGTGGTGCTGCAACATGCGCGCAGCCTGGTGCAAGGCGCGGCCCTTTTGAATGCCGAAGTGACGCAGATGACCAAGCTCGATGCCGGTGAGCTGCGTTTCGGCTGCGGTCCGGCACCGG
Organism: Pseudomonas sp. PDM26; assembly: GCF_019219185.1. Lineage (NCBI taxonomy): Bacteria > Pseudomonadati > Pseudomonadota > Gammaproteobacteria > Pseudomonadales > Pseudomonadaceae > Pseudomonas > Pseudomonas sp. PDM26. The sequence continues at coordinate 58,113 of NZ_JAHUWC010000005.1, read as the reverse complement.
CGGTGAAACTGGTGCCGGATGCAGTGGCGCAATTCATCAACGCGCACCCGAAAGTGCGTATTTGTTTCGAGGTGGATAACTGGGAAAAACTCAGCCGTGCCCTGAGCCGTGAAGAGATCGAATTCTTCATCGCCGACATCCGCCATTTCGAGTCCGATCCGAACTTCCAGACCCAGGCTTTGACGCCCAAGCGCGGCGTGTTTTTCTGCCGCCCCGGGCATCCACTGCTAACCAAGGAGAGCCTGTCGACCAACGACATGTTCGATTACCCGCTGGCGACCACGATGATCCCCCCAGGCATTCGCAAACTGCTGGCGAACCTCAGTGGGCGGGTGGATTTTTCGCCGACCATCGAGACCGAACACTTTCCGGCGCTGGTGAAAGTGGTGCTGCAATCGAATGCGATTGGCGTCGGCACCGAGGAGGCGTTTATCGAGGACATTGCCCAGGGTTCACTGGTGTTGCTGCACTGGCGCAATCTGCCGCAGAACATCGACAGCATGAATGCACGGTGCGGGATCGTCAGTCGCACCGGGTTCAGGCTGTCGCCGGCGGCGCGGGCGATGATCGAGACGTTGGTGGCGGTGGACAGGCAGCAGATGGCCGTTGCGGTTTGAGGATCAAGAGATCGCAGCCTTCGGCAGCTCCTACACTGATCGATGTAGGAGCTGCCGAAGGCTGCGATCTTTTGAGATTTAAAGCCTGGCAGCAGCCAACTCCGGCGCCACCCAATCGCTCACCTTGAACGACTTGCGAATCAGCTTCTGCTGCGAAGCCAGGTCCACGGCATCCTGCAACTTGCCAAGGAACACCGGGTCAAGCGTCGAGGGGAAAACCTCGCCCAGTTTCTGATCCTTCAAATCCTGAGAAAGAATTACCGGTGGATAACTCGCCAGCCCCGACACCAGCTGAATGTAGGCGTCCTTGTTGCTTTCCTGAGTCAGCCACTCCACTGCTTGCTGCTGCGCCTTGAGCAGTTTCGCCACCGCCTCCGGATGCGCATCGACAAACTTCCCGGTCCCCACCAACACCGCCTGCACACTGCCGGCGCCGCCCAGGTCCTTGGTGCTCAGCGGCAACTCGGCCAGCCCCTTGGCTTGCAACGCCGTGAGCCCGGAACCGCCCCACGAGGCATCGATCTGCTTCGCCGCCAGCGCCGCGACCGCCGCGTTGAAGTCGAGGTTGATGACTTTCACGTCCTTCTCGCTCAACCCCTGACTGGCCAGCGCCGCGTCGAAGGACAACTGGCTGGCGGTGCCACGGAAGATCGCCACGCGTTTGCCCTTGAGGTCCTGCAGGGTCTTGATCCCCGAACCCGGCACCACGCCCAGGTAATGCTTCACCCCGCGTGCCGAGGCGCTGAGCAACCGCGTATCCAGACCATTGGACTTGCCGATGATGGCCGCCAGATCGCCGAGGTAAGCCAGGTCAACCTGACCGTTGGCGAACGCCTCGTTGATCACCGGGCCTGCGCCCTTGAAAAAGCTCCATTGAATCTTGATGCCCTGATCGGCAAAGGCCTTTTCGAAGATCTGTTGATCGCGCAACACATCCACTACACCGCCACCGCTGTGCTGGGTACCGGCACTCAGGTCCGGCACGGCGATGCGGATTTCCTTGAGCTCACCAGCGTTGGCCGTGAAGGCCAGTAGACCCGCGAGGGCCGGTGCGGCGAACAGGCTGATGACACGTTTGAAGGGAAGGTTCATGGGTGCGGCTCCTTGGGCAACGGGCGTTGAGGAGGCGAAAGTAGGCCGAAGTGGAACCAACACTTAAATACTATAAATTCACATTTTTAGAGCATTTAGATCTATACCAACACTTCCGGGCCTTTTGGCCAGGTATGCAGGAACGGCATCGAAAATATTCTTCGAATGCATTGGATGCGGAGGCTTAGGGAGGCCATAAATGGCCTCTCTTATCTCTCAATAGAATTGATTTTGAATTTTATAGATCATTTTTGTATACACCCTGAACCCTTGTGGGAGCGAGCTTGCTCCCACAAAAAGGCAGCCTGTATTGCAACCCGACAACGGAGGTCATCCATGGCCCGTGTTTCTCTTCTCAGCCTGCCACTGGCCGCGCCGCCACTTAAAAACAGGCAACGCTGGCCAAGCCTGGGCCAACGTTTGTTGCCGTGGTTGTTGCCCATTGCCCTGTTCGCCCTCTGGTGGCTCGCCAGCCGCCATCACTGGATGAGCGAGCAGATCCTGCCGACACCGACTCTGGTGTGGAGCAGCGCGGTGGAACTGTCCCAAGGCGAGTTGTGGAGCCATTTGTGGATCAGCCTGCAACGCTTGTTCTGGGGGCTGCTGGCCGGGATCAGCGCTGGTGCTGTTTTGGGTGCGGCACTGGGTTTCAGTCGTCGACTGGAGCGCCTGGTATTTCCGACCTTCGCCGGGTTGGCGCAAGTCCCGACCCTGGCCTGGATTCCATTGTTCATGGTGTTTTTCGGCATCGGTGAAGTGCTCAAACTGGTTGTGCTGATCAAGGCCATCGTGGTGCCGGTAACCTTGCATACACTGGTCGGTGTGCGCGATGCACAACCCAGGCTGCACGAGGCCGCCGCCGTGTTGCGCCTGCCCAGGCACCTGTTGATCCGACGCCTGGTGCTGCCTGCCGCACTGCCGGCATTCATGGCCGGTGTGCGCCTCGCGCTGGCCGCCGGCTGGACTTCGCTGCTGGCTGTCGAACTGCTCGCGTCCAGCGAAGGCATCGGTTACCTGATGGTCTGGGCGCGGCAGCTGTTCATGCTCGACATCGTCTTCGTGTGCATCGTGGTGATCGGCCTGATCGGCGTGGCGATGGATCGCGGCATCGGTCTGCTGGACAGGAAACTGGTGCACTGGCCGCACCCGGCCACCGCCGAAATCCGTCGCGGGCCGCGTTATCAAGGTTGGCAACGCCTGCAACCGTGGCTGCTGCCATTGGCGCTTCTGGCGTTGTGGCAACTGACTTCGGATCAACAGTGGATTGACCCGAACATTCTGGTCAGTCCTCTGGCCGTCCTGCAGACCACTCGGGATGGCCTGCTCGACGGCACACTGCTTGGCGGCATGGCCCTGAGCCTGGGCCGGACCCTTGGCGGATTGCTGCTCGGCGGTGGGCTCGGGTTTGCCTTGGGGTTGCTGCTGGGATTGTCGCGGACCAGTGAACGCGTGCTCGGCCCAACCCTTGCGGCCATCCGCCAGATCGCCATTTTCGCCTGGGTGCCGCTGCTCACCGCGTGGTTCGGTCTGGGGGAATTGGCCAAGTGGGTGTTCGTTGCCCTCGCCGCTTTTTTCCCGCTGTTCATCGCCACCCAACGCAGCGTCGCCCACCTGTCGCCGCAACTGAACGAGGCCGCGCAGGTGTTGCGCCTGAATCTGCGCCAGCGCCTCCGTCGACTGGTGCTACCGGGTGCGGCACCGGGGATTTTTGCAGGACTTCGGCTGAGCCTGATCTACGCCTGGCTCGGCACCATCGGCGCCGAATATTTCATGCCGTCCAACGGCGGCATTGGCAGCCAGATGATCGGCGCCCAGCAACTGCTGCGCATGGACCTGATCATGGCCGGCATGCTGCTGGTGGGCCTGACCGGTGCCCTGCTCAACCTCATTGGCCAACGCCTGGAAATCCGCGCCACTCGCTGGAGGCATGCATGAACGCACCGATTGTCAGCTTCAATCACGTGGGCAAAACCTTCGAGGCCGACGGTTTCACACTTGAGGCTATTCGAGAATTCAACCTGGACATCGCCGAGGGTGAGTTCGTCGCCATCGTCGGCTCCAGCGGTTGCGGTAAATCCACTTTGCTGCGGCTGCTGGTGGGCCTCGATACGCAGTTTCGCGGGCAGATCAGCGTCGACGGAAAAGCCGTCACCGGCATCGGCGGTGAGCGTGGCATCGTCTTTCAGGAGCACCGCTTGTTCCCGTGGCTGAGCGTGGCCGACAACATCGGTCTGGGCCTGGTCAATGAGCCACTGAGCGCTGCACAAAAGCACAGGCGCATCGCTGATTTCATCGAACTGGTGGGCCTCGGCGACTTCGCCCGCGCCTATCCGCACCAGCTCTCCGGCGGCATGGCGCAGCGCGTGGCCATCGCTCGCGGCCTGGTGGCCAGCCCACGGATTCTGCTGCTGGACGAGCCCTTCGGCGCCCTTGATGCGCTGACCCGCCAACAGATGCAGGACGAACTGCTGGCGATCCGCGCCCGGGCAAAAATCACCACGGTGCTGGTCACCCACGACGTCGAGGAAGCGATCTTCCTCGCCGACCGCGTGGTTGTGATGGAGCCGCGTCCGGGGCGGATCAAGCAAGTGGTCGACATTACCCTGCCCCATCCGCGCCAGCGCAGCAGTTTCGACTTCCACCAGTTACGCGAAGAACTGCTTCACGAACTCACCAGCGACGATCACTACCAGCCCCCCGTGCCGGTGCAGGTCCGCGATCTGCCGCTGTCCTTCATTGCCTACTGAAAAAGGAAATGCTTGATGCCGCAACGTCCCAACTTTCTAGTGATCCTGGCCGATGACCTGGGCTTTTCCGACCTCGGCGCCTTCGGTGGCGAAATCAATACACCAAACCTCGATGCATTGGCCAACAATGGCCTGCGCCTGACCGATTTTCACACCGCACCGACCTGCTCGCCGACCCGTTCGATGCTGCTCACCGGCACCGATCACCACATCGCCGGCATCGGCACCATGGCTGAAGCATTGACCCCGGACCTGATCGGTAAACCGGGTTACGAAGGACATTTGAACGATCGCGTGGTCGCCCTGCCCGAGTTGCTGCGCGAGGCGGGTTACCAGACCTTGATGAGCGGCAAATGGCACCTGGGCCTGACCGCAGAACTGGCGCCTCACGCCCGGGGTTTCGAGCGTTCGTTTTCTCTGTTGCCCGGCGCCGCCAACCATTACGGCTTCGAGCCGACCTACGATGAAACGACGCCACGGTTGCTGAAATCCACCCCGGCGCTGTACATCGAAGACGACCAATTCATCAATGAACTGCCCAAGGATTTCTATTCCTCCGATGCCTTTGGCGACAAGCTGCTGCAATACCTCAAGGAGCGCGACCAGACCCGGCCGTTCTTCGCTTACCTGCCGTTTTCCGCACCGCACTGGCCGTTGCAGGCGCCGGCCGAGGTGGTGGAAAAATACCGCGGGCGCTATGACGCCGGCCCTGAAGCACTGCGAATCGAGCGCCTGGAAAAACTCAAAAAGCTGGGGCTGATCGAGGCCGATGTCGAGCCGCATCCGTTGATCCAGTTGACCGCACAATGGGATGCCTTGAGCGACGAACAACGGCAGATCTCCGCGCGGGCCATGGAGGTGTATGCAGCGATGGTCGAGCGCATGGACTGGAACATCGGCCGCGTCGTCGACTACCTGCGCCAACAAGGGCAACTGGACAACACCTTCATCCTGTTCATGTCCGATAACGGCGCCGAAGGGGCATTGCTGGAGGCTTTCCCGAAATTCGGCCCGCAGTTGCTGACCTATCTCAACCAGCATTACGACAACAGCCTGGACAACATCGGCCGCGCCAACTCCTACGTCTGGTACGGGCCGAACTGGGCGCAAGTGGCGACCGCGCCATCGCGGCTGTTCAAGGCCTTCACCACCGAAGGCGGGATTCGCGTGCCGGCGCTGGTGCATTACCCGCAACTGCCGCTCAAGGGGCAGATCAGCCACGGTTTCGGCACCGTGATGGACATCACGCCGACCATTCTCGACCTCGCCGGTGTGCGCCATCCGGGCAAGCAGTGGCATGGCAAACCCGTGGCGCAAATCCGCGGTAAATCGTGGCTGGGGTTTCTGTCGGGCGAAACGGCGCAAGTGCATGACGAGCACACCGTGACCGGGTGGGAATTGTTCGGTCGGCGGGCGATTCGACAGGGGCAATGGAAGGCGGTGTACATCCCGGGACCGGTCGGGCCGGCAACCTGGCAACTGTATGACCTGGGCAATGATCCGGGGGAGATTCATGACCTGGCGTCGAGCCAACCGCAGAAGCTTGGTGCCTTGATCGAGCACTGGCAGCGGTATGTGGATGAGACTGGGGTGATCCTGAGTGAGTCGCCATTCCAGCCAGACTAAACATTACCCCCTGTGGCGAGGGAGCTTGCTCCCATTGGGCTGCGCAGCAGTCCCCTTCGTTTTCGGGATAAGGGGGCCGCTTCGCGACCCAGCGGGAGCAAGCTCCCTCGCCACAAATACGAGTCAGACTTGAGCGGTTTGTGTCCTCACACCTACCGCCTCTTCCTTGCCCTCAAACCGGTTGGCCCGCGCAAACGTGCCGAAATCATTGAACCGCACGCCCATCTCGCGCATCACCTTGTGCCCCACCGGTACGGTCAACTGGCGGATGTAGAACGGCTCCTTCACCACAAAGTGATGGATACCGTGGCTGCTGCCGAAGTTGAAGCAGAACGCCTGCAACGGCCACAGCCACGGGGCATTCAGGACCTGGGTTTGCTGCATCACGTTGCCCGGTTCCACGTCACCGTAGTAGTGCATGTTCGAGCTGATGAAGTGCAGGCAGAACGTGCGCAACACATTCGGACCGATGATCACCACAGCCACAATGTCGACCACCTGCATCACCGACAACGTGGTCGCCGACCATTCGATCGGTGCGTCCATCAGATGCGCAAAGCCATTCGCCGCATGGAACCCGAGAAACACGTACCACGCGCCCCAATGCATCAGCGCCAGTGGGGCGTAGACCTTCAGCGTGCGGTAAATGATGCTGAACTTCATGGACAAGGTCTTGGCTCGCAGCATGCGGATGAACGACGACATCATGTTGTCGCCAATCATCAAAAACCGTGCGAAACCCCAAGGCTCGCCGTTGGTGATGGCGCGTTCTTCCAGGTCGGCTTCGGAGCCGGAGACTTTGTGGTGATTGAGGTGCAGGTGGCGGCGAATCCATGGGTTGATCGTGCTCGGCCGCGCCAGCCACACCAGCCCCATCATCAGGTTGTGCGGCACCTTCTGCTTGCGAAAGTACATGCTGTGGATCAGGTCGTGTTCCAGTTCATGGGTCAGCGAGGCGAAAAATGCGTTGAGCAACAGGCACGCCCACCAGGCCATGTGCCCGGTCATATAGAGCGCCGCCGAACCGATCATACCGGCGATGGCGAAGGTCAGAATGCCTGCGCCGAGGGCGTCCTGATGCTTGAGAATCGGGTATTGCTCGCGCAGCTCGACGCCTCTGGCCAGCACCACTTCACGGATATGGGCTGATCGTTGGGCTGCATTCAGTCGTTGGGGGCTTGCAGAAATACCGCTCATGCTTCCATCCTCTGGTTATTGATGGTTGCATCCTGCCTTGGGAACCCCTGCAAGGCGGTAGCCGAGAACGCCAACCTGTTGACCGGAAGCGCCAATCAGCATGACTGAACCGACCTCCCTCGCCAGCTGGACTCGCGCCCTGCGCAAGCAACTCGATGCCCTGGGCATCGATAGCACCGCCCTGTGCCAGCAAGCGGGACTCGACCCAAATTTGATGGACGATCCGAACGCGCGCTACCCACTGTCGGGCACCACGCACCTGTGGAATCTGGCGGTGCAGGCCAGCGGCGACCCGGCGATCGGTTTGCGGGTTTCGCGTTTCGTCAGCCCGACCACCTTCCATGCACTGGGTTATGCGCTGGTGGCCAGCGGCAGCCTGCGGGAAGTGTTCGAGCGCATCGTGCGCTATCACCAGGTGGTCAGCGATGCCCTGGAACTGGAACTGACCCGCACCGAAGATCGCTACTGTTTCCGCCTGAAAATCCCTGCCGGCAACCCGGCCCCTGCCTTCGAAGCCATCGATGCGTTCATGGCGATTTACGTGCGCACCTGCCGCAATCGCCTGGGTCGCGACTACGCGCCGCTGGCGACCTACCTGCGCCGTCCGGAACCGGCAGACGCGCACCAATGGCATAAAGTCTTTCGCTCGCCCGTGCACTTCGGCGCCGACGAGGATCGACTGGAATTCGCCCTCGTCGACTTCGACAGCCATCTGGACGACGCCAACCCGGAGCTGGCCGAACACAACGAAACCGTGCTCAAGCGCACCCTGGCGCAACTCAAGCCGCTGACCTGGGAGCGCAAGGTCCGCGACGCCATTGAAGAACAACTGCCCGAAGGCGAACCCAGCGCCGAACACATCGCCAAGGCCCTGCACCTGAGCCTGCGCAGCCTGCAACGGCACCTGGCGGATGAAGGCTACCGGTTCGATACGCTGCTCAACGAAAGCCGTGAGAACCTGGCGTTGCTGCACCTGCGCGATCCGCAATGCTCGTTGAGCGAAATCAGTTATCTGCTCGGGTTTGCCGACACCAGCAGCTTCAGTCGTGCGTTCAAGCGCTGGACCGGGATGACGCCGGGGCAGTTTCGGGATGGGTTGCGCTGATCAATTTTTCACGAGACTGCGCGCGACGCCTGATGCCCACTGCTCCATCATCGCTTCGCCAACGCTCGCAAAGACGCTGTTGTCTTTGATGTAAACAGCCATCTCGGTCATTGCCGCCTCCACCCCGTGGGCAACCTGCTGCAACAGCTCATTACAACGGCCCTCGGTCAGGTTGCAGGCCGAACGGCCAAATCGCATCAGCATCTTGTACTTTGGCCATGCTTTTGATCCGCCTAAAAGCAACGCCATGCTGTCAGACCTTATGTAAACCGACGTGGTGACGATGTCATAGGCCGGAGCGAGGCTGATTTGCGCATCCATGCCGCAGTTTTCATACAGAACGCCGAAGTTTTTAAGGTGAGCATCGCCATTCTTCAAGGCTGACGAGAGCGCAACGATCTTGAAAAAAGACTCAAGCGCCTGATTGAGCAATGGCGGAGAGACGAACTCTTTGATTTGCCGCGCGGCACCTTCGTACGAGCCATCGTATTTGGCCTTCGACGGCCAGGCATTCAGTACGCAGAAATCCTCGAACCCCAAATGACCTTGCTCATTCAGATCGAAGCGTTCGACAACCAGAAATTTGCCATGCTCGCTGAGCTCGAACTTCGGCACCTCAAGCCCCGAATGTAGCGCTGCCCGCATGCAGAAGTATTCGTTGGCTGCGAGTTCAGGGTATTCGTCTGGACGAAAGGATTTAACCAGATGCGTCGCGCCTCGATGAGTCAGGTGGTCGACGGTTGTCGCACTGTCACGAACCAACACCTTGGGCTGCACACCGGAAACGCCTGAATATTTGCCATACGTATGCAATAGATCATCGAACAAGCCTTGAGCACCGTCATGAACCAGAAGGTCCGCGAGGCTGGTTTCAGGTGGACGGTCGTTCGCATCTTGCGCGTTTGCAATTCCCACTCGCCCAAGCTGGTGCGGGCCGACGATCGACAACATCGCGAAATCATCAAAGCCTCTGACTGCTTTGCTGAAACGACGAACCAACTCATCTCGCAGAGCCCCTTCAGGCAGGTTCATTTCGAAAACCGGCGGTACACCTTGCTCCCATGTGTAACTTTCGAGGCGAGCCGGCATGGTCAACGAAACCGAGTTTTTTTCCTGTGCGTTTTCGGCGTATGTAAACACTGAATCGCTGCGAGACTGACCACGACCCAAGGTGCCGACTGCGTTTGCGGAGACACTGATGTGAAGCCGGTCCCTTTCCTGCGACTCACCCATGGAAGTTGACCTTTTTCAGTGAGTCCAGCGTTGGGCGCTTCAACTGACGGGGCACGGCGGTGAGCTCATACCCGAAACCGTTGAGGATTGCCTCAACCTTACGCAGGCCGATTTCAGAGAGGGTGTTGTTTTCGATACCCGAAATCGTGGAGCGGCTCATGCCGTACTGTTTTGCCAGCGCCTGCTGGGATAGCTTTTGCGCCTTGCGGAGCGAGCGAATCAGTTCACCAAGGTTTTCCATTTGCCAACCTGCATCGTATACCGTGCAAAATCACATTTTATATGGATATGCATTGTATTTAGTGCAGTTTAAAGCGGAAGTCCAGCTCATTTTTTAACTAGCCGTTCGGGAGATCACCGTCCGCGATCCCGTCGCAACAACTTGCGTACCCGCGCCACCAATTCGCTTACTGCAAACGGCTTGAGCAAATAATCGTCCTCATGCAACTCCAACCCGCGCAGTCGATCCTCGATGCCATCCTTGGTGGTAAGGAACAGCACCGGCGTCTCGCCGAGTTTGCGAATCTGCTGCTGCAATTGCCAGCCGTTTAGCCCGGGCAGCATCACGTCGAGGATGATCAGTTCGTATTCGCCGGACTCGATGAAGCGCCGGCCGTCCATGCCGTTGAGCGCGACATCGACCGAATAGCTCGCCTCATTCAGGCCGTTGGCCAAGAGTTTGGCGGTCTCCGGTTCGTCTTCTACTAGAAGTACACGCATGGCACACCTCGATTGTCGTCGTCACAGGCTAGGCGCCTTCGCTGGCAAAGCCCATCAATAACGTTGCGTTTCAAAAAATCGCCAGTGCCCGCAACCGCTCGGCATCGACAATTTCGATCTCGCCGTACTTGAGGTTCAGAATCCCCTGCCCCTGCAGTTCCTTGAGGAGCTGGTTAGTGGTCTGGCGCGACAGCGACAACAACGACGCCAATTGCTCCTGCGGCAGTTGCAACACCCGGCGCGGCGGATCGATTTCGCCGTAACCTGCGGCGATCATCAGCAAGCGATGGGCGAGACGTGCCGGGGCGGGCATCAGGCTCAGCTGTTCGAGGTTGATGAAGGTCAGGCGCAGTTTGTGGCTCATCAACAACGCCAGTTGCCGCCAGTATACCGGTTGTTCGTCGAGCAACTTCAGCAGCGCCGCCTGCGGGATGTGCAACAAGACACACTGGCCCACGCTGTAGGCATCGTGGGTGCGTGGCTGGCCATCGAACAGGCAGATTTCGCCGAACCAGTGCGGCGGCTCCATCAGGCTCAGCAACGCTTCCTTGCCCTGCTCGCTCACGGCACCGACGCGCACCGCGCCTTCAAGCACCGCGTACAGGCCGCAAGGTGGATCGCCACGTTTGAACAGCCGCTGGCCCGGTGACAAGCGCCGTACCCTGGCCACCGACAGCAAACTATCCTGTAGGGAAACAGGCAAATGGCTGAACCACTGACCGCTCATCAGGCGTGGACGCCAGACCTGCATATCCATGAAAACTCCTAGAGATTGTCGCCTGGCTGACAGAGCGGGAAGCGGCCTCGGGGCATGATCAATCACCCCACAGGAGAACAACAATGAAAAGCCTCGTCGACCACCTCAGTCAATACGCCGCCTACCACCGTGACCCACGCAACATCGCATCGCACTTTATCGGCATTCCACTGATCGTGGTCGCCGTCGCGGTGTTGCTGTCGCGGCCGGAGTGGTCGCTGGGTGGCGTGTGGCTGTCACCGGCGGTGCTCGTCTCGCTGGCATCGGCGTGGTTTTACCTGCGCCTGGAATGGCGCCTGGGCGTGTTGATGACGGTGTTGCTCGGGTTGTCCGTGTGGGCAGGACATGCGCTGGCACAGCAAAGCACGCTGGTCTGGCTGGGCAGCGGCGTGGCGATGTTCGTGATCGGTTGGGCGATCCAGTTTGTCGGGCATCACTACGAAGGACGCAAGCCGGCCTTTGTCGATGACGTGACCGGGTTGATTGTCGGGCCGTTGTTTGTGGTGGCCGAGCTGGTGTTCATGCTGGGGATGCGGCATGAGCTCAAAGAGCAGATCGAGGCGCGAGCGGGCGGGGTTCGGGTCAATCGCAAAAATGCAGCGGCTTAAACCTCTTTAAAAGATCGCAGCCTGCGGCAGCTCCTACAAAGGCTTGATGTCGGTCACAACATTGTAGCCAACCGAAATCTCTGTAGGAGCTGCCGCAGGCTGCGATCTTTTGACCTTAGATGTTGGCAACCTTCTGCCAGACCTTCGGCTTGAAGAACAGCGTCTCTCCCTTCGCCAACCCGATCAGGCTGTCGTGATCCTTGACCACTTCGGCTTCGATCAGATCGCTCTGCCCTTCGACCTTCAACGTCACCCGTGTTGTCGCGCCCAGCGGACGAATATCGCGCACTTCAGCCGCGTGGTGGTCTTCCAGTTCATGGCGCGACAGCGACACTTCGTGCGGGCGGAACAGCACGTGTTTGTCTTCGCCCAGATGCAGACGGTTCGAATCACCAAGGAAGTGATAGACGAAATCGCTGGCCGGGTTTTCGTAGACGTCGCCCGGTGAGCCGATCTGCTCGATCACACCTTTGTTCATCACCACGATACGGTCGGCGACTTCCATCGCTTCTTCCTGGTCGTGGGTCACGAACACCGAGGTCAGGTTGATGTCTTCGTGCAGACGCGCCAACCAGCGGCGCAGTTCCTTGCGAACCTTGGCGTCAAGGGCGCCGAAGGGTTCGTCGAGCAGCAGCACTTTCGGCTCCACAGCCAGCGCTCGCGCCAACGCAATGCGCTGACGCTGACCGCCGGAGAGTTGTTCCGGGTAGCGATCCGACAACCAGTCCAGCTGCACCATATTCAGCAGTTCGTGGACTTTGGTGGCGATCTGGCTTTCGCTCGGGCGCTGGTTTTTCGGCTTCATGCGCAGGCCGAACGCGACGTTGTCGAACACCGTCATGTGGCGGAACAAGGCGTAGTGCTGGAACACGAAACCGACGTTGCGATCACGCACGTCGTGACCGGAGACGTCTTCACCGTGGAACACGATGTTGCCCTGGTCCGGGGTTTCCAGGCCGGCGATGATCCGCAGCAACGTGGTCTTGCCGCAGCCCGACGGCCCGAGCAACGCGACGAGCTCGCCGCTCTGGATGTCCAGGCTGATGTTGTCCAGCGCCTTGAAGGCATGGAAGTTCTTGCTGACGTTTCGCACTTCGATCGACATGAATTATTCCTCCGCGGCGCTGGCGCGCAGGCGGTTGATACGGTTTTCGCTCCACTGCTTGAGCAGCAGGATGAAGAGCGCCAGGATCAGCAACAGGCTCGCCACGGCGAACGCGGCCACGTGGTTGTATTCGTTGTAGAGGATCTCGACGTGCAGCGGCAGGGTGTTGGTCACCCCGCGAATGTGCCCGGAAACCACCGACACCGCACCGAACTCCCCCATGGCCCGCGCGGTGCACAACACCACGCCGTAAATCAGGCCCCATTTGATGTTGGGCACGGTGACGTGCCAGAACATCTGCCAGCCATTGGCCCCGAGCAGACGCGCCGCCTCCTCTTCCTGAGTGCCTTGTTCCTGCATCAGCGGGATCAGTTCACGGGCCACGAACGGCACGGTGACGAAAATCGTCGCCAGCACGATGCCCGGCAGGGCGAAAACGATCTGGATGTCGTGATCCGAAAGCCATGGCCCGAACAAGCCTTGGGCTCCGAACATCAGCACATAGACCAGACCGGCGATCACCGGCGACACCGAGAACGGCAGGTCGATCAGCGTCACCAGCATGCTCTTGCCGCGGAACGAGTACTTGCTCACGCACCAGGCGGCGCTGACGCCGAACACCAGGTTCAGCGGCACCGAAATCAGCACGGCGATGACCGTGAGTTTCAGTGCCGACAGCGCGTCCGCCTCAAAGATCGCCGTGAAGAACGCACCGAGGCCGAGTTTCAGACCCTGGGACACCACGATGAACAGCGGCAGCAACAGGAACAGGGCAAAAATCAGCCAGCCAAGGCCGATCAGGATTCGCCGCGAAGTCGCGCTGCCACGACGGGCAGCGTTCGAGGAAGCGGCAGCAATAGACGATTGGGACATGGGTGCCGCCTCCTTATGGGGTTTCGATGCGCCGCTGCAACAAGTTGATCAGCAGCAACAGGACGAAGGAAACCACCAGCATCAGTACACCAATGGAGGTAGCGCCGGTGTAATCGTATTGGTCGAGCTTGACCATGATCAGCAGCGGCAAAATCTCGGTTTTCATCGGCATGTTGCCGGCGATGAAAATCACCGAACCGTACTCGCCGACCCCACGGGCAAAGGCCAAAGCGAAACCGGTAAGCCATGCCGGAAGCAGTGCCGGCAGCAGGATATGACGGAAAACCTGCAACGGTTTTGCACCCAGACACGCCGCCGCTTCTTCAACTTCACGAGGAATATCCGCCAATACTGGCTGTACCGTACGTACTACGAATGGAAGTGTCACGAAAGTGAGGGCAAGGGTGATGCCCAGAGGGGTGTAGGCGATCTTGAAACCCAGATCCGCTGCAAATTGACCAACCAGACCGGTAGGGGTGTACAACGCCGTCAGTGCAATACCGGCCACTGCAGTGGGCAATGCGAACGGCAGGTCGATCATTGCATCGATCACTTTTCGTCCAGGGAAGGTATAGCGCACTAATACCCAGGCCAGCAGCGTGCCGATGATGCCGTTGATGATCGCGGCACACAGGGCGGTGCCGAAGCTGAGCTTCAACGCCGCCAACACCCGTGGCGCCGAGATGATTGCCCAGAACTGATCCCAGGTGAGTTGAGCGGCATGTACGAACATCGCCGCCAGTGGTATGAGCACAATCAGGCTGAGGTACACCAAGGTGTAGCCCAGCGTCAGCCCGAAGCCGGGTATGACGGGGGAGATACGACGCGACATAAAAGTCCTTGGTTAAAAAGCGTTCCGCTAAAACCATCCCTGTGGGAGCGAACCTGCTCGCGAAGGGGGAGTACCCGTCAACATCCCTGTCGACTGAAACACCGCCTTCGCGAGCAGGCTCGCTCCCACAGGTTAAGCACCCAGGCTGGCTGCATGAGTGCTCATTGATGGCTATTTAAGATTACTGCGCCTGGTAGATCTGGTCGAACACGCCCCCGTCATTGAAGAATTTCGGCTGCGCGGCTTTCCAGCCGCCGAAGTCCTTGTCGATGCTCACCAGCTCCAGTTTCGGAAACTGCTGGGCGTACTTGGCGGCCACATCCTTGTCACGTGGACGATAGAAGTTCTTCGCCGCGATTTCCTGGCCGGTCGGGCTGTACAGGTACTTGAGGTAGGCTTCGGCGATCTGCTCGTTGCCCTTTTTCTCGGCATTTTTGTCGACTACCGCCACCGGTGGCTCGGCGAGAATCGACAGCGACGGCACGACGATGTCGAACTTGTCGGCGCCGCCCTCTTCTTTCAGGGCCAGGAAGGCTTCGTTTTCCCAGGCCAGCAACACGTCGCCCTGACCATTATTGACGAAGGTAATGGTCGAACCGCGAGCGCCGGTATCCAGCACTGGCACGTGTTTGAACAGGGTTTGCACGTATTCCTTGGCCTTGGCTTCATCACCGCCGTTGGCTTTTAGACCATAGGCCCAGGCCGCTAGAAAGTTCCAGCGCGCACCGCCGGAGGTTTTCGGGTTCGGCGTGATCACCGAGACGTCATTCTTGACCAGGTCGCCCCAGTCCTTGATGCCTTTGGGGTTGCCCTTGCGCACCAGGAACACGATGGTCGAGGTGTATGGCGTGCTGGCGTCCGGCAGGCGTTTTTGCCAGTCCGCCGGCAGGGTCTTGCCGAGCTTGGCGATTTCGTCGATGTCACCGGCCAGGGCCAGGGTCACGACGTCGGCACGCAGGCCATCGATCACCGCACGCCCCTGCTTGCCCGAGCCGCCGTGGGATTGCTGGACCTTCACGGTGTCGCCTGCGTGGTCCTTCTGCCAGAACTTGATGAATTCGGCGTTGTAGTCCTGGTACAGCTCTCGGGTCGGGTCGTACGACACGTTGAGCAACTCGTAATCCTTGGCTACCGCGGAACCGGCAAAAAGGGCGCTGGCCAAGGCGGCCAAAGCGAAGTGGCGAATCGACGACATGGTGAAAGCTCCTGGAATTCTTGGTTTGTTGGCTTTTTTATGGATTTCTGGAATCGCGTTGCCGGTTCAAAGATCGCAGCCTTCGGCAGCTCCTACAGGTGATTGCGTGCTTCTGCAGGAGCTGCCGCAGGCTGCGATCTTCTTCAGCCCGGTTTGTTGCCCGGCTGCTGCAAACGGAATTTCTCTTTGCGTTCGATCTGCACCACCTGGGCGTTGTGCACAGTGATTTCCACGGCGCCAAAGCGCAGGTCGCGCAGGGCACTCTGGATTTCACGCAGGATGGTGGCTTCGTCTTGACCGTCGACGCTACGCAGGGATGCGCTCATATTGCTGCTCCTTCAACTGAGAGGTTGCCTCGCAGTGTCGGCACTGCTTGCGGCGTGAGAGCAATACTAGAGAGGAGTAGATATTCTTAAAAAGACTATTTGAGAATGTTTATATAACCAAAAGAAATTATTTGACGGGACAAGGGCTTGAGGTCAATCGCCTCTTTCAAGTACGACAAAAACCCTGTGGGAGCGAGCTTGCTCGCGATGAGGGTGTGTCAGTCTCCAGAAGTCTCGACTGTTACTCCGCTATCGTCGGAACGCCGCCCGGAGCCAGCTCGCTCCCACAGGGATTGCACCTACCCAATCACCGGCGCATGCATCCAATCCAGCTGCGCCGCCGGCACCGGTCGCCCGAACCAGTAGCCCTGCCCCAGATCACATCCCTGCTCGAGGAGGAAAGCAGCCTGTTCGACCTGCTCGATCCCCTCGGCATGCACCTGCATGCCCATGCTTTGAGCCAGGGCAATGATCACCCGTGAAATCGCCGCATCATCCTCATCCCACGGTAATCCGGCGACGAAGCCCTGGTCCATTTTCAGCTTCTGCACCGGCAGACGCTTGAGTCGCAGCAACGATGAATAACCCGTGCCGAAGTCGTCGATGGCCAGGCGCACACCGAGCTCGCGCAGTCGATGCATCTGTTCCAGCGCGACTTCCGGGTCTTCCATCACCGCGCTTTCGGTGACTTCCAGCTCGAGAAACGACGGTTCCAGCCCGGTTTCCCGCAGGACTTGCGCTACTTGCTGATACAGCTCACGACGGGCGAACAGACGCGAAGAAACGTTGACCGCAACGAACGACAGCATCACCCCGCCTTGCTGCCACTGGCACATCTGCCGGCACGCCTGCGCCATGACCCAGGCATCGATTTCAGCAATCAGGCCGGTTCGTTCGGCGACCGGAATGAATTCCGCCGGCGATACCAACCCCCGCTGCGGGTGCTGCCAACGCACCAGTGCCTCGACGCCAATCAGGCGACTGGTCTTGAGGTCGTGAACCGGCTGGTAATGAACCCGCAGCTCTTGCCGGTCCAGGGCGCGACGCAATTCAAAGGCGATCTCGACCCGTTGCTGGGCGTGGGCCGTCAGCTCTTCGGTGTACAGGGCATAATCATTGCGCCCCGTGCTTTTGGCCTTGAACAGTGCAGAGTCGGCATTACGCAGCAGTTGCTCGACGCTCAAGGCATCGCTGGGGAACAGGCTGATGCCGATGCTGGTGTTGATGGACAGCTGGTGCCCATCAATAAGGAACGGCTCTTTAAGGCCATCGATGATCCGCTGGGCCAACGCAGCGGCCTGAACCAGTTGCGGACAGCTTTCAGCGAGTACGGCGAACTCATCCCCGCCCAGCCGCGCCAGGGTGATGCCCGGGCCGAACATGGCACCCAGGCGCCCGGCCACCGCCTTGAGCAACTGATCGCCGATGGTGTGCCCGAGGCTGTCGTTGATCATCTTGAAGTGATCGAGATCGATCATCAGCAGCGCGCAGCCACGCTTGTGGACCTGTGCCGAGGCCAGGGCCTGTTCGGCGCGGTCGGTGAACAGCAGGCGGTTCGGCAGGTCGGTCAGCGGATCGTGGTGCGCCAGGTGCATCAACTCGTGTTCGGAGTTCTTGATTGCACTGATATCGGAAAACACCGCCACGAACTGGCTCGGCTGGCCATTGTCATCGTGGATCAGGCGGATCGTCTGCCATTGTGGGTAAATTTCGCCGCTTTTGCGCCGGTTCCAGATTTCCCCGCTCCACTCCCCTGTGCGTTCAAGCGCGGCGAACATCGTCTGATAGAAGTCAGATGGATGACGTCCGGACTTGAACATAGTGGGGCGCTGCCCGAGCACGTCCTCACAACCGTAACCGGTGATTTCCATGAACGCCCGGTTCACATGGACGATCACACCTTCCCGATCGGTGACCAGCACGCCTTCGCGGGTGCAGTCGAAAACTGCAGCCGCCTGGCGCAGGCGCTCGCGATTGGTATTGCGTTCGTGCAATGTGGCGCCGATTCCCAGACACCGCAGCAGCCGCGCCCGGGCAACGAAGATCAACCCGGCGCTGAACAGCACCCAAACATAACCGTTGATCAGTTGCCATCGCAGTCGCTCGGCAGAGCTATCGAAGAAACTGTTCAATAAATAGCCACTGATCTGTAGCCAAATCACAGAAAGCAACAGATAGAGCAGCGCTGCACGCAAGGCATCGCGATAGGTGGCAGACATCCGACGATCCATGTCCCTACAATAAGGTGGGGATTATAGTTTAAAGACACATCCAGCCACTCTTATCTGAAAGGGCGACTGGTTTTCTGTGTGGGCTTAGTGATAATGCAACGGCTGTTTTTTCTTTATCGAGGGCCCTATAGCCTATGTGGTACGAAGGTTTTCTTGGCTTGTCGCCCTGGTCTCTGGTAGCAGTCACCCTGCTGATGACCCACATCACGATCATTGCCGTCACGGTCTATCTGCATCGTTACTCGGCCCATCGCTCCCTGGAGCTGAATGGGGGCCTTAAGCATTTCTTCCGTTTCTGGCTGTGGCTGACCACGGCGCAGAACACCCGCGAGTGGACCGCCATCCACCGCAAGCATCACGCCAAATGCGAAACCGTCGATGACCCGCACAGCCCGGTCATCAAGGGTTTGTCCACGGTGCTGCGCAAAGGCGCCGAGCTGTACCGCGCCGAAGCGGAAAACCCGGAGACCCTGCGCATCTACGGCAAGAACTGCCCCGAAGACTGGATCGAGCGCAACCTCTACAGCCGCTATCCGCTGCTGGGCATCGCGATCATGGGCGTCATCGACCTGCTGCTGTTCGGCACCATCGGCATCACCATCTGGGCCATCCAGATGATGTGGATCCCGGTGTGGGCCGCCGGCGTGGTCAATGGCCTGGGCCATGCCATCGGCTACCGCAACTTCGAATGCCGCGATGCGGCGACCAACCTGGTGCCGTGGGGCATCCTGATTGGCGGCGAAGAACTGCATAACAACCATCACACCTACCCCAATTCGGCAAAACTGTCGGTGAAGAAGTGGGAATTCGACCTGGGCTGGGCGTGGATCAAAGTCTTCAGCTTCCTGCGCCTGGCCAAGGTTCAACGGGTTGCGCCGATCGCCCATCGCGTCGAAGGCAAGGGCAACCTGGACATGGACACCGCCATGGCGATCCTCAACAACCGCTTCCAGATCATGGCCCAGTACCGCAAATTGGTGATCGGCCCGCTGGTCAAGCAAGAGCTGGAAAAGGTCGATCACTCGGTACGTCACCAGTTCCACCGGGCCAAACGCCTGCTTTCGCGGGAGACCAGCCTGCTGGATGACAAACACCATGTACGCATCCAGAACATGCTCGAGCACAGTCAGGCACTGAAGGTAATTTACGAGAAACGCCTGGCCCTGCAGCAGATCTGGGTCAAGACCAGCTCAAATGGTCACGACATGCTGGCGGCCATCAAGGATTGGGTACACGAAGCCGAAGCCAGCGGGATTCAATCGCTGCGCGACTTCGCCGATCAATTGAAGACTTACTCCCTGCGCCCTGCCGCCGTCTGAGCCACAAAACCTATGGGAGCGAGCAGGTTCGCTCCCATATGGGTTTGTGGTCTGACCGCAAAATCGCGTCATCAGTACCGCCCGGCGGGAGCCAGCTCCCTCGCCAAAAAAGGTGGGAACTTCATCTAAAAAGCCCTATCTCAAAGACACTCCGCTATCCCCCGGCGGGCTTGGTGTTGGCCGCCATTGAACACGCGGCATGCCCTTTGAGATTTGTGTCGATGGCCCCAAAAAACCTGCAAGACTCATCTCCGTCACATTGGCCCGAGGCCGCGCAGACCTTGCTGGCGCTGATGCACGCCCAAAGCGAAGTCGCACGCCTGAGCGAACGCGAACAGTTGTTCAACACCTTACTGATGAGCGTCAACGCGGTGCTGTGGGCATTCGATTGGGAAACCCGCCGGGTGCTTTACGTCAGCCCGGCTTATGAGCGAATCTTCGGTCGCTCGGCCGATTTGCTGCTGGCCGACTGCAATCAATGGCGCGACAGCATCTATCCCGACGACCTGGACTATGCCGAACGCAGCCTGGCCGAAGTGCTGGACAAAGGCGCCGTGGAAGACCGCGAGTATCGAATCATTGACGCCGACGGGCAGGTGCGCTGGCTCAGCGACAAATGCTACACCAACCGCCAGGCCGAGCCGGGGCAACCGGTGATCATCGTCGGCATTGCCGAAGACATCACCGACAAAAAGCGGATGGAAACCGAACTGCACCGCCTGGCCACCACCGACGCGCTGACCCAGAGCAGCAATCGTCGGCATTTCTTCGAATGCGCCCACCGCGCGTTCGCACATGCCCGGCAAAAGGGCGAACCGCTGTCGTTCCTGATGCTGGACATTGATAACTTCAAAATAATCAACGACACCTACGGCCATCAGGAAGGCGACAACGTGTTGCAACGCATCGCCGATAGCGGCCGCGCAGCGTTGCGCCGTGGCGACCTTTTCGGGCGCATTGGCGGTGAGGAGTTTGCTGCGGTGTTTCCCGGCTGCACGCCACAGATGGCCCTGCAAGTGGCGGAACGCTTGCAACAGCAGATTCAGCGATTGCGTTTCACCCATGAAGACCAGACGTTCGGCATCACCGTCAGCCAGGGCCTGACCAGCCTGACCGCCGCGGACGAAAACGTGGAAAGCCTGTTTTCCCGGGCGGATGCCGCGATGTACCAGGCCAAGCGCGACGGCAAGAACCGGATTGTCACCGCCTGACAGGCCCTGCAACCTCCTGTAGGAGCAGCCGGTCGACGCTCGATTGCTCGCGAAAAACCTGAGGCACGAGAGTGATTCAGATTTTACGCGTCATCGTTTACCTCCATCGCGAGCAAGCTCGCTCCTACTTGCGCAAACGCATCAACTCCGGCAAGCCGATCTTGAGCAACCGCGCCGTCCGGCTCTTCGCGAGCGCCTCGATCCCCTCATGCTCGGTCAGGCGCGCCAGTTGCGCCGCCATGTTCATCACCAGCGCTTCGCGCGAGTAAACCCCGCCACCGAGCTGATAGGCCGCCGCAATCAGCTCCCGCAACTCCAGCGGTAGGCGCCAGCGCGTGCGCAGAGCCGAACCATAGGCCGCGCCATATTCAGCCAGCGCTTCGCCCACCTCCTCCAACTCGTCCAGTTCGCCGCCGGCCTGTTTCCATTCCTGCAAACAGCGCAGCAACGCCAGATCGCCGAGACGATGCAACATGCCGGCGCAATAGCAGCGCTCCTGATCCAGATCGAGCAAGCGCGCCAGGGTTCGCGCGTATTCGGCGGTGTGCAGGGACAGTTCCCAGTAACGCTCGGCATAGTCGGCCAATTGCGGATCGCTGAGCCGTGCGCTGCGCTTGAGCGCCAGCCCGAGAATCAGGTTCATGCTCTGCCCGGTGCCAAGGCGATGCAGCGCCTGGGACAGGGTTTGCACAGTGGCGCCATGGTGCTGGGCCGCGCTGTTGGCAGCGGCGATCAGCACGGCCGTGACCTGCGGATCGGTGCGGATTTCGTCTT
This sequence comes from Pseudomonas sp. PDM26, assembly GCF_019219185.1. Classification (NCBI taxonomy): domain Bacteria; kingdom Pseudomonadati; phylum Pseudomonadota; class Gammaproteobacteria; order Pseudomonadales; family Pseudomonadaceae; genus Pseudomonas; species Pseudomonas sp. PDM26. Next base: position 36,545 of record NZ_JAHUWC010000005.1, on the reverse strand, counting down.
CCAGCACCGTCAGGTCGAGGCCATTGGGATTGAGGCTGCGTTTGACCGCCACTTGCACGTCGGTCATCAGCGGCGCGCCGTCGGCCAATTCCCGTCGACGCCCCAGATACACCGACAACGTCATCCCCGGCGCCAGCGACGGCACTTCGCACGAGACCTCTTCGCCAGTGTTCAGCAGCAACCCGTGCAAGCGATGGGTCAGGCTTTCCATGTTCAGGGGTTTGGTCAGGTACGCGGCCGGTGCCAGCGGCAAGGCCTCGCGCACGCTGGCACTGTCGTTGCGACTGCTCATCAGAATGAACGGCATGGGTGGATTGCGTTTGCGCTGGCGGATGCTGCGCAGGACATTCAGGCCATCGACGCCCGGCAACTCCCAGTCGGCGATCACCAGGTCATAGGGGTTGTCCGCCAGCAACTCCAAGGCCTGCTGACCATCGGCGCACAGATCCAGCCGCGCATCGCAGCGTACGTTCAACAACACTTCCTTGAGCAGATCCCGGGACCAGGGGTCGGCCTCGGCAATCAGGACTCTTGGAACGGCGGGTAAAATGACAGTTGTCATACAGCTCTCCCTGGCGATGCAGGAACCTTAGCCAATGCTGCCCTTCCGATACAGCGCTAATGTGCGGGATGCGTTTCAAGGGGCGTAAAAAAACCCGCCGAAGCGGGTTTTTTGTGGATCAGGTCACACCGGTGATCAGAGCTCGGAGAAGCACTCTTCGATGATCGCCAGACCTTTGTCCAGTTGCTCGTCCGGCGAGGTCAGCGGTACCAGGACACGCAGAACGTTGCCGTAGGTGCCGCAGGACAGCAGGATCAGACCCTTGTCCCGAGCCTTGGCCACAACGGACGCCACGGCTGCAGCGTTCGGCTTGTGGCTGTCGCCGTTTTCGAACAGCTCGACAGCGATCATCGCGCCCAGGGCACGGACTTCACCAATCACCGGGTACTTGGCCTGGATGGCCTTCAGGCCGGTTACCAGACGCTCGCCAACAGCCTTGCAGCGGTCCAGCAGGTGCTCTTCCTCGAACACTTCCATCACGGCCAGGGCCGCGGCGCAAGCGATCGGGCTACCGGCGTAGGTGCCGCCCAGGCCGCCAGGAGCGATGGCGTCCATGTATTCGGCCTTGCCGCACACACCGGCCAGCGGGAAGCCGCCAGCGATGGATTTGGCGAAGGTGGTCAGGTCGGCAGCAACGCCCATCTGCTCCATGGCGAAGAAGGTGCCGGTACGACCAGCACCAGTCTGTACTTCGTCAGCGATCAGCAGGATGCCGTGCTGGTCGCACAGGGCACGCAGACGCTTCATGAACTCTTTAGGCGCGACGTAGAAACCGCCTTCGCCCTGAACCGGCTCGATGATGATTGCAGCGATGTCTTTCGGCTCGGCGTCATTCTTGAAGATGCGTTCGATGGAAGCGATCGAATCGTCGATGCTCACACCGTGCAGTTCATTCGGGTACAGCGCGCGGAAGATGCCGCCTGGCATCAGGCCCATGCCGGCCGAGTAAGGCACGACTTTACCGGTCAGGCCCAGGGTCATCATGGTGCGACCGTGGTAAGCGCCGGTGAACGCGATCACGCCGGCACGGCCAGTGGCGGCACGGGCGATCTTGATGGAGTTTTCCACGGCTTCGGAGCCGGTGGTCACCAGCAGGGTTTTCTTGTCGAAATCACCCGGCACCTTGGCGTTGATTTTTTCGCACACTTCCACGTACGGCTCGTAGGCCAGTACCTGGAAGCAGGTGTGGGTCAGCTTGTTCAGCTGCTCGGTCACGGCGGCGATGACTTTCGGGTGCAGGTGGCCGGTGTTCAGTACGGCGATGCCGCCGGCGAAGTCGATGAATTCACGACCTTCAACGTCGGTTACGGTCGCGTTCTTCGCGGAATCGGCGAAAATCGGGTGAATCTGGCCAACACCACGTGGAACAGCAGCGGTACGGCGGGCCATCAAAGAAGCGTTAGTCTTGCTCATACATTCCTCATTCACCGCTCATCGGGCGGCGTGGTTCAAGGATAAAGCGACGGGGAGCAACGGCGGCAGCATGCGATGATCGACTGCCACAGCGTTCCCGGCCACCGAGAAAATTCCGGTTTGAAGCGGCGCAAAGGGACAGCGCTCTCGTGCCCTTTGCGCTTGAAGCAATGCTCTTGCTGGCTTAGATGCCCAGGCAGAGGTATTTGATTTCCAGGTAATCTTCGATGCCGTACTTGGAGCCTTCACGGCCCAGGCCCGAGGCCTTGATGCCGCCGAACGGCGCGACTTCGTTGGAGATCAACCCGGTGTTGACGCCGACCATGCCGTATTCCAGGGCTTCAGCCACACGGAACACGCGACCCAGGTCGCGAGCATAGAAGTACGAGGCCAGACCGAACTCGGTGTCGTTGGACATCGCGATCACATCGGCTTCGTCTTTGAAGCGGAACAGCGGAGCCAGTGGGCCGAAGGTTTCTTCCTTGGCCACGGCAGCGTTATTCGGCACGTTGGTCAGGATGGTCGGCTCGAAGAAGTTACCTTCCATCGACTTGCCGCCGGACAGCACGGTGGCGCCTTTGGAAACGGCGTCGGCAATGTGCTCTTGCACCTTGGCCACGGCTTTTTCGTCGATCAGCGGGCCCGTAGTGGTGCCTGCTTCCAGACCGTTACCGATCTTGAGCTTGGCCACGGCAACCTTGAGCTTCTCGGCGAACGCGTCGTAGACCGAATCCTGAATGTACAGGCGGTTGGCGCAGACGCAGGTCTGACCGTTGTTGCGGTATTTGGAAATGATCGCGCCTTCGACGGCCTTATCCAGGTCTGCGTCGTCGAACACGATGAACGGAGCGTTACCGCCCAGTTCCAGGGAGACTTTCTTGATGTCCTTGGCGCATTCCGACATCAGTTGACGACCGATTTCGGTCGAACCGGTGAAGGACAGCTTGCGCACGATCGGGTTGCTGGTCAGCTCGCTGCCGATGTCGCCGGCGCTGCCGGAAACCACGCTGAACACGCCAGCCGGGATGCCGGCACGCTGGGCCAGTTCGGCCAGGGCGAAGGCGGAGAACGGAGTCTGCGAAGCAGGCTTGAGCACCATGGTGCAACCGGCGGCCAGGGCCGGGCCGGCTTTACGGGTGATCATTGCAGCCGGGAAGTTCCACGGGGTGATGGCAGCGGTCACGCCGATTGGCTGCTTGATCACGATCAGGCGCTTGTCTGGCTGGTGGCCCGGAATCACGTCACCGTAGATACGCTTGGCTTCTTCGGCGAACCACTCGATGAAGGAAGCGGCATAAACGATTTCGCCCTTGGCTTCGGCCAATGGCTTGCCTTGCTCCAGGGTCATCAGGCGAGCCAGGTCGTCCTGGTTCTCGATGATCAGCTCGAACCAGCGACGCAGCTTGGTCGCACGCTCTTTGGCGGTCAGTGCACGCCAGGCCGGCAGCGCCTTGTCGGCAGCTTCGATCGCACGGCGGGTTTCGGCAGCGCCCATTTTCGGCACGGTACCCAGAATTTCGCCCGTTGCCGGGTTGTTGACCTTGATCGTCTGACCATTGTCCGCATCAACCCACGCGCCATCGATGAAGGCTTGCTGGCGGAACAACTGGGTGTCTTTAAGCTGCATGTCGGCTTTCCTTAACAGCACCGCAACGAATGCGGAGCAAATTATGATTATTGAAAGGCGCCTCGATAGGCTGCCGTCAGGGAAATCATTCACCGGGCTGAAGCACATAAATAGCGCAGTGATTCAAATCGCGCGGTTCAGCACCCAGAGATGAGCGTTTGAAATCTCAAACGAATCCTAGGATCAAAGGGGGTAAAGGACAATAGCCTGTTCGAAAAAAAGAACGAAAACGACGCTTTTGCCTATTTTTTCTGATCAACGTAGCAAGCGCGCGTTACAGCTTTAAAAAAACGCAGGCGATTCAGCAGCATGGACGCCCGCAGCGCATATGAGTATCATGGCGCCCGCTGCACCAGTAGCTCAGCTGGATAGAGTACTGCCCTCCGAAGGCAGGGGTCGTGGGTTCGAATCCCGCCTGGTGCACCATACGTTGTAACGAGAAAGCCTCAGGTCTTATGGGTCTGGGGCTTTTTTGTGGGTGTTTGAAGGCTTGGCGCCTAAGGATCCATGCTGTTTTTTTCAAACAGCCGGCCAATGTCTCTCGCGCTATGCAGCACGCGTTCGACCTTGATCCCGTCATCCACCCAACAGTAGAAAACCAGATATCGGCCATGGGGGAGCATTCGCAATCCCTTCACGCAATCGTCTCTTGAAACACCCAGATTCGGTTGTTCGATCAACCGTGTGCACTGCCTGCGTAGCTCACCCACAAACGTCCGGGCTCGTTCCGGGTTGTCTCGGGCGATAAAACGAGCAACTTGCAGCAGATCGTCCCGTGCCAATGCAGAGAAAAGCAATTGCCTCATGGACGCTTTTGCTCGGTGGCTACCTCATCAATCAGCGCATCAAGCTCGGCAAACACGGCATCGGCAGCAATGGCCGGACGCGGATCGTTGCGGCTGGCTGCAATGGCTTCACGAAGTTCGGCAGCGTGTAGCCGATCCAGCAGCTGTTGATAGGCCGCGTGCGGTAAAAGATAGGCGGCTGGGCGATTGTGGTTGAGCACGGCAACAGGCTCGGAACCCGCTTGCTCGATGACAGTGCTCGGGCTGCGCTTGAGCTCGGTTATGCTGACTGAACGGCTTGCAAGTAGCTGTTCCATGACGGCCCCAAAGGTACGAAAAAAAGTACCTTATAGTGTTCCATTCCTTGCATGAGGGTCAACGAATCTCCGACCGGTGCTGTCCTGGCCCACAAAAAAACCGCCGAAGCGGTTTTTTTCATTCTGTCGTCCAGTCGAACTCGTCGTACTCATCATCATTCTCGTCGTCCTCGAAAAACTCCTCTTCAAGCTCGTCGTCTTCAACAATGTCTTCTTCCGGCTGGTTCAGCAGAAAATCCTTGCGACTCTCGGTAATCGCTCGCCGCAGTTCCTCACCCTTTTGCGGGCAGTTGAGCATTTGGGCGATGCGGTCGATTTTTTTTGCCACGGCATCCTCCAACGCATCGGCTATAGCCTGATAGTGCGCGCTTTCGGGGGTGGATGCCAAATCCCCGGAATGCTGCGCACTTCAGTGTTCTGCAAATCCGCTGAGCGATCAGCCTTTAGCGGTGATAGCGCCGCACCACGCTGCTGTTTTTCAGGACGTGGCCTTTGATTTTTTCCAGCAGCTGCGCACGGGTCAGGCCGGCGGGCAAGGCGTCCGGGGCCAGGTCCAGGGCGTAGATCTGGATGATGTAGTGGTGTGCGCTGTCGCCAACGGGTGGGCAGGGGCCGATGTAGCCAGTGGTGTTTTTGCTGTTGGTACCGCCGACGCCCTCGAGGCCGGGTTTGGTTCCGGCACCGGCCGGGATCTGATGGGTAGCGGCCTTGATGCCGTAATGCACCCAATGATCGACGCCCTGGCCTTTCTGGCCGTCCGGGTCGTGCATGACGATGGCGTAGCTTTGGGTGGCGGCCGGGCCGGAGTTCCAGTTCAACGCCGGGGAAATGTTGTGTCCACCGCAGCCGGCGGCATCACTGGCGGCGACCGAGGTGAACAGACGGTCATCGGAGACACCGGGAATGTTCAGGGTGAAACGTTCCTGGGCCTGCGCCGGGAACTGCACGCAAAGGGCGACTGCCAAGGCCGCGAGCCAAGTGTTGATTGAGGTCAATCGGGTCATACCGGAGCACCTTGTGCGTGTTGGGCCGTCGTCGGCGTGCAAACTATAGCCGGACCGTTCACGCCGTGGCAGGGGCAATTGGCTGAACCTCGCGATAAGTACCAGACTCATAAGTGAAACGTCTGTCTGGAGAGTAATCATGACTCTGCATCGCGTTGCGCGTGTGGCCAATGTGCCCGAAGACCGGGGTCTGGAAGTGCAGGTCCAGGACAGCAAGATCCTGCTGTTGCGGGCCGGTGAGCAACTGCGCGCTTATCAGGCCGAATGCCCGCATGCCGGAGCCCCGCTGGCTGACGGTGCGGTATGCAACGGGCGCCTGACTTGTCCGTGGCACAAGGCGCAGTTTCGGATCGATGATGGCGGGCTGTGTGAACCGCCAGCCCTGGACAGCCTCAAGCGCTATCCCCTTGAAGTCCGTGACGGCGACATCTGGGTCGGCGACCAGCCGTTGTCGGACGCCCATACGCCACCGGCTGACGATCCACGGACCTTCATTATTATCGGCGCTGGCGCGGCAGGTACGGCGGCGGCAGCGGCGTTGCGCGAGAAAGGTTTCGGCGGCCGGTTGCTGTTGATCGACCGCGAAGCCGACGCCGGATACGACCGCACCGCGCTGAGCAAATACGTGATCGCCGGGGAGATGCCGCTGCACGAAGTCCCACCGCTGCGCGACGAGGATTTTTACCGCGAGCAGCGGATCGAGCGTCTGCGAGGCGAAGTGGCAAGCCTGGATGCGCCAAACAGGACGTTGCGGCTGACTGACGGCCAATCACTGACATACGACGCCGCGCTGCTGGCCACCGGCGGTGTACCCAATCCGCTGCCGCTACCCGGCGCCGACCTGCCGCAAGTGTTCGTCTTACGCTCCAAAGCCCATGCGCAGCAGATTCTGGACAGCGCCAGCGCCGGCCAGCGGGTCGTGATCATCGGCAACAGTTTCATTGCCATGGAGTCCGCCTCGTCCCTGCGCCAGCTTGGCCTGCACGTGACCGTACTGGCCCGCCACGAAGTGCCGTTTGCCAAACAGTTCGGAGACACGGTCGGCAAGGCCATTCGCGCGCGGCATGAAGCCAATGGCGTCGTATTTCATACCCGGGGCAATGCGGCACAGATCGAAGGGACGGACAAGGTCGAAGCCGTGCGCCTGGACAACGGCCAACGTTTGCCGGCCGATCTGGTGCTGGTCGGCATTGGCGTCACGCCAGCCACTGCGGCCTTCACCGGGCTGCCGAAAGAGCAGGATCACTCGCTGCGTGTCGACGGCACAATGCGCGTGGCCGACGGCCTCTGGGCGGCTGGCGATATCGCCACGTTCCCGCTGAACAACCAATACCTGCGCATCGAGCACTGGCGACTGGCCCAGCAGCAAGCACGGATCGCCGCGGCGAATATGCTGGGGGGTGACGAGCATTATCTCGACGTGCCGTTTTTCTGGACCTGGCATTTCGGCAAAACCTACGACTACCTCGGGCACGCCGAGGCCTGGGACGAGGTCGAGTTCAAGGGCGATCCTTACGATCCACCCTTCATTGGCCTGTTCGGAAATAACGGCGTGGTGTCGGCGGCGGTGGCCTGCGAGATGGACCGGGCCATGGCGACGCTCGCCGAGCGGATGAAACAAACGTTGCCATGGGAAGAGGCATGGCGACTGATCCGTGACGTTCCGTAGCGGACAGCAAAACGCCCGGCGCCTGCGCGAAGCAGAGGCCGGGCGTTGCCGGGTTACACGGTCGCCGTTATTCGGTGGTACCAGCACCCTCGAACTTGCTCATGACAAAACCGGCAAACTCTTCGACGGTCATTTTCTGGCCGTTGAAGTCCACCTGATTGTTGGCGTAATGCAAGTTGGTGACGATGTTGTTGCCGTCCAGTTTTGCCAGTTGGCTGCCGACCGCCATGCTGCTAAACATGTCTGCGGTGGCGGTGGCCTGATCGGCAATCAGCTTGGCGTCGGTCTGGCCGTCGATTTGCGATTGCACGGTAAGCACATCGACCAGCATGGGCTTGGACACCTGCAGTTTGAAGTCCAGCAGCGCGATCAGCTGCCTGACCAACTGATCGGTCGGCAGATCGATGGCTTGCGGCTTGGTCAGGTCGAGCACCATATTGGCGCGGCTCTCACCGTTGACGGTGTTGAACGACAGGTTTTCCAGGGCTACCTGCGGACCGGCCGCCAACAGTTTTTCCAGGCTGGACTTGAGCAGTGCTTCTTCGGCTTCGGTCAGTTTCAGCTCCGGTGCCGGCAGACCGGCCGCCGTCGCTTCGGCTGCCGCCCGCTCATACGGCTGCAGTTTGCTCTGGTAAACCTGCATCAACGACAGGCTCGCCGGAATGTCGAGGTTCTTCAGGCTCATGGTCAGCGCACCGGAACCGATGGTCTTGCCATTCAGGGACACTTCGCTGACCTTGTAATCGGCACGCCCGGAGGCACTGCTGCCCTTTTCTTCGGTCAGGTTCTTCATCTCGAATTTCTTGAAGTCCAGCACCGACTGCTTGACGCCAAAAGTCGATTTGGCGCTGGCCAGTTCAAGAACGTTTTCGCCGGTGTAGAAACCGTAGGTACTTTTTGTCAGGTTGCTGGCCAGGGTCAGGCCGTTCAATTCAACCTGCACCGGTGCCTGGTCTTCGGACACGGTGGTCAATTTCAGGCTGTCCATGTAGCCGTTGGCCTTGACCTTCTGCGCCTGAGCGCTGGCATCGACGTCCATGCTCAAGCCGGAGAACTTCATGCTCGACTTGTCATCCAGTGCCATTTCCAGCGGCTGCAACTCGAAGGTGCCATTGGTCGCGTTGTCATAGCCGATGTTGACCACGCCGGTCAGCGGGGATTTGTCCTTGGCGGCGGCAAACCACTTCTCGGTGGACGGGGTCTTTTCCAGTTCGTAGTGATTGGTCGCCAGGACTGGCAACCACTTCAGCGACATCAGCCGCGAGAACGGCAACGGGCCGTGTTCGATGTGATCGACAAACAGCAACTCGACCGGCGCTTCGCCGAACATTTCGCCTTCGCCCTTGAGACGGTAGTGCGCGGTGCTGCTGAATACATGACGCTCCAGCGACACCAGTTCCAGAGACGCTGTGCCGTTGGAACCGACCATGGCTGCCTGCAATTCCTTGTTGGCATTGGCAATCGAGGTGTTCAACACACCTTCGATTTTGGTGCCGGTGAACCAGGCTCCGCCTGCGCTGACGGCACCGATTGCGACAACGATTCCCAGTAGCACGCCTGCTGATTTATTCATGTATGACCCGTTCAATGTCCGTTGTTGAAAGCGAGGTCGTCTTCCCTGAACCCATGACAGGTTGCGGCTCGACTGCGCTGAAAGTGGAAAGCAGATTAGCACCGGGCGCGACGAACGGCCCAATGATTAAAGGTGAAAGAGTGTCTTGGGGGTGTTCGCACGGTTCAAGATTTTCGGCGGCCATACGATTGCGTTCGCTGGCAAGCCAGCTCCTACAGGGATCACCTCGTACCGTAGGAGCTGGCTTGCCAGCGAAGGCGTCAGCCTTGCCACCACAAAATCAGGAATACTGGACCTCGATCTCATCCAGCTGATGGTCAAAGCTTTTGAGCCGTGCAGTCCAGGTGTACACCAGCACTTCGAAGTCGCGGTTGATCACCGCCCCGCCCGTCACTTCCGCACGCGGGTCGCAGACGTCCAGTTGATAACGTTCGCGGGCCATGGCCGTGGCGACATCGGCCAGTTCCCGGGCATTGCTGAGCCAGTGCCGACCGTCGTCAGCCACCTGCCGGTCCAGCGCCAGGCATTGTTTTTTCAGGCTCTCGAGGCTTTTTTCCAGCGGCGTGCCGGTCAATTCGCCCATGACTTCCTGAAACGTGCGCCCCGGCTGCCAGTAACTGCCCCAGAAATAACGGTCGAACACCGTTTCGACACGACGCAACGCCACCTTGGTGTCCCAGATCAGGACCAGGGTCTTGCCTTGTTCGAGTTGTCTTTTCTTGATGCGTTGATTCTGGACCGAGGCCCAGGCCACCACCGCAATGGACATCACCGCAATCAGCGCGACGGCACTGTCGAGGAACGCCAGGGCCTTGTCGATCTGGTGGGCCAGCATGATGCCGTAGAAATAAGTGGCCGACAGCAGCACTAATGCCACGATGGCGCACCAGAAGCCGAGAGCATAAGGGTTTTTCATTCTTGGTTTCCCCCTGACCTGCGCGTGCCTTGTGCGAAGAAAGGGCGCTTTGCACGGACGCCCATCCAACACTTCAAAGCATAGCAACGGCCTCAGGGTTTGCCGGAGTTCGACGCTTGCGTTCGTCCGCTTTCCCAACCGCCGCCCAGCGCGAGGAACAAATCGATCTGGCTCGCGGCAACCTGGGTATTCGCGGCCGCCAGTTGCGCCGTGACGTCGATGTAGGTGCGGGTGGCTTGCAGGTCGGCCAGGAAAGACTCTCGGCCAGCCTGGAAAAAGCGATGGGTCTGGTCGGCCGCCAGTTTTGCCGATTGCTCGGCATCGGCCAGAGCGTCGCGGCGTTGCAGCAATGCGGTGTACTGGGCGAGGCCGGTCTGGGTTTCACGAATGGCGTTGAGTACCACCCCATCGAAATGCGCCAGCGTCGCCTGGGTCACTGCTTCGGCTTCGCGAATGCGCGCCCGGGCGCCGTTGGTCGGCACCTTCCAGCTCAGCGACGGACCGAAGCCCCAGCGGTTGGTGGACGGGTCGCCGAGATCGTCCAGGATACCGACGGTACCGATGGTCGCGCCGATGCTGATGTTCGGGTACAGCTCGCCCGTGGCGACACCGATACCGGCAGTGGCGGCCGCCAGTCGACGTTCGGCCTGCCGCACATCGGGACGACGCTTGAGCAATGCGGCGCCATCGCCCACCGGAATCAATTGCGCGATTTTTGGCAGTTCGTCGCAGGTGGCGGTGCCGGCCGGCAGTTGGTCCACCGGCTTGGCCAGCAACATCGACAAGCGGTACAACCCGGCCTGACGTGCGGCTTCATAGCGCGGCATGTCGGCGCGCAGGGATTTGAATTGGGTTTGCGAACGGGTGACCTGGGTTTCGTCGCCACGTCCGGCATCGCGCAGGCGCTGGATCAACGTCGTGCTCTGGGCTTGCAGGTCGAGGGAATGCTGGGCAATTTCCCGCTCTTCATTGGCCGCGCACACTTGGGTGTAAGCCCGAACCACGTCGGCCACCACGGTGATGCGTGCCGTATCGGCGGCGGCCTGCGTCGCATCAGCATTGGCCTTGGCCGCTTCGATGCCGCGTTGCAAGGTGCCGAACAGGTCGAACTGGTACGACGCGCTGATGCCGATATCGCCAATGTTGGCCACCGGCACTTTTTCCGGGATCAGGAACGCCTGGCCGGACTCCTGCAAGCGCTGGGCGCCCATCTGCACGCCGCCGCTCCAGCCGCCCGCCGCTTGCGCCTCATCGACCTGAGCGCGAGAGCGGGACAGACTGGCCGCCGCCACGCGCAAATCGGTGTTGGAGGCCATGGCCTGCTGCACCAACTGATCGAGTCGCGGGTCCTTGTACAGGCGCCACCAATCGGCCGGCACCGGCGCGGACATCACCGTTTCGCCGTCGACCGCCAGATCGCCCTGGAAGTCTGGACGATGGACAGCCGCCTCCTCGGGCAAATGATAATCCGGCCCGACCATCTGACACGCCGACAGCAGCAAGCCTAATCCGGCGACGGCCAAACCCGAGGCCCTGCTCATTGCGCCGGCTCCCGTTTCTGATCGTCGATGATCGATACCGTGGCGGTACGCCCGGCAATCATGCGGAAATCACCCGGCACGTCATCGAAGGCGATGCGCACTGGAATCCGCTGGGCCAGCCGCACCCAGCTGAAGGCCGGGTTGACGTTGGGCAGCAGGTTGTTGCCACTGGTGCGGTCGCGGTCTTCGATACCGGCGACGATGCTCTCCACATGCCCGCGCAGGCGCGCATTGTCGCCGATCACCCGGATGTCGACGCTCTGGCCGATGTGGATGCCATTCAGTTTGGTTTCTTCGAAGTAGCCATCGATATGGAACGAGTTGCTGTCGACCACCGACAACACCGGATGCCCGGCGCTGACGAACTCCTGCGCCCGTGGCGCGCGATCGTTGACGTAGCCGTCCACGGGGCTGCGGATCACCGAGCGGTCGAGATTGAGCTGCGCGCTGTCCACCGCCACCTGGGCTTCCATCAAGGCCACTTGGGCGCGGGCCACTTTTGACTGGCTTTCTTCCAGTTGCTCACCCGGCACCAGATTGCCGAGCCCCTTGTTTCGCTTGGCCTCGCGCTGGGCCTGGGCCAGGGTTTCTTCGCGGTCGGCGACCGCTGCTTTCGCCTGGCGCAGGGCCAGCCTGAAGCGGTCCGGATCGATGCTGAACAGCACCTGGCCGTGCTTGACCAACTGGTTGTCGCGCACCTCCACTTGCTGGATCAGACCGGAAACGTCCGGGGCGATTTGCACGATGTCGGCACGGATGTGCCCGTCGCGGGTCCAGGGCGCGAACATGTAATACATCACCATGCGCCAGACCACGACAACGGCGAAGCTCACGATCAGCAGGGTCAACACCACGCGACCCAGGGTTAGAAACGGTTTTTTCATGTCATCAGGTATCGACTGAGTGAGTCCACGGCGCCAAGCAGCAGGGCGTAGAGGGCCACATTGAACAATGCCCGGTGCCAGACCAGACGGTAAAAGTGCAGGCGCGTCAGCACCCCGTGCACCAACAGGTACAACACATACGTAATGCCCATCAGCACCAGCAGCGTGGGCAGGAACACCCCGCTGACATCCAGGTCACCGATCATAAAGGCGCTCCATCAATGCCATGGGGAAGCGGTTCTTCGGGCTCGGCGGCGCCGACGAATTCGACGCCTGGCAACAAGGCCAGGCGCAGGCCGCTCAGGGCGTGCAGCAAATGCCGACGGGTTTCGTCATCGCCCGCACCGCTGAGGGCACGACGGGTGCGGTCGAGGGTCATCAGCAACGGGCTCGGTGCCGGCAAGCGTTCACCGGCCTTGAGACAGGCCTTGAAGTACTCGCCAACCTCGGCCACCACCTGGCGCAGCAGCACCTGCGGCACACCGAGGACCCGCGGCGTATAAGCGAGCAGGTCCAACAGATTCAGCGCCACTCGCACTTCCCGCAGCGCCACGCCGGAGTCCTGGCCGGTCATGGCCAGGCGCGGCAGATGCTGCATCAGCCGATCGAGCATCCGAATGCCCAGAAGCCGATGCTCGGACAACGTGGCCGGCTCGGAGAGGCCGACAATGTCACGCCAGCTGAAACGGGTCAGGCGCTTGGCTGCCAGTTCGGCACCGAACGGCCGGGCGATCAGGGTCCAGATGAACGCGAACAGCAGCCCCATGGGGCCGGCCAGGTTGGAGTTGGCGAAACTGAGGAAGTCCGCGTCGTAAGCACCCTGAATACTGATGAAGGACGAGGTGTTAACCAGGGTCAGCAGCATGCCCAGGTAAAACTGCGGTTTGACCGTCAGGGTGCCGACGCAAATGAACGGTACGGCAAACGCCAGCACCAGCATCGGAAAGTCATGCAGGTTGGGCAGCACCAGAAACAGATAAAGGCTGGCGAACACTACCGACATTGCCGTCCAGAAGAAGAACCGGTAAATCTGCGGCGCCGGGTCGTCCATCGAGGCGAAGAAGCTGCACGCCACCGCCGCCAGGATCACGGCGCTACCGCCATCGGTCCAGCCAAGCAGAATCCACAGCACCGAGGCCACGATAATCGCGGTAACGGTGGACGCCGCGGAATAAAACATCAGGCCGCGATCCAGAAACGGCGTCAGCCGTCCCAGGCGCCAATGCCGATACACCGCGCGCCAGCTGTCCTGGCTTTCGCACTGGATGGCGTATTGCAGGCTGCGGCAGTCCTGCCACAAATCGATCCATTCGCCGAGACGGTAAACGGCGTTGGAGAACAGCAACTGCTTGCGATCATCCAGCGCTTCGGGAGCGGGTTGCAGGGCTTCAAGTTGATCCTTCAGGGCTTGCCAGCGGTCGAGATCGGCATCCTTGTGCTCGAGCCAATCGGTGGTGGCGACCAGCAACGGCGCGAACTTGTCCACAAGCTCGGGGGTGCGCCGTTCCAGGGCGTAAAGCGCATCGTCGAGGGCATCGATCACTGGCAGCAGGTGAATCATCCGTCCGCGCAGTTCCTTGGTGTTGCGCACCGTTTGCGGACGCGAGCCTTCGTGGGGCAACTGACCGATCATCAACTCCAGGGAGTTGAAGGTGGCGACCATCGATGCGCGCAATGCGCTGACTTCTTCAGGTTGCACGTTACGGCTGAGAAAGCGCAGGCTGTAGGTCGATGCATCGGTAAACCATTTGCTCACTGCATCGTTGAACACCGGCGCCAGGCGCCGGGGCCAGAACATGGCACCGACCACCGCCGCCACGGCGATGCCGAGAAAGATTTCTTCGGTCCGCGCTTCGGCCACGTCCCACACCCCCAGCGGGTTGTTCACCACCGGCAGGGCGATCAACGGCAAGGTATAACCGGCGAGCATCAACGCGTAGTTGTTGGCCGTGCGCAAATGCAGGGACAGAAACAGCAGCGTCCCGGTCCACAGTACAATCACCACCACCAGCACGTAAGGGCTCTGCACGAACATCGGCACGAACAGAACCGCTGCCGCAGCGCCGATAAAGGTGCCGACCGCCCGGTACAACGCCTTGGAACTGGTAGGGCCGAGAAACGGACTGGAAACGATGTACACCGTGGCCATCGCCCAGTACGGACGCGGCATTTGCATGAGCAAGGCGATGTACAGCGCGATCATCGATGCGGCGAAGGTGCGGACTCCGTAGAACCAGTCCCGCGCCGGGGGCATACCAGAGAAAAATCCGTTCAAGGGTTGGCCACCGATGGCGGCGTGGCCGCTTCAAAGGCTCTCAATACCCGCAGCGTAGCCTCCAGATCACTCTGGTCAATGCCTTCAAGGACTTCGTGACGCAAGCGCACCAGCTCCGCTTCGACCGCCTGCACCAGCTCCCGACCGGTTTCGGTCAGGCTCAGGCATTTGGCACGGCGATCCTGTGCATCTTCGGTGCGGCAGACGTAACCCCCCTGGCACAACTGATCGAGCAGGCGTACCAGCGACGGGCTCTCCATCCCTGCTGCCTGGGCCACCTTCACCTGGCGCACCCCCTCGCCCAGACGCCCGATCATCAACAGCGCAACGGCGCAGGCCTCGGAGATTCCATAGTTGGCCAGCGTGGTCTGGCAGATTTTGCGCCAATGCCTGGCGGCCACCACCATGGTGCTGCTGATGCTCATCTGGAGAACGTCGAGGTTGTTCGGCACGAGGGAAAATACACACTGTTAGTTTGCTAACTATCAATATGGCATTGGAGAGGATTTTCCGTCAAGTTTTGAAACATATTGGCTTCCATCCGTCGCGAAGCCATAGGGGATGAATCAGCCTCCGTACTGAAGATGTATATACTTTGTCAGTATTACAACCGAGAAGGCAGCCATGTCGAAACAAGCCGTTTTTACAATGAAACTTGAGTCTGAATTGCGTGAACAGTTCATGGCAGAGGCAGAAGCCGCTCATCGCCCCGCCTCGCAGATCGTCCGGGAAATGATGCGTCAGTTTGTTCAAACCCAACGGGAGTCTCGCGAGTACGAAGCATTCCTGCAGCGCAAGGTCGATACCGCACGCGCTTCGATGCGCGCCGGCGACGGGCTGACAAATGATGAAATCGAGGCAGAGTTCGCTGCCAGGCGCAGGCGGGCCGAGCCACAAGAATGAAAATAATATGGACGAAAGAAGCAGCACAGGACCGTGCAGACATTTGGGATTACCTGCATGGCGTTAACCCGAAAGCAGCCATCGACATGGACAACCGGTTCAGCGATACGCTATCCCGGCTTGCCCGATACCCGGAAAGCGGCCCTGCCGGGATCATTTCAGGCACTCGCGAGCTGATTCCACATCAGAGTTACCGCATTGTTTATGAACAGGGACTGGACGCCATCTGGATACTCGCCCTGGTCCATACATCCCGACAGTGGCCGCCCGGTCTATGACGATTCACCCCCCCGCCCCTTCCTCAGCAGCACATCCAGCTGATCAATCACTTCGGCCCAATCCGCGTCGTCGAGAATCTCGTCTCGCAGAAGCTCCGCCTGACTCGGGCTCCAGAAAAATGCATCCGCAAGGTGCAGTTCCGGTTTGAGCGGTGAATGGGTGGCGATGAATTTATCGATGCTTTCGGCGTCGTCTGGCAGGCCGAGTTGTTTGAACAGGGATTGAAGGTTGTGGGTTGGGCTTTCCATGACGAACTCCAGTGAACCGATTTGGGGACCGCTGCGCAGTCAAGCGCGAGCAAGCCCGCTCCCACAGGAGCTGCGATAAACCTGTGGGAGCGAGCCTGCTCGCGAAGACGTCAGCATTGACGAAACAAAACTCAATGACTCAACTCCCGCACCTCGGCATGCGGCACCATTTTCAGAAACTCGGGCATGTCCATGCGCACCAGGTTGACGTGGTTGCCGGCCTCCAGATAGATGTCTTTCTGCCGGGTCAGCAGCGGATCGATGACCACCTCCAACCCATAGGACTCACCCAGCGCCGGTACGGCGCCGCGTTCGCAATCGTCGAACAGGTGCGCCAGGTTGCTTTCGCGAGACACCTGCCACTCACCGCTACTGCGGACTTTGCTCAGGTCAAGGTGACGGCTGGCGGGCAGCACGGCCATCAGGTAATGCCCATGGTGATCGTCGAGGATCACCGATTTTGCCACCCGTTCGGCAGGAATACCTGCGACCCGTGCCGTTTCGAGGCTGCTGGCCGAGTGTGGGTGACTGACGATGTCGTAGTTGCATTGAGCCTTTTCCAGGCTTCGCTGCACGGTTCTTGCCATACGCATGATGCACCTCGGTGTCCGCAACAATCGCTGACGGACGCTGGTTAACAATTCTTTCGGTACTGAAAGTCTAGGCCCGATGACGTGTTCCGGCGGGAAATCCGCCCATCGGATGTCGACGACAATTGAGCAAAATTCATACCGACAAAGGCTCAACTAAACTGTCTACAGAGCCACCCCAAGACTCTCTCGGAGGGTCAAGTGAACATGCGCTGTTGTGCCATTGCGCTGCTGTTGGCGTTGAGCGGATCGACCTGGGCCGCCGACACGGTTGTATTGCTGGTGCCCAACCCCCTCGGGATCTGGCTGATCACTTTCGGCCTCGCGTTTCTGATCGCTGAGGCGGCACTGCCCAATTACGGTGTGATCGGCCTGGGCGGCATCGTGATGTTCGTGATCGGTGCGGTAATCCTGTCCAATACCGAAGTGCCCGCGCCGTTGATGATCGGCCTGGCAGTGGTCAGCGCGCTGTTGCTGATCTACCTGGTGTTTCACGCCCTGAAGACCCGACCGCGCCACACCGTCAGCGGTGATGCCGGGCTGGTCGGCAGCGAAACGCCGGTCACGTCAGTGCAGCTCGGCAATGCCTATGGCGGCTGGGTGCATCTGCAAGGAGAACGATGGCAAGTGCTCAGCGCGACGCCGCTGCAACCCGGACAACGGGTACGGGTGGTGGGGCGCAAGGGTTTGCTGCTGCAAGTGGCCGCGGCTGACGCGGCGCCGGGTGGAGAATAGTCATGGGTTTGCAATTGGGTCTTGTCGCGCTCCTGCTGTTGCTCATCGCACTGGCGGGATCGACGTTTCGCATCCTGCGCGAGTACGAGCGCGGCGTGGTGTTCCAGCTCGGGCGCTTCTGGCAGGTCAAGGGCCCTGGTCTGATCCTGCTGATTCCGGTGGTCCAGCAAATGGTCAGGGTCGATTTGCGCACCGTGGTGCTGGACGTTCCGCCGCAAGACGTGATCACCCGCGACAACGTGTCGGTCAAGGTCAACGCGGTGCTGTATTTCCGCGTGCTCGATCCGCAAAAGGCAATCATCCAGGTTGAAGACTTTCTGATGGCCACCAGCCAATTGGCGCAAACCACGCTGCGGGCGGTGCTGGGTAAACACGAACTGGACGAACTGCTGGCCGAACGCGAACGGTTGAACCTGGACATCCAGCAAGTACTCGACGCCCAGACCGACGCCTGGGGCATCAAGGTTGCCAACGTCGAGATCAAACACGTGGACCTCAACGAATCGATGATCCGCGCCATCGCCAAGCAGGCCGAAGCCGAACGGGAGCGGCGAGCCAAGGTGATCCACGCCGAAGGCGAATTGCAGGCCTCGGAAAAACTCATGCAGGCCGCCGAAATGCTTGGCCGCCAACCGGGTGCCATGCAGCTGCGCTACATGCAGACCCTGAGTTCGATTGCCGGCGACAAGAGCTCGACCATCGTCTTTCCACTGCCGATCGAGTTGCTCAAGGGCATGGCGGACTTGTCATCGAAACCCTGAAGGTTGCGATGACGCCACTCATTGCCCGGTATTGCCGGACAGGTACAACCTCGCGGCAACACCACCGGCCTTCATTTGGCGAGCGATCTGCCATTGCGCCGGCAACGGTGCGAACTCGTCAGGTACGTCGGCGGTGCCAATCAGCCAGATTCGCCCGGTGCCCTTGGGCAGGTCGCTCAAGTGGTCCAGATACACGTCTGGCGTCGTCAAGGTACCGAAACCATAGTCGTTCGGCCGGCTCAAAGTGCCATCGGCCCGTGGCGGGGTATACAGCAGGGGCTGGGTATCGGTGCGGTTGTAGTAGACGTAACTCAAGTACCAGAGCATGTCACTGGTGACGATCCGGTCCCCCGACTGAAAATGCAGGTTAACGTCTTCCACCAGGACATTGACCTGATCATGGACGTCCACCGTCGCGTTGTTTTTCAGGCCCACCAGTTCAACACCGACAAACAGCACCAGCACCGTCAAGGCCAGCACCCGGGAACCGGAGTACAAGCGGTCGATTGCCAATGCCGCCAACAGCGGCAGGCCAAGGGCATACGCGGTGAGGTAGCGCTCGATGAATATTGGCGAAAAATACGACACCGCAAACACCAGCAGCATCGGGACAAAGGTGTAGACCGCGAGCAACGCACTGCCGCGGGACACGCTTCGATCACGTGCCAGCGCCACCCACACCAACACAGGCAGGGCCAGCGGCAAGGCGATAAATACCAGCGAGGGCAGGGTTTCGCCGTCGTCCTGGATCAGTATCGACCAGACCATCGACGGTAACGAATCAAGGCTGACGGGCAACTCCCAGCCGACATCGCCATTGGCCTTGAGTTGATCCACGTGCCGTAGCAGGTCGACAAACCCCGGCAGCCATGGCAGATATAGCGCCACGATAGCCACATTGGCCAGCCACCAGTCACCCCGCTGGATGTGCCGCAGGCGATGCCCCGGTTGCACACGGATGATCCCCAGGTACAGCCAATGGCACAGCACGCAAAGGGCCGTGAAGTAATGGGTGTAAAACGCCGCGCTCATCAGCACGACGTAGATCACCAGGTAGCGCCGGCGCTGGGGCTTGCGGATCCAGTACACCAGCGCAATGGTTGCCCCCAGCAACCACAGCCCCAGCAGCGAATACATTCTCACTTCCTGGCTATATCGCACCGCCGTGGGAAGCAGGGCCAACAGGAAACCGGCCAGTATCGCGGCACGGCAGGTGGCGAGCCGGTCGACCAGCCACACACCGAGTCCGACCGAGGCAATCCCCGGCAGGGCGCTGAGACAGCGGATTGAAAAGATGCCGTCGCCAAACATCGCGATCCAGCCGTGCAGCAACATGAAGTACAGCGGCGGGTGGACGTCGTAGGCAGCATGCAACCAGATATCAGGTATCGAATAACGGGCCAGCAGCAGGCTGGAACCCTCGTCGCCCCAAATCGCGGCGGCAGTGAGATCGTAAAAGCGCACCAGCGCGGCCAACACCAGAATCGGCACCAGCCAATGCTCCCGCGTCCAGCGGATCAATGGTTGCGCACACCTGGCGAAACCAGGATTGGCGTGCGGTCCCTGAGTGTCGCCCATTGGCGTTTCTCTGCGCGCCTCCATTGCCTCCCCTTGCGATGTTGAGTGAAGAGCCAGATTGTTTGCGCATCACTTTAGCCCTTCAAGCCGAGCAACGTCGATGCTGACCCGGTAATGGAGCGATAGCCGGCGGTGGCACTGTCAGCGCAGCGCCGTCTCCGTCACGGGATACACTGACTCCCAACCGCCACCCAACGCCTTGTACAACCCGACGGCCGCCAGCGACACGCCGGTCGAACTCTCGACCCACTGCTCCTGCGTCGCCAGCAACGCCCCTTGCACGGTGAGTACGCTGACGAAATCCACCACGCCCTCGACGTACTGCTGTTGCGCGGTGTCCAGAGCAATGCGGTTCTGCCGCACGGCTTCGGCCAGGCTGTCGCGACGCAACTGGCTGGCGTTGTAGGCGGTCAGTTGGTCATCGATTTCATGCCAGGCGCGCAGCACGGTTTGCTGATAGGCGATAGCGGCTTCCTGTTGTTGTGCTTCACGTAATTCGAGCACGCCGCGCAAGCGGCCGCCGTCGAACAACGGCAAGCTCAATTGCGGACCGATCCCGAACGAGCGCGAACCCCAGGAGCCGAAATCGCTCAGTTGCATGGCCTGGGAACCGATGTTCCCCGACAGGGTGATGCGCGGATAGAAATCGCCCTTGGCCACGCCAATGCTGGCTGTGGCGGCATGCAGCCGTGCTTCGGCCTGGCGAATGTCCGGCCTGCGCTCAGCCAGTTGCGAGGGCAAGCCAATGGCGACCTGTCGCGGCGTTTGTGGCACCGGCGCATCTGTGGATAACTCCGCCGCCAATGCCTGGGGCGGTTCGCCCATCAACAGACTCAAGGCGTTGATCAGTTGCCACTGGCGCTGCTCCAGTGTGGGCAGGCGCGACTCGATGGCCGCTACCTGTGCGGCGGCTTCGGCGACATCCAGATCCGTCGCGACGCCGTCGGCCAGGCGCAGTTGCGAGAGCTTCAGGCTATGACGGGCAACGTCGAGATTCTGTTCGGTGACGAGCCGGGTGTTCTGCACGCCGCGCAGTTGAATGTAGTCCTGGGCGGTTTCGGCCAGCACCGACAGTAGCACACCGCGCCGGTCGTTCTCGGCGACTTCCAGGTTGGCATTGGCGGCTTCGGTTTCCCGCCGCACGCGCCCCCAGAAATCCAGCTCCCAGGAGGCGGAAAAGCCGGCATCCCACAGGCTGAAGGCGGATTGGCCGTTGTGTCCTGACGGGTCGTTCAGGCCTTCAGCACTGTTACGGTTGCGTCCGTAACGGCCGCTAGCGGCCGTGTTGGGGTAGCGCTCGGCGGTGATGACCTGACGCACCGCACGACTTTGCTGCAAGCGGCTGCTGGCCAGCTTCAGATCGAGGTTGTCGGTCAGGGCGCGCTGGCTCAGGGCCGAGAGTATCGGGTCGTGGAACACCTCCCACCAGCGCTCGGTCATTGTTCCGGCGACGGCCTGGCTGGCGGCTACCTTTGATGGTTTCGACCATTCGGTTATTTCGGTGGCTTCGGGTTTTTTGAAATCGGGCCCTACGGTACAGGCGCTGACTACCAGTAAGTTCAACACCAAAACCGCTGACTGAACGAGTCTCTTGTGGCGAGGGGGCTTGTCGGATCGCCACAGGTACATATCCCGATCGAGAAAACTCATCGCTGAGTCACCTCACGCACAGGCGCCGCATTGCTGCCGGTATCAATACTCGCCTCCACCGACATCCCCACCCGCAAGCGCTCGGCCAGCGACTGCCCCGGCTCCAGCACGATCTTCACCGGAATCCGCTGCACCACCTTGGTGAAGTTGCCGGTGGCGTTGTCCGGTTTGACCGCGGCGAACGTCACCCCGGTGGCCGGTGCAATGCTTTCGACACGACCGTTCAATGCCGCACCGCCCAGGCTGTCGACGCGCACTTGCACAGCCTGCCCCGGCTGCACATCCGTCAGTTGGGTTTCCTGGAAATTGGCCATCACATAAGCCTGCGCCAGCGGCACCACCGCGAGGATTTTGCTGCCCGGGGTGACATAGGCGCCGACCCGCACCGCGCGTTCGCCGACCATGCCGTCCTGTGGCGCGACAATCCGCGTGTAAGACAACTCGTAGCTGGCCATTTCCAGCTTCGCTTGCGTCCGCTTCAGCCCCCCTTCGGCTGCATCGCGCTGGGCCGTGAGGATTTCCACCTGCTTGCGTTCCGCCGCCAGCACTGCCGTGGCGTTGGCCAGCCGTGCGGACGCCTGGTCGATGCGCGTTTGCGCCTGTTGCGCATTTTGCACCGTGCCGGCGCCCACCCCGGCGAGGTGGTTGTAGCGATTCAATTCATGCTCGGCAAAGGCCATTTCCGCCTTGGCCGAAACCACCGAGGATTGCGCCTGGGCAATCACCGACGCCTGGCGCTCGAGGGTCGCCCGGGCGTTTTGCAGTTGCGCCCTGGCCACCAGCGTTTCGGCGTCGGCGGCCTGGGCGGCGGCGCGCAAATCCCGGTCATCGATCAGCGCCAGCAACTGCCCGGCCTTGACCTGCTGGTTGTCCTCGACCAGCACTTGCTTGATAAACCCGGCGACCCGCGGCACGACCAGAGTGAAATCCGCCGAGACATAAGCATCGTTGGTGCTCTGCTGGGTACGCTTGCCGAACAGGCCGGGCATCGTCAGGTACAGCAACACGCCGACGGCCAACGCGGCGACCACGGCCACCGCGACTTTCTGCTTTGCTTGAGTGTTCATAAAAACCTTCTGTATCAGTGGAGCATTCAGGTCGGTGCGCGCGGCGGATAGATCCGCGTTGGCAGCCAGAAAATCAGCAGGATCAAAGTTACGGCGATACCGGCCATGCACAGGTAAAGATCAGAGGAAGTGAGCACCACCGCCTGCTCATGCAAACGATGAGCGAGGCTTGCGCTGTCGTGCTCGACCAGCGGCGAGTTGCCGAGGCGGTCGACTAGCATGGTCGAGTGAAAATGCAGACGTGCCGTGGTCAGCGCTTCGATCACCCCGGTTGCGATGACCGCCGACAGGCCTTTGACGGTGTTGAACCAGGCCGATGCAAACGGCCCTTGCATCGGGCTGATGCTGCCGGTGGACAGCATCAGCAGCGGCAACACCGCCATGGGCTGACCGAAAATCTGCAGCCATTGCAGCACATAGAAATCGTCGCGAATCCACGCGGACGTCAGTTGCGAACCGCCGACGCACGACAGCGCCAGCATGCTCAGGCCAAGGCCCAACACCCAGCGGCAATCGACCCAGCGAAAGTTGCACAGCGCCGCCACCAACGGCAGCGCAATCAATTGCGGCAGCGCCGCCAGCAGCATGATCGGCGCGGTCTGCATCGGACGATAACCCTGGACCTGCGCCAGGTAGCTGGACGGAATTATGATCACCGCCTGCAACACCACCAGCACGCCCGCCAGGGTCAGCAGGGCGAAAGACAGGTTACGGATGCCGAGCATCTGCATCTTGAAAAACGGCATCGGCTGCGACCACTCGCCGGTCAAGAACAGCACCAGCAGCAACAGCCCGCCGCCGAGCAATCCGCAGATCAGGTTCGACTCGAACCAGTCCAGGCGATTGCCCTGCAAGATGCCGATCACCAGCATGCAGATGGCGGGAAAACCCAGCAGCACACCGCGCCAGTTGAAGGACTTGAAGCGTTCCAGACGCAGCGGGTCCCGGGGTAAGCCATACGCCACCGCGGCCATGGCAATCAGGCACGGCGCGATGATTTGCCAGAAGGTCCATTGCCAGCCGACATATTCGGTCCACATCCCGGCCAATGGCGTGCCCAGGCCAGGGCCGAACGTCGCCGTCAGGGCATAACCGGCCAGGCCATACAACTTCACATTGGCCGGCAGAAACCGCAGGGCCACGGTCATCAGCATGGGCGGCAATGCGCCACCCGCCAGGCCTTGCAAGGTGCGCAGCAACAACAGGCTTTCGTAATTCGGGGCGAACGGGCACAACACACCCAACAGGGTGAACAGGCCGATGGCCCACAGGGTGAAACGCCGCAACGAGAACGTCACCGCGCACCACGGCGCGAAGGCCATGGCCGCCACGGAAGTCGCGGTGTAACAGGCGACCAGCCAGGTGCCTTCGTCGTAGCCGATGGCCAACGCACCGCGGATGTCGGCCAGGGCGACTTTGGTCACCATCTCGTTCAGGCCCGACACCAGCACCGCCAGCAGCACGCCCACCAGGCCGATGATGATTCGCGGGCCGAAGATCTGTGGTGAAGCTGTCGGGCCGGTCGCAGCGACGGGTACCGGGGCCGTGAGGGAAGTCATGTATTGCAAGCTCCGGCGTGGAAAGACCGAAGCATTCTAGGAAGCGTAATGCCTGACGAAAATCAACTTATTGGCAGGTTATAAGTGCGCCACACGCAACGATACAACCCCCTGCCCCTGTAGGAGCGAGCTTGCTCGCGATGGACGCCAACGATAACGCGTGCTGACTGATTGATCGTGTCGTTCAGACGTTTTTCGCGAGCAAGCTCGCTCCTACAGGGGGGAAATTGCGTTCACCTCAGTCCGGCTGCGCAGCCAGCCAGGTTTCGTCGCAACAAGCCTTGAGCGTTTCGCGCAACCAGCGATGTGCCGGATCCTTGTCGAAGCGTGGGTGCCAGGCCTGGGTCAGCATCAAGGTCGGCAACGGGATGGGCAGGTCAAACGAGCGCAGTTTCAACCCCAGCCGCCGCACACTCAGCAAGGCTTCCTTGGGTACCGGCAGAATCAGGTCGGAATCGGGCAAGGCGAACATCGCCGCATGAAAACTGGGCGCGATCACCGCCACCCGCCGCTCCAGCCCCAGGGCATTGAGCGCGGTATCGATGGGCCCACGGGCAATGCCACGCCGGGACATGCTGATATGGGAATAACCGGCATAGCGCTCTGCCGTGATCTCTTCGTCCAACAGCGGGTGATCCTCACGCACCAGGCCGACGAAGTGGGTGGAAAACAGGTTCTGGACTTTCACTTCCGGCGTCAGCGGACGGGTGTTACTGATGCTCAAATCGATCCGCCCTTCGCGCAACGCCTCATCATCGCCATCGCCTTCGGGTACGAAACGCAATTCACAGTGCGGTGCCTGTCGGTCAAGGGTGTCGAACAGCTTGCCGCCGTAAACGCCGACAAAAAAGTCGTTGGCCCTAATACTGAAACGCCGCCGCAACGAACTCAGTTCCACCGCATCAGCCGAGCGAAACAGCAAACCGGCCTGCTCCACCACACTGCGCACCTGCTCGCGCAATTCCAGCGCCTTGGGGGTCGGCACCAGGCCACGCCCGGCGCGCACCAAAATCGGATCGCCAATGGCTTCGCGGATGCGCGTCAACGTCCGGCTCATCGCCGCCGGACTCAGGTTCATCCGCCGCGCGGCGCCCACCACACTGCCCTCGTCGAGCAAGGCGTCGAGGGCGACCAACAGGTTCATGTCTGGCAATTGCATTGCGAGCACTCGTGTCTGATCAGGGCTGACTCAGACGCAATGCTAGCAAACATCACCGAACCATCCCCCACCGTTTCACCGTCACCCGCTCCAAAGAATCAAACACCAGGTTCTCCACCAGCAACCCAATCAGAATCACCACCGCCAACCCGGCAAACACCCTGTCGGTATACAGCTCATTGCGGTTCTGAAAGATGTACCACCCTAGCCCGCCCTTCCCACTGGTCGCACCAAACACCAGCTCAGCAGCAATCAACGTACGCCAGGCAAACGCCCAGCCGATTTTCAGCCCGGCGAGGATCGACGGCAGTGCTGCCGGGATCAGGATGAACAGCACGAAACGCATGCCCTTGAGGCCGTAGTTGCGCCCGGCCATGCGCAGGGTTTCCGAGACGCCGAGGAAGCCGGCGTAGGTGTTCAGCGCCAGCACCCAGAGCACCGAATGCACCAGCACGAAAATCAGGCTGTTCTGGCCCAGTCCAAACCACAGCAGCGCCAGCGGCAGCAGGGCGATGGCCGGCAAGGGGTTGAACATCGAGGTCAGGGTACTGAGCAGATCACGACCCAATTGCGTCGACACCGCCAGCGTGGTCAGGGCAAACGCCAGGACGATGCCGATCAGGTAACCCTTGAGCAACACCACCAGGGAAATCCACACCTTGCCCAGCAATTCACCGCTGAGCAGGCCGTCGTACAACGCGTGTGCGGTTTGCACAAAGCTCGGCAGCAGCAGGTCGTTGTTCTGATACCGGGCAACCGCTTCCCAAAGCACGGCGAGCAAAATCAGGATCAGGCTCTTACGTAGCCAGCTCTGTTGCCACAGACGTTGGCCGAGGGGTAATTCACGCTCCAGCCGCACGCTGGTCAGTGGCCGCAAAACCGTTTCGAACTCTTCACGCGGGGATGATAAATGGCTCATCGGGCCCTCCTCTCAACTGGCTCAATAAGCGATGCGGATGTCGGCGAAATCCAGTTCATGATCGGCTTGGGTCGGCTGGCCTTCGTCGAACAACAGCCGGTGGATGCGCCGCGCTGATTCCTGGAACGCCACGCCGCTGAGGCTGTGCAAATCGTATTGATGGCTGTGGACCTCCGCCCGCACCCGCCCCGGATGCGCAGACAGCAACAGGATGCGGTTGCCCAGCACCAGCGCCTCTTCGATGGAGTGCGTGACGAACAGCAGCGTGAAACGCACTTCCTCCCAGAGCAGCAATAATTCTTCCTGCATCTTGCGTCGGGTCAGGGCATCGAGGGCGGCGAAGGGTTCGTCCATGAGGAGGATTTTCGGCTGCATCGCCAGTGCCCGGGCAATCGCAACCCGCGCCTTCATCCCGCCCGACAGGGTATGCGGATAAGCATCGGCAAACGCCGCCAGACCGACCTTCTCCAGGTAGTGTAACGCCCGCTCTTCAGCCTCTTTGCGCTTGAGGGTTTGCGAGGCCAGCAGCGGAAACATCACGTTCTGCTTCACGGTTTTCCACGGCGGCAGTTGGTCGAACTCCTGGAACACCACGATCCGGTCCGGCCCCGGCGCATCGACGCGCTGGCCTTGCAGACGGATCTCGCCTTCCACGGGCTGGATGAATCCAGCCGCTGCCTTGAGCAACGTCGACTTGCCGCAACCGGACGGTCCGAGCAGGACAAAACGGTCCGCCGGATCGATCTCGAAACTGACTTGATGGGTCGCCCGCACCACACGCTGCGGCGTGCGGTATTCGAGGCTGACGTTATCGACCGACAACAGCGCCTGGGCTGCCGCGATCGATTTGCTGACCGTGTGGCCTTGCAAAGGGGCATTCATTTCGGTCAGCTCCCCTGCAGCGGCTTGGCATCCTGGAAGAAGTAGTCCTTCCACGAATCCGGTTTGTTTTTGATCGCACCGACGCGGTAAAGGAACTCGGCCAGCGGGTAAGTGTTTTTCGGCGTGACGCTGAATTCGAACTGCGGGTTGTCGATGATTTTCAGCAACGCGGCGCGGTCGATCTTGGCCTTGGTAACGCGGATATAAGTGTCCGCCGCCGCGCCTTTGTCGTGCTGGGCAAACGCGGCCGCTTCGGTCAGCGCATCAATGAATGCCTTGTAGGTTTTCGGGTTCTCGTCGCGGAATTTCTCGGTGGCGAACAGCACCGTCGGCGAGTTCGGACCGAGCAGGTCATAGGTGTTCAGCACCACGTGCACGTTGGGATTGGCCAGTTCCTGATCCTGGAACGGCGGGTTGGAAAAGTGCCCGCTCAGCTCGGTGCCGCCGGCCACCAGCGCAGCCGTGGCATCAGGATGTGGAACGGCGATGGTGTACTTGTCGAGGCGATTGAAGTCCTTGTCACCCCACTGCTTGGCCGCCGCGTATTGCAGGAAGCGCGACTGCACCGACACGCCCACCGCCGGCACCGCAATGCGGTCCTTCTCAGTGAAGTCGGCGATGGTCTTGACCTTGGGGTTATTGCTCACCAGGTAGTACGGAAAGTTGCCCAGGGAAGCCACGGCCTTGACGTTCTGCTTGCCATGGGTGCGGTCCCAGATCGTCAACAACGGACCGACACCTGCGCCGGCAATGTCGATCGAGCCTGCGAGCAACGCATCGTTGACCGCCGCGCCACCCGAGAGCTGAGTCCAGTCGACCTTGATGTCGATACCTTCCTGCTTGCCGTATTTCTCGATCAGGTTCTGATCGCGCACCACATTGAGCAGCAGGTAGACGATGCCGAACTGTTCGGCGATGCGGATTTCACCTTCGGCGTGGGCCACGGTCGGCGCCACCAGGCTGCCGGCAATCAGGCTGAAACCCAGGCCGATGGCGGCGGCCAGCGGTGCGAATGGAAGACGTTTGGACATGATCAAATCTCCGACAAATCAGAAAGGCGCGTCGCCCTGGATGGTGGTGCGATACAGCTTGCGGCGCAGATGGCTGGGGCATCCGGCGGCGAGGTGGATCAGCGAACGGTTATCCCAGAACACCAGGTCATGGGGCTGCCATTGATGGCGGTAGATGTTTTGCGGCAGCACGCTGTGGGCGTAGAGCTCGGTCAGCAGTTGCTGGCTCTCGTCTTCTGGCAGGCCAACGATGCGGGTGGTGAACCCTTCGCTGACAAACAGCGCCTTGCGGCCGTTTTCCGGATGGGTGCGCACGACCGGGTGCACCACTTCGGCGACCTGGGCGAGCTGCTCCGGGGTCAGGGTCGGGCGCCAGTTGCCTTCGAATTTTGTTTCGCTGTAACGCGCCGTGTAGGAGTGCTCCGCCGAGCGACCTTCCACCGCTTTACGTAGCGCGAGCGGCAGGTTGTCCCAGGCTTTGTGCATGTCGGCGAACAACGTGTCGCCGCCCTCCGCTGGCAGCTCTTGGGCATGCAGCATCGAACCCAGGCTCGGTAGCTCCTTATAAGAAAGATCGGAGTGCCAGAACTTCCCGGCATCACCGAGGCCGATGTTCTGGCCGTTCTCGACGATGTTGGAAACGATGAGGATTTCCGGATGCCCCGCCAGCAGGAACTGCTTGAGCACGTGGATCTGCAACACGCCAAAGCGACGGCTGAAATCGATGTGCTGTTCGGGGGTGATGCGCTGGTCGCGGAACACCACCACATGATGGTCCAGATGCGCGCGGTGAATGCGTGCGAAGTCCTGGTCATTGATCGGACGGGACAGGTCGAGACCGATGATTTCGGCGCCCACCGCACCGCTGAACGGGCGGATTTCAAAGAACTGTGGCGCGATGCTTGGCGAAGCTGAAGCTGCAGACATAAATCACTCCCACGCACGGCACGCTCAAAGGCGCGCGCGTCGATCAGAAACTCACGGAGATCCCGTGTTGGTTCGTGTCGTGCGGCGCGCCGATTGGTCGGCAGGTACGCAGGAGGTTGACTTTATAGATATAAGAATTGAATTTTAAATACCGTTAGCGAATAACGATATGGCGATTGCTAAGGAGATGGGGGAATCGTGGTGTGACGTTATTTGTCACTTTCTGACAGGGTTGTGGTGTTTTGGCGGACGCCATCGCGAGCAGGCTCGCTCCTACAGGGGTTCTCCGTTGGGCACAAAATTGTGTTCCAGCAAAAATCCATGTGGGAGCGAGCCTGCTCGCGATGGGGTCATCAGCCTCGATGACGTATCAGCGCTCGTGCAACGCCTCGGCCCGTGCGCGGATGATCGGCTTGAGCAGGTAGCTGAGCACGGTCTTCTTGCCGGTGATGATGTCCACGGAAGCCACCATCCCCGGAATGATCAGCAACGGCTTTTCATCGGTGCCCAAGTGGCTGCGGTCGGTGCGCAGCTTGATGATGTAGTAGGTGGTTTTCTTGTCTTCGTCGGTGATGGTGTCGGCGCCGATCTGCTCGAGCCTGGCCTTCAGCCCGCCGTAGATGGTGTAGTCATAGGCGGTGAATTTCACCGTCGCTTCCTGCCCCGGATGCAGGAACGCGATGTCTTGCGGGCGGATCTTCGCCTCGACCAGCAAGGTGTCGTCCAGCGGCACGATTTCCACCATGTCGCTGCCTGGCTGGATAACCCCGCCAATGGTATTGACCAGCAACTTGTTGACGATACCCCGCACCGGCGAAGTGACCAGCGTCCGGCTGACCCGGTCTTCCAGGGCCTTGCCGGTGGCCTGGGCCTTGTTCAGGTCGGTGCGTGCTTCGTTGAGTTGGGTCAGGGCTTCACTACGGAATTTGCCACGGGTTTCATCGACCTTGCGCTGCACTTCCTTGATTGCCGATTCGGCACGCGGAATGGCCAGGGTGGTGGCGTCGAGCTGACCACGGGTCTCGGCTTCGGCACGCCTGAGGCGCAAAACCTCCACCGGCGATACCGCGCCCTGGGCCACCAACGGCTCGGACATGCTGATTTCCTGACGCTGGAAGCCCAATTGCTGGCGATACTGCGCCTGCTTGGAAGTGAATTCGCGCAGTTCCTGCTGGCGCTGGATCAGTTGCTCCTGCAAGCCGCCAATCTCGTCGTGCAACTGTTGGCGGCGGCTTATATAGAGCGACTCTTCGTTCTTGGCCTGACCCGGCACGGCCTTGAGTACATCTTCGGGGAAGTTCAGCGGGCGATCTTCGACCTCGGCGCTCAGGCGTTCGACCCGCAACAGCATCGACAATCGATCGGCCTCGGTTTCACCGACGTTCGAAGCAAATCGCGTGTCGTCCAGGCGAATCAGCGGTGCGCCGGCCTCGACTATCTGGCCTTCCTTGACGAACAGCTCGGCAACGATGCCACCCTCGAGGTTCTGGATTTTCTGGATCTTCGACGATGGAATCGCCTTGCCATCGCCCTTGGTCACTTCGTCGATGACCGCGAAGTTGGCCCAGAGCATCAGGAATACAAAGAAAGCGATGATCGCCCAGATCGTCAACCGCACTACCCGGGGCGCATCCTCGATCAGCGCCTTGTTGACCTCCGGCAGCGGCTGGCCCTGCAGCGAAGCAGTGCCTTTGAAGTAGCGACGGATCGAATCCTTACCCGACTTAAGCAACACTGATCTGCCCCTTCTTCAACGCTTCCATCACCGCGGCTTTCGGGCCGTCGGCGAGTATCTGCCCGCGGTCGATCACGATCAGTCGATCGACCAGCGACAATAGCGATGCCCGGTGCGTCACCAGCACCATGGTCTTGTTTTCGATCACCGCTGCCAGGCGCTGCTTGAGGCGTTCTTCGCCGGTGTTGTCCATGGCGCTGGTCGGCTCGTCGAGTAGCAGGATCGGCGGATTGAGCAACAGCGCACGGGCCAGGGCGACGTTCTGCCGTTGACCACCGGAAAGGTTCTGCCCGCGCTCGCCCACTTGCAGCTCATAACCCTGCGGATGCAGGCGCGCGTATTCGTGGACGCCGGCCAGCTCTGCCGCTTGCAACACCAGTTCGTCCTCGACATACCGCGCACCGGAAATCAGGTTGTCGCGCAAGGTGCCGGCGAGCAACTGAATGTCCTGGGGCACGTAGCCGATGTTGTAGCGCAGCTCGCTGACGTCGATCTGGCGAATATCCACACCATCGACCAACAACGAGCCATCATCCGGCTGATACAGCCCCACCAGCAGTTTCGCCAGCGAGCTCTTGCCCGAGCCGCTTCGACCAATGATGCCGACCTTCTCGCCGGGACGAATCGACAGGTTGATGTTCTTCAGCGCCAGGTTCTGCTGTTGCGGGTAGGTGAAGTTGAGCTGGCGGCACTCAATGCCGCCTTGCAGCACCTTGCGGCTGAGCGGACGCTCTTCGAAATTGCGCTCCTGAGGCAGCTCCATCATCTGGTCGACCGAGGTCATGGTCACCCTTGCCTGCTGATAGCGGGTCAACAACCCGGACAGTGACGCCAGCGGGCTGAGCGCTCGGCCACTGAGCATGTAGCAGGCAATCAGACCGCCCATGCTCAGGTGACCGTCGATGATCTGGTACACGCCGAAGACGATCATGATCACCCCGGCCAGTTGCTGGATCAGCAAGGTGATGTTCATCGCCAGGCCGGACAGCATTTTCACCCGCAACTCAAGACGACTGAGGGTGCCGATGGTCTGTTCCCACTGGTACTGGCGCTCGCTTTCGGCGTTGTTGACCTTCACCGCATCCAGGCCGGCCAGGGTTTCGATCAGGCTCGACTGACGCTCGGCCCCCAGCGCCATGGTCCGTTCCATGGTCGCCACCAGGGGTTTCTGCAAGGCGTAGCCGATGGCCAGGGCGATCGGGAATGCCAACACCGGAATCCACACCAGGTGCCCGCCAAGGATCGCGATGACGATGAAAATCAGAATCGTGAACGGCAGGTCGATCAGGCTGGTCAGTGTCAGCGAGGCGAGGAAGTCCCGCAGGCTCTGGAACTCATGGATGTTCTGGGCAAAGCTGCCGACCCGCGCCGGCCGGTATTTCATGGCCATGCCGACGATGCGCTCGAACAGCGTGGCCGAGATGATCAGATCGGTTTTCTTGCCGGCCAGATCCAGGCACAGGCTGCGCAGGCTTTTCAGGATCAGGTCGAAGAGGTAGGCGCCCGTGATGCCGAGTGCCAGCACCCAGAGCGTTGCTTCGGCCTGGTTCGGCACAACGCGGTCGTAGACGTTCATCACGAACAACGGCGCAGCCATGGCAATGATGTTGATCAGAAAACTGGCGGCGATGGCGTCGACATACAACCAGCGCGAACGCTTGAGGGTGTCGCGAAACCACGAGCGCGCACGCGGAATCAGCGTGCCGTGGTTGACGTCGAATTTATGCTGGGGCTGAGCGAAAAAGACCTTGCCGGTGTAGTCGTCGGCAAGCAGTTCGCGAGTGACCAGGGACTCACCGCCATCGCTTTCGCTGAGCAGCACCCGCGCCTGATCTTCGCCTTGCCAGCCGAGCAGGACGGCACTGCGACCGTCCTTGAGCAGCAGCAATGCCGGCATGGCAATCGCCGGAATATCCCCCAGCTTGCGCTGCAGCACCCGACCTTGCAGCCCCGCGCGAGCGGCCGCGCGAGGCAGCAAGTCGACACTCAGGCGCTGCTCGGGCAGCGGCAGGCCGGTGGTCAGCATTGCCGCGCTGGCCGGCTTCTGGTGCAGCATGCAAAGAGCGAGCAGACCATCCAGCAACGGATCGTCATGCAACGCGCGCGGATCATGAATGAGTTGAACCCGACTGACTTCTGATTCCACGCTCGGCACTCTTGGCTAACAATTGAACAACGAAGGTCCGGCTCAATTCATACCGGGCAATTGAACCTTGGGCTTCACGTCGTTCTGCACAACGGATGCCAATGGTGCGACCACTCCCTGGCTTTTGAGCAATTCGCCCATGGTCGCCTTGATACGGTACTGAGTAAATAACTGAGTGTTCCTGATCTCCGCCAGACGACGAGAGGAGGTAAACAGTTCGTTCTCACTGTCGAGCAAATCGAGCAGGGTGCGCTCGCCAAGGCTGAACTGACGCTGATAAGCGGTACGCACAGCGGTGCTGTGGTCGACGTATTGCTGGGCGATCGGCACCTGCGCATTGGCATTGTTCAGGGCATTCCAGGCCAGGCCCAGCTCTTCATTCAATTGGCGCAGGGCGTTGTTGCGGATGTCCAGCGCCTGGTTGGACAGGTAGGACTTGGATTCCAGATCGGCCTTGTTGCTGCCGCCGGAATACAGGTTGAAACGCATGCGCAGCATGGCTTGCCATTCGTTGTTGTGGCCGTTCTGGCCATCAATATCGTTGTCTGCGCTGCGACCCAATTCAGCATCGACGCGTGGGTAGAAGGTCGACTTGGCCGTGTCGTACTGCTTCTCGGCGGCGGCGATATCGGATTCGGCCGAGCGCAGGATCGGGCTGTTTTCCAGCATCTGCGCACGGGCTTCATTCAGGTTGGCCGGCATCAGCGCCATGAAACTCGCCGGACGCTCCAGTTGATCGGGCATCTGGCCGACAGCGGAGAGGTAGTTGGTTTCGGCGTCAGCCAGGTTGGTCTGCTCGGTGATCAGGTTGTTGCGCGCCTGGGCCATCCGCGCTTCCGCCTGATCGAGGTCGGCGCCGCTGCCGACACCGCGCTGGGTGCGCAGCTGGATCTGGTCGTAAATGCGTTGGTGGCTCTTGAGGTTGTCCTCGGCCAGACGCACGAATTCGCGACGGGTCAGCACGTCGAGATAAACCTGCGCCACGGTCAGCCCGGTACGCTCGGAAGTACTCAGCAGCGAGTAGGCGCGGGAGTTGACGGCGGCTTGTTGACGCCCCACTTCGCTGGACGTCGCAAAACCGTCAAAAACCATTTGGGTCAGACGCAAACTGGACTCACTGCGATTCAGGGTTTCCCAGTGCTTGTTGCCGCTGCTGTCCGTGCGTGTAGTCACGCTGTCGGTGCCTTCACGACCGTAACCACCCAGCAGGTCGACCCGTGGCAGGTATCCACCTTTCGCAGCCTTCAACTGGTAGTCCGCAGCCAATCGGCTGTTGACGCCTGCCTGGACCTCCGGATGGACATCCAGCGCTTGTTGCATGGCGTCTGGCAAGGACTGCGCCTGGACGAAAGACGCGGCGAGGACGAAAGGTAGAGCCATGAACAAAGGCGAACGCATTGTAGGAATTTCCCAGAACTTCTTGTCTTGAATCACAGCAAAAGAACGTGCTGCGTTGGAAGATCGCGAGCGGAATGACCGTATGTCGGAAAGTTCAAAAGCGGAACTGGAGCACATGCCGAGGACCGGTCACCACTGAAATATCAATGTGACATTACTGGGGCGATTGTTTAGGATGGCTCCAAGAAGGTCAATAGTTTGGCATAAAGTTAATAACGAAAAATTCTAGCCAAATTATTGGCGTATTTTTGCGTCAAACTTGTGCACCCTTTTTGCAATGTACGTCCAGACTGGTCGGCGCAATCGCCATCAGGTCTATGGAAGTCAACTGAACGTGACACCCCGGAGAGTCTTCAATGAGCAGTGTTGTTGCCATCGTCAAAAGCATTGTCGGTCAGGTTTTCGTGGTGTCCCCAGAGGGCGTCCGCCGTGTTCTCGTTGAAGGCGACAAACTGTTCGCCGGTGACCGGATCGACACTGGCCTTTCTGGTGCCGTGTCCCTGGAACTGGCCGATGGCCGCACCCTCGATCTGGGCCGTGACACTCAGTGGAGCGCTGACGCCCCGGACTCCGGCACTGATCTGGCAGCCGCCACTGCGCAAGCCGCACCATCGGTAGAAGAGCTGCAACAAGCCATTGTCGCCGGTGCCGACCCGACCAAGGACCTTGAAGCCACCGCTGCGGGGCCGACGGCGGCGGGCTCTGGTGGTGTCGCCGGTGGCGGTCACAGCTTCGTGATGCTCGACGCTACGGCTGGTCGCGTCGATCCGACCATTGGCTTCCCGACCGACGGCCCTGCTGCCACTGTCACCCCCACGACCCTCGATATCGGCAACCAGACCCTCACGACTCTCACGACCGCCACCGCTGCGAGCGTACTGAATGCGGATACTGGCACGCTGACCGAAGACAGCGTCGCGACGGGCAATGTACTGAGCAACGATAGCGATGCCAGCACGCCGCTCAGCGTCACCGGTTTCACCATCGCCGGCGTGACCGGCAGTTTCACCGCTGGCCAGATAGCAACCATCGTCGGCGTCGGTACGTTGACCATCGATGCCAACGGCAACTACACCTTTACGCCGGACGCCAACTACAACGGTGCCGTACCGCAAGTCACGTACACCACCAACACCGGCTCGAGCAGCACGCTGGATCTCACCGTGACAGCGGTCGATGATCCGAGCATTTTGACTGCCGACAGCCAGATCATTGCAGAAGACACCACCGCAACCGGCAACGTACTGAGCAACGACAGCGACATCGACAACGCCCTGAGCGTGGTCAGCTTCACCATCGACGGTGTGACTGGCACCTTCGCCGCCGGCCAGGCCGCGACCATTGCCAATGTCGGCACCCTGGTGATCGGGGCGAATGGCGCCTACACCTTTACCCCGGACGCCAATTACAACGGCGCGGTGCCGACCGTGAGCTACACCGTCACCGACGGTGACGGCAGCAATGTCACCTCCACCCTGAACATCGACATCACCCCGGTCGACGACAGCTTCACCGACGTCAGCGAAACGGTCTCCACTCAGGAAGACACCGCCGTGAGCGGCAGCGTCCTTACTGGGACTTCGAGCGTCGACGGCCCGGTCAGCGTGGTCAACTTCAGCATCGACGGTGTGACTGGCACGTTCAACGCCGGCCAGACCGCGACCATCACCAACGTCGGCACCTTGGTGATCGGCACTAACGGCGCCTACACCTTTACCCCGGACGCCAATTACAACGGCGCGGTGCCGACGGTGAGCTACACCGTCACCGACGGGTCCGGCAGCAACGTCACGTCGACCTTGAACATCGACGTCACCCCGGTCGACGACAGCTTCACCGACGTCAGCGAAACGGTCTCCACTCAGGAAGACACCGCCGTGAGCGGCAGCGTCCTTACTGGGACCTCGAGCGTCGACGGCCCGGTCAGCGTGGTCAACTTCAGCATCGACGGTGTGACCGGCACGTTCAATGCCGGCCAGACCGCGACCATCGCCAACGTCGGCACCCTGGTGATCGGCGCCAACGGCGCCTACACCTTTACCCCGGACGCCAATTACAACGGCGCGGTGCCGACCGTGAGCTACACCGTCACCGACGGCTCCGGCAGCAATGTCACCTCGACCCTGAACATCAGTGTCACCCCGGTCGACGACAGCTTCATCGACGCCAGCGAACGTGTGACCACCGCTGAAGATGCCCCGGTGAGCGGCAGCGTCCTCAGCGGCACCTCGAGCGTCGACGGCCCGGTCAGCGTGGTCAACTTCAGCATCGACGGTGTGACTGGCACGTTCAACGCCGGCCAGACCGCGACCATCGCCAACGTCGGCACCTTGGTGATCGCGGCGAACGGCGCCTACACCTTCACGCCGGCCGCCAACTACAACGGCGCGGTACCGACCGTGATCTACACCGTCACCGACGGTTCCGGTACAG
>NZ_JAHUWC010000059.1:0-324 GCF_019219185.1 Pseudomonas sp. PDM26 | reverse complement strand
AAGCGCCCAAACCGCCCACACCCCTGCGCACCCTGTACGGCCGGATCACCAGCTGCCAGCGCCTGTCCGGCTCGGTCGACGAAGCCCGTTATGAAGTCACCCTGCAACCGCGCCTGGCGCTGCTCGCTCGCGGCCAGCAAACGCGCATCTACCAGAATCAATCGGTGCCGGAGATCGTCAGGAGCATCCTGGTCAATCGTCACGACTTCGTCCCCGGGGACTTCCGCTTCACGCTCAAACGCGAGTACCCACGGCGCGACCAGGTGATGCAGTACAACGAAAGCGACCTGGACTTCATCAGCCGTCTGCTCGCGGACGTGGGCA
>NZ_JAHUWC010000058.1:0-326 GCF_019219185.1 Pseudomonas sp. PDM26 | reverse complement strand
ACGGTCAGCTCGCCGCCGCCAACGTTCAAACCGCCGACCGTCACCGAGTCATCGTTGTTGTGGATCTGCAGCACCAGATTCGCCGTGCTGCTGTCGCCGTCCGCATCGGTGAGGGTGTAGCTGAAGGTCTCGGTACTGTCGCCACCGCCGTGCAGGGCCTTGAAATCGGCATCGCTGGTGTTGAGGGTGTAGGTGTAGCTGCCGTTGGCATTCAGCACCAGGGTGCCGTAGGTCCCGGTGAAGGTCCCGGGGGTGATCGGCCCGGCGTTTTCCCCGAGCGTTACGCGGTCGGCGCCTTGCACATCGTTGCTCAACACATTGCCGCT
>NZ_JAHUWC010000057.1:0-340 GCF_019219185.1 Pseudomonas sp. PDM26 | reverse complement strand
TACTGTGAAGACGACATTCGCCGAAAATTCGCA
This sequence comes from Pseudomonas sp. PDM26, assembly GCF_019219185.1. NCBI lineage: Bacteria > Pseudomonadati > Pseudomonadota > Gammaproteobacteria > Pseudomonadales > Pseudomonadaceae > Pseudomonas > Pseudomonas sp. PDM26. The sequence continues at coordinate 307 of NZ_JAHUWC010000057.1, read as the reverse complement.
ATTACTCACAAATTTTACCTTAGCCTGATCCGTTACCAGTGAAAGTAACGTTCAGTCTATCTTTCTATCACATACCCAAATTTTTAAAGAACGAACTAGTCAAAGACTAGAAATCAATATTCACACTGGAATATTCATTTCTAAACTCTAACGAAGCAAACCACCTTAAAGGCTGGCCCCCGTCTTCTTCAATGAATCAAGCAATTCGTGTGGGAGCTCATGGAGCAGCTGAGTCGTCGATTAAGGAGGTGATCCAGCCGCAGGTTCCCCTACGGCTACCTTGTTACGACTTCACCCCAGTCATGAA
>NZ_JAHUWC010000056.1:0-341 GCF_019219185.1 Pseudomonas sp. PDM26 | reverse complement strand
GGCGCTCTCCCAGCTGAGCTATGGCCCCATACAAAATTGGTGGGTCTGGGCAGATTCGAACTGCCGACCTCACCCTTATCAGGGGTGCGCTCTAACCAACTGAGCTACAGACCCAATTTCGAGCGCGTAACTGTTAGCTTGGAGCTATCAGCTTGGAGCTTAAAGCTGCTTCTATCGTCTTCTTCAATGAATCAAGCAATTCGTGTGGGAACTTATGGAGCAGCTGAGTCGTCGATTAAGGAGGTGATCCAGCCGCAGGTTCCCCTACGGCTACCTTGTTACGACTTCACCCCAGTCATGAATCACACCGTGGTAACCGTCCTCCCGAAGGTTAGACTAGC
>NZ_JAHUWC010000055.1:0-342 GCF_019219185.1 Pseudomonas sp. PDM26 | reverse complement strand
TTCTCGCGGAGTAACTTGTGATGCTGATAATCTGTTGACTAGCAGTCTGACTCCACAAGCACCCACACGAATTGCTTGATTCAGTTGTTAAAGAGCGGTTGGTTAAGAGCTTTCGTCTCAACCGAGGCGCGCATTTTACAGCAGCCTCATTTGCTGTCAAGTGATTATTTTCTGAAGTTTTCCAAGTTTCCTTTTCAACTTCAACCACTTGCGCTTCAGATCTCTCATCAGCGGGAGGCGAATTCTACAGCGTTACACGCTGCTGTCAACACCTCTTTTTCAACTTCCTTTTGGCTTCGATGACCTGAAGCAACTTGCTGCCGAAAACTGCGTAACTCATTG
>NZ_JAHUWC010000054.1:0-343 GCF_019219185.1 Pseudomonas sp. PDM26 | reverse complement strand
ACTCACAAATTTTACCTTAGCCTGATCCGTTACCAGTGAAAGTAACGTTCAGTCTATCTTTCTATCACATACCCAAATTTTTAAAGAACGATCTAATCAAAAGACTAGAAATCAATATTCACAGCGGAATATTCATTTCTAAACTCTCAAACGTTTCGAAGCAGTTAATGGTGGAGCCAAACGGGATCGAACCGTTGACCTCCTGCGTGCAAGGCAGGCGCTCTCCCAGCTGAGCTATGGCCCCATACAAAATTGGTGGGTCTGGGCAGATTCGAACTGCCGACCTCACCCTTATCAGGGGTGCGCTCTAACCAACTGAGCTACAGACCCAATTTCGAGCGCG
>NZ_JAHUWC010000053.1:0-344 GCF_019219185.1 Pseudomonas sp. PDM26 | reverse complement strand
ATGACTGGGGTGAAGTCGTAACAAGGTAGCCGTAGGGGAACCTGCGGCTGGATCACCTCCTTAATCGACGACTCAGCTGCTCCATGAGCTCCCACACGAATTGCTTGATTCATTGAAGAAGACGATATAGAAGCAGCCTTTTGGGTTGTAGCTTAGTTGGTTAGAGCGCACCCCATGCTCTGTGGTTAAGAGCAGGGTGAGGTCGGCCTTAGCAGCTCGAAATTGGGTCTGTAGCTCAGTTGGTTAGAGCGCACCCCTGATAAGGGTGAGGTCGGCAGTTCGAATCTGCCCAGACCCACCAATTTTGTGTGGGAAACGCCTGTAGAAATACGGGGCCATAGCTC
>NZ_JAHUWC010000052.1:0-347 GCF_019219185.1 Pseudomonas sp. PDM26 | reverse complement strand
GTAGGTCCCGGTGAAGGTCCCGGGGGTGATCGGCCCGGCGTTTTCCCCGAGCGTTACGCGGTCAGCGCCTTGCACATCGTTGCTCAACACATTGCCGCTGAGGGTCAGCAGGGTTTCCGAGGCTGTCGAAGCATGGTTGTCGTCCACGCCCTCCGGCAGGTCGTCGACGATGTTGACGTCGAGTGAACCGGTGGCGGTGGTGCCGTTGTCGTCGACCACTGTCACGGCGAACTGCTCGGGCAGGGTGTTGGCACCGTTGGCCGTCGGGTGCCCTTCGTTGTCATTCAGGGTGTAGCTGTAGCTCACGACACCGGTCGCCGCGTTGAACCCGGTGATGGTCAGCGTGC
>NZ_JAHUWC010000051.1:0-375 GCF_019219185.1 Pseudomonas sp. PDM26 | reverse complement strand
GCACGCCGGCCAACAACAAGCTGCGGATGGAGGACTTGCGCGGGCAGGAGCACGTCAAGCTCAGCACGGAATACGGCGGCAAGAGCCAGCTCAATTTGGGGCATCTGGTGGATGCGAAGAAGGCCAAACGCGGCGAAGGCTTTGAGCTGCGCACCGATGACTGGGGCGCCATCAGAGGCGGCAAGGGCGTGTTCATCAGCGCCGACGCCCAGCCCAAGGCGCAGGGCGCTACGCTGGACATGGCCGCCGCCGTCGGCCGCCTGCAACAGGCCGGCGAGCAACTGCAACAGCTGTCCACGGACGCCCAAACCGCCCACGCCGAACCCGCCGATGTGCAGGCGCAACTGACCCTCTTGCGCGAACAACTCGACTCGC
>NZ_JAHUWC010000050.1:0-390 GCF_019219185.1 Pseudomonas sp. PDM26 | reverse complement strand
CGGCCTTGTAACCGGCGATGTTGGCTTGCGACGACAGCACATCCAGGCTCTGGGCGCGGGAGGTGCGCGGCGCCGCCTCCAGGGCAAAGGCGGTAATCCCGCACTCGGCCAGCTTGGCGATGGTTTCATTGCTGAACGGGTTGAGCATCCCCACCACGACGGTGCCGCTCTTGATCAGCGCCAGCTCGCTGTCGCTGGGCGCGACCACCTTCAAAATCAGCTCTGCAGCAAACGCGTCATTGGCGCTGCCAATGGTTGCGCCTGCCGCTGCATAGGCACTGTCGACAACGCTGGCATTCACGCCGGCGCCGCTTTGGACAGTGACCTTATGGCCCTGGCCGATCAGCTTCTTGATGGTTTCCGGGGTTGCAGCAACCCGTGTTTCACCGG